>NZ_JABBDZ010000010.1:0-114615 GCF_012847305.1 Devosia sp. MC1541
ACTTGCATGTGTTAAGCCTGCCGCCAGCGTTCGTTCTGAGCCAGGATCAAACTCTCAAGTTTAATCATGACTATTGTCGCTAGATGCACGTTTGCGTTTTGACGAGGACACACATCAAATTGCGCTATTAAAGCGCTAAAAGAGTGTACCTCTAGAAACGTGCACCCATCGAAGTCTTGTATAACTTCCACCGGAGTAAACCCCAGCTTCCGTTCGCAAGAACCTCGCCGTCCACGTTTCTCTTTCTTCAATCTTCACAATGTCAAAGAGCTGACCCATCGGTTACAAACCGGATACGTCATTTTGGAAGCAAAGCTTCCGGAGTTCTTAGAGAAAAAGCTTTTCGCGCCGTTACCGGCCAAACTGCCTGATCTTTCAGATTTCTGTGCCGCTAGAACTCAGTGCCGGAAGGCGCTGTGCTCTGCAGCGATGACCGGGTTATAGGGGCACCCACTTTTCCCGTCAACAGGGTCGGCCAAAATTGCATGATTTTTGAGCCCGTTACTGCTCAAGCAATGTGCAAAACTGAACTGAAAGCCTAAGTTTTGTCGGCCTTTGCGCATTGAATAGCTTGAACGCAATTTCCGAGTTTAGGGCTGTGGACTATTCCTGTCGGTTTACGAGGCTGTTGAGGTTCGGGTGCGGCGCTGCGCGAATTCGGTAAAACCCGGAATTAGCAGCGGCAGCAGCACTGCGAGCCCGTAGATCACTGCGGAAATCAGCAGTGTCGTCGTGATATCGGTCAACTCGATGAGCGTTCCGGCATATAGCCCTCCAAAGGGCAGTAGCACGACCGTCATGGCGCTAAACGTTCCGACCATGCGCCCCGTCTTCTTCCTATCGATGCGCTCGAAGAGAACCGCGCTGACAACCGGATTGAGGAAACCTGCCGAGAATCCGCAACAGAGCAGAATAGCGAGCGTAACCCAGATGCTCGGGCTCAACGCTATGGCCATAAACGCAATAGGTCCCGCGCATAGGAATCCACCGATGACCACGGGCACGCGCGGCAGCGTCTGGCCGTAGATCGACGCGACCACCGCGCCCAGAATGGCCGAAATCTGAAAGGTCGCGAGGATTATGCCCAGCCACGAAACATCGAAGCCATGCTCTCGAATCCAAACTGCCAGCATGACCGAACCATAGGCGCTATCAAGCATGTTGGTGACCAACATCATGGCAGCAAACCCGAGGTAAACCGGGCTCGCGACGACCGTTTTGATCCCGCTGGCGAGCTCGGCAAAATAATGCGGGCGCTTCGGCTCATCCTCTGTTGGCTTTTCAGGATTGGGTACGAGCACGCCAAAGAACAGCAGGAGCCCTGAGACCAAAAATGTCGCCGCGTTGATGAAGAGTGCCGCGACCGGCCCGACCAGCGCTATGAGCACCCCTGCCCCGGCGAATCCAAGAGTGCCTGCCAGGCGGTCGCTTGTGCCCAAAATGCCGGTAACCCGCTCCAGCGGCACGTCCGAAACCGCAGCGACTTGCGGCACCAAAGCGCGCTTCGACGTATCCGAAGGCCCACGCAAGAGCCCCAATACGGCGACGACTGGGATGAGGATCCAGACGGAAAAAATCCCCAAAGCGAATAGAACTGGAATGATCATCAACAGCACGACAGAGATCACGTCGCACACGACGGCAACTCTGCGTGCACCCAAGCGGTCAATGTAGGGCCCGGCCAAAAACTGCGCCGCCACATAGGGCAGCAATTCGGCCATAGCCACTGCGCCAGTCAGTACGGGAGAATTCGTCGTTGTTAGGACCAGCCAGGGAATCGCAACGGCCGATAAACGCGTGCCGCCAATCGAGGCGACGGTTGCCAGTGCTAGAGCGATCAAAGACCTATGCTTCAAAACGCCCTCCCCTGCGTCTTAATGTGCGCCGACTAGATCGGTGGGCACGCTGAAACGCAAGCCAACAAGCGAGGAAACCCTCAACTATCAGCAAAAACAAAGGCCGGACTGATGATCAGCCCGGCCCCAAATTTTAGTAATCGCGCTCGAAGTAGACGCCCAGGCTTGAACTTCCGTCCTGTCCGGCAGCTCCCCGCACGGTCAAATCGTCGGTCACATCGAGGTTGATGTTGACCTTGGACTGGCCATTGGCCCCAGCCGTTACGCCAAGGTAGACATTGTCTTGGATGTAGGTCCCGGCCTTCACGCCAACATTGCCTTCCGCATCGGTGACAACGTCGAGGTCCGCCAAGCCTGCAGCACCGCGCAGACTGCCGACAAGACCACCGCCGCCTCCACCAACCAGTTCCGCCGCCGCGGCCGCCAGTTGCGCCAATTGTAGTGGCGACAGTTCACTGATCGGACGATTGAAGATCAAACGACTGAGCACTTCGTCTTGCGGCAAGGTCGGGCTGGAGCCGAAGGTCACGTCCAGGGCCGAAGCCCGCCCAGACACCGTCACCGTCACGTCGATATTGTCATTGGAGGTCGTCGCCACGAGATTGATCTGCGGATCCAGATCACCCAGCAGAGTTACCCCACCCGAGGTGAAGGTAATGCGCTGACCGAGGATCGAAAGCCTGCCGCGGATCAAGTTGAACGCACCAACCGGCTGAATATTGCTTGCCGGCCCTGTCAGGCGCAACGAACCGCCAACTTCAGCATCGAGCCCGCGGCCGCGAATAAAGATCTGGTTAGGCGCGTCAATCGTGACGTCCAGCGCAAGCTGAGGACCGGCCCCCGCAGCAGCCGAGCGAGAGGCAGCATCCGTGCCGACCTTCGCACGAACCAAGGTCTGCTCAACGTCGGCTGGAGTCGAGCGATGGTCGACATCGATTATCTGCCCTGCGCCGCCAAAGCTATCTGGTACGGTGATATTGGCCTGCTCAATTGTCAAACCGCCCGATAGCAGCGGGGTCGCCATGAGGCCACCCGTTACCTTGAGGTCACCACGTATGGTCGCGATGAAAAGATCGCCATCGGCATAGCGGGCCGAATTGATCGCTATCGTAAGGTTGGCAGGCAGATCGCCGTTAAGACCAATAGTCCCGCCCACCGACACACTTCCGCCCGTCGCCAGATTTGCCGTAAGGTTTTCGACCGTTGCGGTTGTGCCCGAAAGCGAAGCGCGACCAGTGATCCCCTGCAGTCGCAGGTTTAGTTCTGGGTCGATATAGCCGCCGTCAGCCAGCGAAACGCTGCCCCCAAATTGCGGGCTAGAAATCGATCCCCCAACTTGTGCATCAAAACTGGCCGTGCCCGAAACCTGCGCGCCACGGTCAGCGACGAAGCGGTTTGCCAGCGCCAGCGGCGCCGAGCCCTTGATGCTCACAGCCATATCCGCACCAGCAAGTGGAATGCGGCCCGAACCTGATACATTGAGCCCACCGTTCCCATTGGCAGTGAGGCTCTCAATGGTCACAGTGTTGGCCGCAAAACTGCCCGCCAGCGAGGCCGAGATTGGGGCAATCCCGAAGGGCGCGATCTGCGCTGTCGAAATGCCGTTGGCGTTGGCGTTGAAACGCACATTTGGATCGCTTGCAGCGCCCGTCACAATCGCTTCACCATTCAGCGTACCCGCGACACCCAGCGATGGAACGATGGTATTGGCGATGTTGAGCGGCAGCGCGTCAATGACGACGCGCATATCCAATACATCACCCGCCGTGCCGGACGCAGTGATCGAGCCCGAACCGACATTAAAGCGCAAGGCATCGAGCGAAACGCTTTCGCCCGCTACAATAAGCTCCGTTGGGCTCGCCAATGTCGCCGCCAACTGCCCCTGCGTGAGGTTGGCGCGATTGAGCGCCAAGCGATAGCCGTCAGCAATCGGGCTCAACGCGCCAGCGAGATCAATGTTCGTACCCGTTGCCAGCGCCGCCTGCGCATCAAAATTGGTGCTATCGCCCGATTGGTTGGCCTTGGCGGTCACGGAGTTGATCACCGTGCCCCCGGCCACAATGGTCGATGCATTTGCCACGCCGTCAATCGCCGGAACACCAAAGAGATCGCCAATAGTTGCCGCCACATCCGCCCGCCCAATGGAGATGCCGCTGACCTTGAGATCGCTGGCATTGGCGGTGAGCTGCGCGCCTTGCTCGCCATCCACTGGCGCCAGCGTCACTTTGGCATTGAGCGCGCCCGAGGCTTCGGTCAGCGCCAGAGCTGCTGCCAAAGACACATCTGGTGCAGCAATATCAAAACCGCCGTTGATGAGACCAGTCTCCGCATCACGCAGCGCCTGCCCGGTCACCTTGGTTCCGGCGATGTCAAACGACAGACCGGAGAGCGATTGGGTGACTTCGTCGAGTTTGAACTGCGAGGCCAGCTGCGCCAAATGCCCGTCGAGCGCTGCGCTGCCGGTGATCGTGCCGTTGGTCACGCCGTTGAACAGCGACGCTGCAACGCCGAACTTAGCGTCGCGAAGATCGTAGTCAGACAGTGTCCCAGTCGGAACAACACCGTCCAAAGCCAGCACCAGCGGCGTTTCGGCGTTTTCCGAACGGGCCGAACCCGTCACTTGCAAGGCACCGGAGGCATTTTCCGCCACCAGACCGAGATCGGACAGATCAAGGGCAATATTGAAATCGGCGCTATCGCTCGCATAGACGCCATCCGCAGTGACCTGAATGAGCTGGTTGCCGAGCTTGAAATTCTCTGCCGAGAACCCGCCGCCATCGCGCGCCACGCGGCCCGATAGCTTTATTTCGCCGTTGAGCAAACGATCCACAGTCGGATCATCAATGCGCAGCGTATCACCCGTGCCATCAAGTACGAGGTCGAACCCACCGCCCACGACTTCAACACGCCCGCTCGCGCTCAGGTTTAGCCCACCGCTGAGCGAGCGCCCGGCCAGCGACGAGAACGGCGCAATGCTTGCGGTGTCGATCGAAATCGTGCCGTCAAAATCAGTGCCGTCGATCTTGCCAACCAACCCAGCCGTCAGCGCCTTACCGGCAATGCGGAACTCGGCGAGATCGATCGGCTGCCCAGCGTTCCAAACGCCTGCAAGGCCCAGACCGACGTTGGAGCCGAGGGCGGCCTCCACGCCGGCATCAGCGGCAATGCCCGACAAAACGCCGTCGCCATTATAGGTGACGAGGCGCGCGGCTGGATCCGCCAAGTTCTTGGCCACGCCACCAACGCCGAATTCTAGGTCCCGCGCGGCAAAGCCATCTGTGACAAAATTTGCGACGGTGAGATCCGCCTTCCAGCTGTCATCTGCCGAAGTACCAAAGCCAATGCGCAGTTCTGCGCCCTGCACGCTGGTTTCAGCGCCCGCCAAAGGCAGCACCACCTTGCCACCCGCTGGATCAGCAATGGTTGCAGTCAGATCGAGCTTGGAGAGGAAATTGTCCGCAGTGGTCTCGGCCGAGCCTACCAGACCCAACTGCCCGCCACTGAGACGAATGTCAGAGATATCAAAGCCGCCCGCCGTCCGCACCAGCGCGTTGACGCCAAGGCGCGTATCCGCACCAAAGAACCGACGATATGGCTGAGCCACCAGCGTTGAGAGCGGACCACCAAGGTCAACGCTCACCGCCAGACCGTCGCGCGCCTGCGCAATACGGCCCGTACCGGCCAAAGCTTCTTGCCCATTGGCCAGCAATTTCAGCTCAGCATTGAGATCACTCACCGGCCCCTTACCAATGAGATTGAGGTCGACCGCCGGCCGTCCTTCAATATTGAGCAGATTGGCGATCACCCCATCTGGCGGTTCCGCCAGATTGAAAGTGACGTCCACCTCAGCATTTTCACGACGATACTTGAGATCAAGATCAAGCGTTCCGCCCGGCTCATCGACGCGGTCGATATCAGCAAAGACGTCAAGATCGCCATTTTCCAGCGTCACCCAGCCCTTGAGGCCAATGCGCGAGCCAAGCCCAAAAACGCTTTCGCCAAAGGTCACGCTTGGGACAGCGATTTCGCCAATCTGAATGGCCACCGGGAATTGCGGCACTTCAAATCCGCCAGCTTCCGGCGCCGGTAGATCAACCGAATTTTCGGCGGGTTTGGCGTTGCGCAGGTAATCAATGCTCTCGGCCTTGAGAGAATTAACCTCAAGCTTGCCAAAGAACAGCGCGCCTTGGTTCCAGTTCAGCGCCGCATTGTTGATCCGCAACCAAACGCCTTCTTCGTCGGCAATGCTGATCTCGCGGATGGTTACGTCTGACCCAAGCACGCCGTCGATATTGGACAGGCGGATCTGGCGTTCAGGCGTCGAAAGCTGGACTTCGACGAAACTCGTCAGCCAATCCTTCTGCTCTTCATTGCTCATGTCCTGCGCGAACAGGGTCACTGGAACAGCGGCCCCGCCCAACAGCAGCGCAGCAAGGACAAGACGGCGCTTGGTCGAAAATTTTGCCATTAGAATGCCTGTCCGATACCTGCGTAGATGGCCCAGTGCGCATCATTCGCACGCTTATTGAGCGGAACGGCTACATCAAGGCGAAGCGGCCCAAGGCCGGTGTAGTAGCGAACCCCAAGACCCGCGCCGATACGCATGTCCTGTAAGCTCGGAATCGTGTCGGCAGCGACATAGCCAGCATCGACGAAGGCGACGACGCCGATATCCTCGGTCACCTTAGCGCGGGCTTCAATAGAGCCTTCCACCAAATAGCGTCCGCCAGTTTCGGCCCCTGCCCCATTGTCGACACCGATAGACTTGTGTCCGTAGCCACGCACGGAGCCGCCACCGCCAGCAAAGAACAGCTGATCGGGCGAAATTTCTGCCAAATCGGGGCCGAGCAACGCGCCTAGCTTCACGCGCCCTGCGAGCACGAATTGGTCGTCTTCGCCAAAGCCAAAATAGGTGCGCCCCTCAACCTCAACCTTGGCTCCCGGCTTGTTATAAATAACGTCATACCAAGGAGCGACGGTTGCAGCGGCATAGAAGCCTTCGGTGGCATCCACCGCGCTATCGCGATTGTCAAAGACGACACCGCCATAGGCGCCGAAATAGGCGAAGTCACGCGTTCCGAAACTATCGTCAAAGCGTGCCCGTTTCGCCTGCACCCCGCCTGTCAGCGTAATTTCGTCGGAGAAATACCACTTCAACCCCAGCGAGCCACCGACGGCGGTTTCGGCATAGGTCGTGTAGACGTTGCGCTCAGCGGCGATGGCCGCAACCAGATCAACGTCCGGATGGTAAAAACCGGGCTTGGTAAAGGTGCCGCCCAAGAGATAGTCAAACTGCGCGGTATCGATCGGATAACCAATCGAGGCCACACGCGCATCAAGCCGCAAGCGCTCGGCTTGCCCGAAAAGATTGCGCCACAGGTGATAGCCTTCCACGCCAAGCCCATCGGTCGTGGAATAATTTGCGCCAACGCCAAAGCGTCGACCGGCCATTTCTTCGACCGTCAATTCAAACGGCAGCAAGCCATCCGAGCCAATGTCCTGCGCCGCGTCAAAGCGCGCAGAACGGAAGACCTCGAGACGATCAAGCCGCTTCTGCGCCTTTTTCAACTCGTCCGGATCATACTCCTGCCCCACGGCAAGGCCGGTCTGTTGGGCAACGAAATCGGGGTTCATCCGATCAGCGCCGGTCACGCGGATCGCACCAAACCCAGCCTTGCGACCAGGATTGACGGTGATCAACGCGTCAATCGTATTGGTTTTGTGATCGGCAACCACATCGCGCGAGACGATCTCGGCCTTGGGATAGCCCTGCTGACGCCATGCTTCCAACGCAAGACCTTCGGCACGGGTAATCACCCCGGCGCGCGCAATTTCTCCCGACGCGTAGCCACGCATAATCGGCGCATCGACCTGATCACCCGGATCGCTAGTCGGCGCTGCCTGATTGGCAATGGCCACGCTGTTGAAACGGAAAAGGGGTCCAGGATTGACGGACACCGTCACCTCAACCTGATCAGGCAGATTGGTATCGGGCGGAAGGTTTGATGCCTCCTGCCCGCCAATACGAACACTTACAACCCCGCCATAATAGCCCTCACTATAGAGAGCAGCGAGCAAACGGCGATAATCGCCGCGCGCTTTTGCAATCAGCCCCGCTGCGCCCGAGGCGGGCTCAGTTTGATCAGCGAGCAATCCCGAAGCATTGCGCAACGCCGATTCTATCGCGCCCCCTTCGGAGCTGGAAAACACGACGGTGTAGTTTTTGGGATCGACAACGACGGCATCAGCCGCTTTGTCCGCATCACTCTTGAAGAGGCCGAAAAAGTCGAACGCAGAGGCAGGTAGCACCGAAACCGACAGTGCGGCCGCAGCGATACACAGAGCGCCAAAACTCGAAACGAGACGCACTTTGAACAAAGGTAACCTGCCCTATTACGCAACAAACCAGATACGGGGCTGAAGCACACAATTGATTCCGTTACGGAAACAAAGAGTTAAACCTGCAGCAACTCCCCAGCGGATCGCATAGTCGTGAACGACCGTTAACCAGTTTAAGCTGATCCAGAGCTCAAAAATACCCTTCTTGGTATTTTTCGTGCCATTCCTTGATCAGAGTGGCGCATGGGCAACGACGTTGACGCGCGCGGCATGGCGGTACAGCATAGCCACCACTCAACACTGAAATTCCTTCTAGGACCCGGTATGTATCAGCTGCTCGACGCAAGCCGCTTTATCGTTTTCATCACAGGCGCAACCTCTGGTTTTGGTCAGGCCGCCGCTCGCCGCTATGTGGCAGCGGGTGCCAAAGTGATTGCCACTGGGCGTCGTATGGATCGCTTGATCGATCTGCAGATCGAGCTTGGCGCCGAGAATTGCCACATCATCGAGCTCGATGTCCGCGATCGCGCCGCCATCGAAGCTGCCATCGCTGACATTCCCGGTCCCTTCAAAAACATCAACATTGTCCTCGCCAACGCTGGCCTAGCGCTTGGCCTCGGTCCCGCCCACGAAGCCAGCCTCGACGACTGGCAGACCATGATCGACACCAATATTTCTGGCCTTGTCTACACGGTGCGCCTGCTGCTGCCCGGGCTGGTTGAACGCGGCGGCGGCCACGTCGTAACCTTGGGCTCGGTTGCGGGTGAGTTCACCTATCCCGGCGCTTCGGTTTATGCAGCGTCCAAGGCTTTCGTAAAACACTTCGCCCTCGCCATTCGCTCGGACTTGCAAGGCAAGAACGTCCGCGTCACCGATATTGAGCCGGGCCTGACCGAAACCGAGTTTTCTGTCGTTCGCTTTGCAGGCGACCAGAACAAGGCCGACAATGTCTATAAGGGCACCAAGCCGATGACGGCCGAAGACATTGCTGAAAGCATCTTCTGGGCCACCTCTCTGCCCGAACACGTGAACGTCAACAAGATCCAGCTTATGGCGACGACCCAAGCGATCGGCGCGTTTGACATCTACCGCGAGAAATAAGTCGCACGAGGGCGCGCGGCTGCGGCCAAGTTTCCAGTGACGCCGCGCGCTTAGATTTGTATGATCACGGGGCAATAATGAGATAGGCCCCATGACAACTGACCTGGACCCATTCACACGTGACCTTTGGCACGTGATTGCAGCCACGGACGAGCTTAAGATCGGGCTCGTTGAAAACACCATGCTGCTCGACCGCAAAATCTCCATGACCCGTGGGGTTGATGGCGAACCGGTTGTTTGGCTGCGCAGCAATGAGGAAGACGGCGACGACATCGACGCCGAGTCCATCCTCGACCGCCTCCCGGTGAAAACCGCTTATGGCTACACGTGGACTTGCCTCGGTAATCCAACCATAGCCCTGTTCCCCATCCCAGAATTTGCCGAACCCGACCGCAAGAATATGAACTGCGGCTCCATCGGCATTGCCTGCTCGGCGCCTCGTGCCGTTGAGAACTTCCTCGACATGGGCCACTTCCCTTATGTTCACACCGACATTCTCGGCGCTGAACCCCATACGGAAGTGAAGGAATACGACGTAGAAGTGTCGGAAGAACGCGACGAAGTGCTCGCCACCAAGTGCAAGTTCATCCAGCCACGCGCTGCCAAGTCGGCCACCAAGCCGATGGAAGTAGAATATGTCTACCGCGTGCCGCACCCCTTCTGCTCGGTTCTTTATAAGTCCTGCCCAGAAGACGAAAGCCGTCGCGACGTCATCGCAATTCTTCTCCAGCCGATGACTCAGGAAACCTGCCGCGCTCACCTGCTGCAGTCGATGATCGACAGCTATTCCTCCCTCGAAGATCTCCGCCGCTTCCAACAGACCATTTTCGGTCAGGATAAGCCGATCCTCGAAAATCAGTACCCGAAAAAGCTTCCGCTTGATCCGCGTTCTGAAACCCCGATCCGCGCTGATAAAAGCGCCATCGCCTACCGCCGCTGGCTCAGCCAAAAGGGCATCACCTACGGTGTGATCCCACAAGCGAGCTAATCACGCCTCTCTTCCGAGACGCATTCGGCCTCCCCGTACGCCAGGGAGTGCGACGACTAAATCAAGATCGTGGCGCGATCCAACCACTCGGATCAGATCGACATGGCCCTGTCCCTCTCCGACCCAAATTGGTACCCAATCGCCTCAAGCGATGACCTACCATTCCGCCACGTCTACCAAGGACAATTGCTTGGTCGCGAGCTCGCCGTTTGGCGCGCTGACGACGGCAATGTGAACGTCTGGGAAAATCGCTGCCTGCACCGCGGCGTCCGTCTTTCCATTGGCATCAACGAAGGCCAAGAACTCAAGTGCCAATACCACGGCTGGCGTTATGCCAATCAGTCCGCTGGCTGCACCTACATTCCGGCTCACCCCGCCGACGCTCCTGCGCGCCGCATTGAAAACCGCAAATACCCCGTCAAAGAAGCTTTCGGCCTCATCTGGTCGGCTGCTAATGAAGACCTGCCCTTCTCGCCCTTCCCGGGCTCGGAGAGCGGCAACTGGTTCGCCCTGCGCCCGATCCCGATCAATGCTGAACCTGAAGATGTGGTCGCTGGTCTAGCGCGCCTCGCGCCCGATGATCAGCCCGCCCAAATCCTGCCCGCAATGGCGGTCCGTCTTGGCCACGCGATTTTCTTCGTCCAGCCGATCGACGCCACTCGCGCCCAAATCCGCGGCCTCGTAGAAGGCAAGCCGTCCGACGAGCTGGCGATCCTGCGCCACTACAATGAGCTTCTCACCAAGCTGCGCGATCGCCTCGAACGCGCGCAAATCCGTAAGGCCAGCCAGCCAACGCCGCTCGAACCTGCTTTCGAAAAGGTATCGGTAGAGCTCTCCACCATGCCCGATATTGCCGTACCGCGCGGCAACACCATGCCTGTCGTGGTCAAGCGCAAGTGGCAGACCGCCGATGGCATCATGGCCTTCCAGTTCGCCGACCGCGACGGCAAGCACATGCCGACTTTCCAGCCGGGCGCGCATATCGACGTGCACCTGCCCAACGGTCTCATCCGCCAATATTCGCTGACCAACGGTCCGGGCGACCTCTCGTCCTATGTTATCGGCGTCAAGCTTGAGAATGCCTCCAAGGGCGGCTCCAAAGCGCTGGTAGAAACCGTGCGCGAAGGCGACGTGCTGGCCATTTCCGAGCCACGCAACAACTTCCCGCTCCGTCGCGATGCGACCCGCACCGTGCTTATCGCTGGCGGCATCGGCATCACGCCGATCCTCTCCATGGCTCGCTTCCTCGACAAGTCGAGCCTGCCCTATGAAATGCACTACTTCGCGCGCAACGAAGAAAACCTCGCTTTCAAGAGCGAGCTTGGCGCGCTGCATGGCGCGATCACCAATCATCTCGGCCTTGATCCGGTGGCGGTGAAAGCCAAGGTCACCGAAGTCCTCGGCGCTTACGACTTCTCCAACCACGTCTATATCTGCGGCCCCGGCCCCCTGCTGGAAATGGTCCGCGACACCGCCACCGAACTCGGTTGGCCGGATGAAGCCATCCACTTCGAATATTTCCAGAACACCACCGAGATCGACAGCTCCTCTGCTTTCGACATTGAACTGGCCCGTTCGGCCATGACGCTGCACGTCCCGGCTGGCAAGACCATTCTGGAAGTCATGCGAGAAGCTGGCCTCACCGTGCCGTCCTCGTGTGAACAAGGCGCCTGCGGCACCTGCCTCACCGGCGTCATGGAAGGCGAGGTTGACCATCAGGACGTCTACCTGAACAAGACCGAAAAAGCCTCCAACACCTGCATGATGACCTGCGTCAGCCGTGCCAAATCCTCTCGTCTGGTATTGGATATCTAACCTATGGCCATCACGCTTTATGATTTCGAGCTTTCGGGCAATTGCTACAAAGTCCGCCTGCTGCTCAACATCCTGAACCAGCCTGCAGATATGCATCCGGTGGAATTCTTCCCCGGAAAGGAGCACAAGTCCGACTGGTTCTTGCGCCTCAATCCGTTTGGCCAGCTGCCCGTCCTGAAAGACGATGATCTCATCCTTTCGGACTCAGGGGCGATCCTCGCCTATCTGGCCAAGAAATATGACACCACCGGCCAGTGGTTCCCGGACAATCCTGCCGTCACCGCAGAAATCCTGCGTTGGCACTCGGTCGCCGATGACATCACCTCCACCAGCTCGGCAGCGCGTCTTGCCCTCGGCTATGGTTATGATTTCAACATCGAGAAGGTGCAGGCCGGTGCTCACCGCATCTTCCGCCTGATGGACGAGCATTTGTGGTTCGGCGAACGCCAGGGCCGCGATTGGCTCTGCTCGCCATCCCACCCGACCACGGCCGACATCGCCTGCTTCCCTTATGTCATGCTTTCGGAAGAAGGCGGCATTTCCCGTCAGGACTATCCAGCGCTCCGCCGTTGGACAGACCGCGTCCGTCGCATACCCGGCTTCATGGTCATGTCGGGCATTTTCCCGGCCGGCAAGGCCAAGGAAAGCGCATAAATCACCCGAAATTTGCCCCTAGCGGGCAAAACAATCCGTGGCGGCTGGAAACCAGCCGCCATAAACGCTATCAGCGTGGCAAGATCGAGGAGTTATTCTCATGATTATCGAGCCCAAAATTCGCGGCTTTATCTGCACTACCGCTCACCCAACTGGTTGCGCCCGCAATGTGCAAAACCAGATTGATCACGTCACGATCAAGGGCGCTATCCCGTCAGATCGCAAGCGCGTTCTCGTGCTCGGCTGCTCCACGGGTTATGGCCTTGCCTCGCGCATCGTCACCACGTTCGGCTCTGATGCCGACACCGTTGGTGTTTCCTTCGAACGCGAGCCGGGTGAAGCTAAGCCAGCTTCGGCTGGTTGGTACAACAACCGTGCCTTCGAGAACCGCGCCAAGGCTGCTGGTCGCAAGGCCGTCACCATTGAAGGCGACGCCTTCTCGGACGCGGTAAAGGCCGAAACAATCGAAGCGATCAAGGCGAACTTGGGTCAGGTTGACCTCATCGTCTACTCGCTCGCCTCTCCAGTCCGCACCGACCCCAAGGACGGCGTCACCTACCGTTCGGCCATCAAGCCATACGGTTCGCAGGTCACCTCCAAGACGCTCAACACGGGCACCGGTGAAGTTTCTGAAATCACCGTTGAACCGGCGACCGAAGAAGAAGCTCAGGCGACCGTCAAGGTCATGGGCGGCGAAGACTGGGAACTCTGGATTGCGGCGCTTGCCGAAGCTGGCGTTCTCGCTGATGGCTTCCGCACCCTCAACTACACCTATCTCGGCTCCGAGCTGACTTGGCCGATTTACCACAAAGGCACTCTTGGCCGCGCTAAAGCTGACCTCGACCGTGCTGCAGCTGCCATCCGCGCCAGCCACGGCAAGGACTCGGCAAACGTTGTTGCGCTCAAGGCTGTTGTCACACAGGCTAGCTCGGCAATCCCCGTCGTTCCGCTCTATGGTACACTCTTGATCAAGGTCGAGGACGAACTGGGTCTGGGCGAAGGCCCAATCCACCAGATCGATCGCCTCTTCCGCGAAAAGCTTCAGGGCGACGTTGCGCTGGACGACGAGAACCGCATTCGTGTTGACGATTGGGAACTCTCCGAAGCCATGCAGGCCGAACTCAAGAAGCGTTGGGCAGAACTGTCCACCGAGACCCTTACCGATCTCGCGGACCTGCCGAAGTACCGCGAAGAGTTCATGCGCCTCTTCGGCTTTGCCGTTGGCGGCGTGGACTACTCCAAGGACGTTGATCCTCGGATCGTCGAGTAAACAAAATTTAGGGGCGCTCCGGCGCCCCTTTTTTATTGCTCAGAATTTGGCGTTTTGGGCGGATATTGATGCACATTGCCCTGCCAATCGGCCACTAAATGCCCCTGATCGGCCAATTGGGCCATAGAATTGGCCAAAGGAGATTTCCCATGTCCGCCGGGAATATCGAGCACGTAGGTCGGCTGGCACAGGCCCGATAGCCGCCCGCGCAACTGCGCCACCAATTCCTGACCCCGCTCCACGGAAACCCGGAAATGCCCCGTGCCCGGCGCCAGGTCCGGATGGTGTAAGTAGTAGGGTTTAATACGGTTTTCGACAAAACCACGCATCAAAGCGGCCATCGTATCAAAGTCGTCATTGACCCCCGCCAAAAGCACGCTCTGGCTGACAAGAGCAACGCCACCTTCCACCAACCGGGCGAACGCGGTTTTGGCAACTGCCGTAAACTCACGCGGATGATTGGCATGCACCGCCAGATAGGTCGTCTTGCCCGAAGCCCTGAGCGCCGAAACCATCGCATCATCAACCCGTTCCGGCTCAACCACCGGCACACGTGTATGAAATCTAACGATTTTTACGTGTTCAATCGGCGCCAGACGCTCCATCAAATCACGCAACCGGCGCGGCGAGAGCACCAGCGGATCGCCACCGGTGAGGATGACTTCCCAGATTTCCTCATGCTCAGCGATATAGGCAATCGCAGCGTCCAGCTCCGCTGGCGTCAGCGTCCCTAACCCATGCGGCCCCACCATTTCGCGGCGGAAACAGAAGCGGCAATAGACCGGGCAGACATGCACAGCCTTGAGCAAAACACGGTCCGGATAGCGATGCACGATCCCTTCAACCGGCGAATGCGCAAGATCGCCAATGGGATCGTCCCGCTCTTCCGGCGTGGTCGTAAGCTCTTCTACACGCGGCACAAATTGGCGGGCCATCGGGTCATTGGGATCGTTAGGGTCGATCAATGCCGCGACAGCAGGCGTAATGCCAATGGCATACTTATCCCCGACGGCATCCAGCCCTGTTACATTCTGAGCAAAACCTGCGGCCTGTAGTTCTGCAACCGACTTTATCGCGCGCGCAGGGCTACTCCCTCGCCCCTCAGGGGAGAGGGCTG
Source organism: Devosia sp. MC1541 (assembly GCF_012847305.1). Lineage (NCBI taxonomy): Bacteria > Pseudomonadati > Pseudomonadota > Alphaproteobacteria > Hyphomicrobiales > Devosiaceae > Devosia > Devosia sp. MC1541. The sequence goes on from NZ_JABBDZ010000010.1 coordinate 15,141, forward strand.
GAGTGAGGGTTGAAACGCCGTCGGCAGGTACACTAGGCAAGGAGTTCATTCCGCCACAGGAGCCCACAAAACAGCATCGATGCGCTGGGCCCCCGTCGCCAGCATCACCACGCGATCAAAGCCAAGGGCTACACCCGAAGCTTCCGGCATAAAGGCCAATGCTGCTAGAAAGTCCTCGTCGATTGGATAGCGCTCACCATAGATGCGCGCTTTTTCGTTCATCTCATCCTCAAAGCGTACACGCTGTTCAGCTGGGTCTGTCAGCTCGCCAAAGCCATTGGCAAGCTCCACACCACAAGCATAGACCTCGAACCGCTCAGACACGCGTAGATCCCCCGGGACGCGTCGGGCCAGCGCTGCCTCACAGGCTGGATACCGGTCGAGCACTGTCACCCGGCCATTGCCCAGTTCCGGTTCAACCTTCTCCACGAGCACATGCGTAAAGAGGTAACTCCATGAGTTATCGTCAGGAATTGCCATGCCGACAGCCTTCATTTGCGCCGCAAGCTTCTCCCCGTCTGGCACACCGTCTTCGTCCATGGTCGCTAAAAGATCGACACCAGCGAACTGCAAGAAAGCATCGGCCACGCTGACACGTTCGGCGGGCAAGCGTGGGTCACAGGTTCGGCCCTTAAAGGCGAACTCAGCAATCCCGGTCGTTTCTGCTGCCAGCTTTATCAGCGCCACGGTGTCCTCAATGATGACATCATAAGCTTCGCCAACCCTATACCACTCGAGCATAGTGAACTCAGGATGGTGGGTCGCGGAGCGTTCACGATTGCGCCAGACGTGCTGCAGGCTCGCGATCCGCTTTTCCCCCGCAGCCAGCAGTTTCTTCATGGTGAACTCGGGCGAGGTGTGCAGATACATCGCCTGTGCCAGTCCGTCATTACCGATCATCTGCGTACCAAAAGCATGCAGGTGAGTCTCATTCCCCGGCGAGCGTTGCAGCCCCGGTGGATCGATCACAAGGAAGTCACGCTCGCCCATCCAAAGGCGCACAGCAGCATCGATCTTGGCCCGGCCAATAAGCAGCGGGCGGCGGTCTGCATGGCGATCAGGGTGCCACCAGGGCGTTTCACCCGATGGAAATGGCTTGGTCATGGTGTTTCTTGCGGTCCGGTCTGGCGAAAAGGCGCAGAATATTGTATCCGGCGCTCCACAGAACATATTCCGGCGCCTGGATGGCATTGCCTCTAGACCGCGCCAACGACACGAACAAGGAATAATTATGGTCAAGGTGATTGCCTCGTCCCTGCGTAAGGGCAACGTCGTCGAGCAGGACAACGCCCTGCACGTCGTCCTCACGGCAGAAAACGTCCACCCAGGTAAGGGCAATTCGGTGACCAACGTCACCATGCGCCGCATCTCGGACGGCGTTAAGGTTCTCGGCCGCTGGCGCACCGTTGAAATGGTGGAAAAAGCCGACGTTGATGATCGTGAATACGATTACCTCTACTCGGATGGCGAAGGCCACCACTTCATGGAGCCAACCAATTACGAACAGATCACCGTTGGTGACGACGTTATTGGCGACCAGAAGGCTTACCTTTCGGACGGCATGAAGGTTCACCTTCTGACCCACGAAGGCATCGCGCTCTCGATGGACCTGCCAATGCGCATGACCTTCGAAATCGTTGAAACCGAGCCAGTAGTTAAGGGCCAGACAGCTTCGTCTTCGTACAAGCCTGCAATCCTCAACAACGGACTGCGTGTCATGGTCCCACCGCACATCGACGCTGGCACCAAGATCGTTATTCTGACCGAAGACAACTCCTACGTTGAACGCGCGAAGTAATCTTCGACGCGTCCGCAGGACATACAAACGGGCCCCTCAGGGCCCGTTTTTTTATTTGTCGTCGATAGCGTTTTCGGCGGCATACCAGTGCGACGAAGATCGGCCAGGCGGGGTCCCTTCAGCCAGCCAACGATCATAAGCGAGCTGGCGCTGATGCGCGCCCTTGGCCTTGAGCCAATAGTCCATGGCCTGCCCTTCCGGACACCCATCCTGCTCCCAAAGAAAATAGGCTGTCTGACGAACTCGCTCCGCCATAACCGTATTTTTATGCACTTAGGCACCCACACCGTTGAAAGATCACGTAATCCATCAACCGCGCGAGCGCCCCACTTGTTCCGTACTAACTAAAGCGTGACCCTTAAGGCTGGAAGCGCTCTGTGAGCCACTTCATCTGCTCACGGTCCTGGAAAGGACCACCGCCTTCGTGGTTGTTGAATTCATATTCAACGAGCGTTTTATCGCTGCCCGAGAAGGCCTTGAATGCAGCAAACACGGTCGATGGTGGACAGATGTCATCCATCATACCAACAGAGAACAGCGCCGCTGCCGAGCTGCGCCGCGCAAAATTGACCCCATCAAAATAACGCAGGGTATCAAACACCTGCGCGGTTTTTTCCCGATGCTGAGCAAGGAAACGCACGATTTCAAGATAGGGATCGCGCCCGGCCTGACGGACCGAACGCGGGAAATCGCAGAGGAACGGCACGTCCGGCATCACAGCTTTAACGCGAGGATCGAGCCCGGCCACAGCAATGGCAATACCACCGCCCTGCGAGCCACCGTTGACGGCTACGCGGGTCGGGTCAACGAAGTCTTGCCCAATCATTGCGTCGAGCGCACGAACGCCGTCAGTAAAGACGCGGCGGTAGTAATAGTCGTTTTTGTCGAGCACGCCCTTGGTCATCATGCCCGGGATCTGGCTTGTCGAGCCGACAGGATCTGGCGTTGCCCCCATGCTCCAACTGGAGCCTTGTCCGCGTGTATCCATACGGAAATAGGCATAGCCAGACGCTGCCCAGTGCAAGAGTTCATGAGGGAACCCTCTGCCACCGCCATAGCCGACAAACTGCACGAGCAGCGGCAGTTTTTCTGGCCGAAGTGTCGGCAGCGCAAGCCATCCCTTTACCGGATGCCCACCAAAACCGGGGAAGGTCACGTCAAAAACCTCCACCAGCTTGAGCGTCGTCTCAGCCGGGATCATCACCACTTCCCCGCCCACGGAACGCGCTTCTGCCAATGTGCTGTCCCAAAAGGCAGCAAAATCATCAGGCATCGTCACCTGGCTTTCATAGGCGTCGATAGCGGGGTGTTGCAGATCGGGAAAGGGCACTTTCAAAGCTCCGGTCAACAGGACAGCGCACGCAGCACAAATCACTGCGCGCGGAATAGACTTCGATGATAGGCGATCATGGCCGTGCTTGGCCAAAATTCTGCACTGTCAGGGAGAAACAATTTCCGGCCGCCATTCGGCAGTGATCGCGCACTGCTATCCATGAGATCAGCGCGAGCAATAAAGGCCTCGAAAGCGTCGGATATCAGGACTAATCCCGATTGTAACAAGCGTCCGGTAGCGCGCTCAACCAGAACCGCATTCTCAGGATGAATACGTCCACCATGCTCCAAGGGCTGGAGGAAGAACACCGTGGGCTCAAGATTTTTGTTTGAAAGATCCGCGCCGCTCACCGCACAGCGGAAACGGTATTGTTCCATCAAGCGGTTAGCGAGGGTGGCGATCTCTGAATAGTCAAAGAACGCTTGGGCCGCCTCTCCAAAGCCGCTGCTGGAATCGTCATCTGCCATGGGTACGCGCCTCTAGGGCAAGAACCTACGCAAATTTTACGGGCAGTAAAGTCCTCAGTTTTGTCCCGACGCAGAGAAAAACCGCGAGCTCTGGCCCGCACACAGAGGCTATGTGAGCAATGAGTCGCAATAGTGGAACGCTAAAGCAATGGGAGCGCTTACACCGAGCGCATCAACAGTGCGGCGGCGACGGCGACGGGTGTTGGATATCCGGCCACCACCAATGTCGCTGCCACCGCACCACACGTATCGCCACGACCGCGCCGACCAAAGCCAGCCCCGCCTGCAGCGACTGCCTCGACCTTCCCAATTGTAAAAATGCAATCGGGGCCCCACGGTCGAGGACTGCAGCTAGGCTATCGAATAAACGAATATTCTGCCAAGCCAAATCGAGATAATTTTGGAATAACAGCCGGTTAATAAGATGTACGCCAAAAAGGGGAAGGTATTTTCCGGGATATGTGAGTGCCGAAACACCCCATCCCGTGTGTGGATATATCCTATCAAACCGGCCCTATATCGGGCGCGTTAGCGCCCGACTGTGTCCATAAAGTGTTGCAGCACCTTATCGGCCTGAATTTCCGTGCAGATCGTGTTGGAGCGACGACCAGTCCACGCCGGGTGACCACCCTTGCGGCTATCGGGCCACTGCGCCGTCTGACCTGCGGCTAGACCATCGCGGATCACCACAATCGGACCAGTACGGGTTTCAAACCATTCTGGGAACAAAGCGTAGGTCACTGCAACCATGTCGTGGCCAACCACGCCATCGATGTCCATCACGGCCTTGTAGAAACCAGCATAAAGCTGAGACACGTCACGGATGAACTTGCCGTTGTCGCCGCCCTTTTCAGCAACCACGTCAAGCATCTTATCGGTAACGATAATATCGTGCGTGACATCGAGCCCGATGACATGCACCGGCCATTCTGCCGCAAACATTTCGTCGGCCGCCACTGGATCGCCGCAGATATTGGCTTCTGCCAGCGGGGTCATATTGCCCGAACGGCCCTTATAGCCGAACGCGCCGCCCATGATGATGACCTGTTTGGTCAGCTTGGCCACTTCTGGGTCCTGACGCAGCGCCAGAGCCAGATTGGTCATACGGCCAACAGCAATAATTGTCACTTCGCCCGGGTACTTGCGCACGGTATCGATGATGAACTGGGTCGCCGAAACCGGCGCCAGACCAGATTCGTCGACTTCCGGCAGCTCCACATCACCCAAGCCGTTCACACCGTGAATAGCGGCAGGCTCTTCCTTGTAGACGCCGTCCAGCGTTTCGCCGGCGCCGCGCGCGACCGGAGCAGAAATGCCAAACATTTCACGCAGTACCAGCGCATTACTGGTCGTCGTCGCAATGTCGGCATTGCCCACAACAGTGGTAATGCCCAGAAGTTCGAGTTGTGGCAGCTTGCTGATATACAGCAGCGCCATAGCATCATCGATGCCCGGATCGGTGTCGAAAATGACCTTCATGCGATTAGTCCTTTGTGTCTGAGGCTGGTGTATAGCAAATATCGGCGTCCCCCTAGTACATCCCGCTTGACTATGAACCATTTTTGACCAAACGATCAAAAATACGTTCGTCTGACTTGGGAGGGTCATGATGCGTTTCGGGTATAAGGCTTCGGCAGAACAGTTCGGGCCAAGCACGCTTCTCGATTTTGCTGTCGCGGCTGAAAAGGCCGGATTTGACTCCGTCTTCGTGTCTGACCATTTCCAACCGTGGAAACACACGGACGGCCACGCACCGTTCGCTCCGGGCTGGATGTCCGCGGTTCTCGCTCGCACCGAGCGCATTATCTTGGGCACCTCGGTGCTCACCCCCACCTTCCGCTTGCACCCGACCGTTGTCGCCCATGCCTTTGGCACTATGGGGGCGATGTTCCCCGGACGCGTCATTCTCGGGGTTGGCACGGGTGAAGGTCTCAATGAAGTTCCCGCCACCGGCATGGAATGGCCAGAGCTGAAAGAACGTTCGGCCCGCCTACGCGAAGCGGTCAAACTCATCCGCACCCTCTGGACCGAAGATCGCGTCAGTTTTGAGGGCGAGTATTACAAGACCGTCAACGCCACCATCTACGACAAGCCTGCCGAACCTGTGCCGATTTACATCGCAGCTGGCGGTCCGCTGAATGCCAAATATGCCGGCCGCGCTGGCGATGGGTTCATCTGCACCTCCGGCAAGGGTGCAGATCTCTACACCAAAGAACTGCTGCCCAATGTTGAAATTGGTCGAGGTGAAAGCGAACGCGCGGCAAAGCCCTTTGAGCGCATGATCGAGGTGAAAGTCTCCTTTGATCCAGACGCGAACCGCGCTCTAAATGATTGCCGCCATTGGGCCGCTCTCGCCCTCTCCGCTGAAGAAAAGCATTCGGTGCAAGATGCCGAGGAGATGGAACGCCTCGCAGATGCCCTGCCGATTGAGCGTGTCGCTAAGCGCTGGATTGTGTCTTCCGACCCCGACGAGCATGTCGAGCAGATTAAAACCTATATCGACTATGGGTTTGATCATCTGGTCTTCCACGCCCCCGGCCCAGACCAGCATCGCTTCTTGGACCTCTATTCGAAAGAAATCCTCCCTCGGCTGCGGAACCTGGCAGGCTAAAAATGGCAAGAATTTCGGCTTGGGGGGTCCCCGGAATTCCTGAAATCATCAAGGGCGACGACCTCGTCGCTCTCATCGGGAAAGCATTGATCGAGCAGGCCATCGCAGAGCCAGATTGTGCCGTGCAGCCTGGCGACATCTTGGTCGTCACCTCCAAAATCGTATCGAAAGCCGAAGGCATGCAGGTGCCCGCGCAAGACCGTGAAAAGGCTATCGCCGAAGATACAGTGCGCATCGTTGCCGAACGTATTCACCCCGGCGGCGTGACTCGGATTGTCGAAACCCGTCAAGGTCTCGTCATGGCGGCCGCTGGCATCGACATGTCCAATGTCCCTGAGGGCATAGCCCTTCGCCTGCCTACCGACCCTGATGCCTCCGCCCGCGCCCTCTGTGCGGGCCTTCGCGAACGGTTTGGCTTTGATCTCGGCCTCATTATCACCGATACCATCGGCCGCCCTTGGCGTGTTGGCCAGACAGACCAAGCCATTGGCGCGGCTGGATTACAGCTCACCGACGATTTGCGGGGAGCCAATGACGCCAATGGGCGTCCGCTGCACGTCACTCAGGCCGTCATCGCCGATGAGATCGCTGGAGCTGCCGATTTGGTGAAAGGCAAAACCACCAATATTCCCGTCGCCGTCGTGCGCGGCCTTGGCCACTTCGTCCGCGATTTGGACGCGCCGGGCGCGCGAACCCTTACCCGAACGGGGGACGATGATATGTTCCGCTTTGGCTCCGCCGAAGCCTATCGGCTTGGCTATCAGGCCGCTCTGGCAGAGCAAAACACGCCGCCTCGTCCGAGGCGCAGAGCGGGTTCGGCGGAACCGGATGCAGCGGCCTCGCAAAGCCCACCGAAAGCAGAAAACAGGTCCAGCTCCCACAAGGGAAATGCACTCTAGCTCACCGCTCTCCGCAGGAACCGTCGCATGCGTACACTTATGTTTATTGCCACTGCGGCCGTGTTCATCGTCCCGGCCCACGCCCAGACGCTCTATCCCCTCACCGTCGAAAACTGCGGCGTGACCATCACAATTCCGCAAGCTCCCGAGCGCGTCGTTACCATCAAGTCGACCGCAACCGAGCTTCTACTCTCGCTTGGCTTGGGAGACAAAATCGTTGGTGTCGGTTTTCAAGATGCTCCGCTCCCCGCGCATCTCTCTGACACGCAGCTCAATGTCCTTGCTGATACGCTGCCCAGTCAAGAAGTGGTGCTCGAAGTCGAACCAGACTTTATCTATGGCGGCTGGGAGAGCAATTTCACTGCCGGTGGCGCGGGTGAGCGCTCGACTCTTACTAAGCTTGGTGTCGCCAGCTATGTCGCCCCCGCAGCCTGCCGGAGCATTGCTCCACCCAAACTGACCTTCGACGACCTCTTTGCTGAGATCACCGAAATGGGCAGCATTTTTAATGCCGCGTCAGCAGCCAATGCTCTGATTGCAGAACAAAAGTCGACCCTCGCGAGCATTACGCCGGACACACGCGGCCTAACAGCCGTCTGGTATTCCTCTGCGACGAAAACCCCTTATGTCGGAGCCGGCAACAATGCACCCGCCATGATGATGGAAGCTCTCGGCCTCACCAATATCTATGCCGGCATCCCCGAAGGCTGGACCTCTGTAGGCTGGGAAGCAGTTGCTGATGCCAACCCGGACATCATTATCCTGGTTGAAACCCCTTGGAACACTGCCGAGCAGAAGAGAACTTTGCTGGCGGAGAACCCGGTGACCAAGGAAATGGATGCGGTCAAGAACACCCGCTACCTCACTCTGCCCTTCCCCGCTGCGGAAGCTGGTGTGCGGACCATCCCCGCTATTGTTGACCTGTCTAAGCAGCTGTCGAACCTCAGCATACCATGACTTTTTGGCCGCAAGTAAATGTCGTCAGCGCATCGGAAGAGAAGAACACAGAGGCGGCTCCATGACCCGAGTGTTGCTCCCACTTCTCTTTATGCTGACTCTCTTGGCAGCTATTGTCGCCATCACCATCGGCCCAGCCGACATCACCCCAAGTGATGCGCTTGCCGTTATCGCCTATAAGCTCGGCCTTCTGCCCGAGAGCCCACTTTCAGCCCTCCGCACCGCCATTATCTGGGACCTTCGCCTGCCCCGCGTGCTTGCCGCCATAGGCACCGGAGCGGGCCTAGCCTTGGCAGGAACAGTGATGCAGGCCCTCACCCGCAATCCATTGGCTGACCCCTATCTCTTGGGCCTCAGCTCGGGCGCCGCGCTTGGCGCTGTTATCTTTATGCTGCTGGGGTGGACGCTCGTTCTGTCCTTCGGTGCGTTCATCGGCAGTCTTGCCGCTCTAACCCTCGCGCTCACCATCTCCAAACTGCTTGGCGGCACCACACCGAGCCGCGCCATTCTGGCGGGCATCTGCATCTCGGCCCTAGCAACCGCTGCCACCTCATTCCTCATCTTCTGGTCCGCCACAGGCGATAGCTATCGCGAAATCCTAAGCTGGCTGATGGGCTCCCTTGCCGGGACCACGTGGCCCGAAACCGGTCTCATTTTCGCAGTGCTCGTCGTGTCCGTCCCAATCATTCTGCATGCTGGTAAAGCGCTGGACGCCTTTGCCTTTGGCGATATCGCTGCCGCCAGCCTTGGCATTGATGTGCCGCGCTTGCGCTTTTCCTTGCTAGCCGTCACAGCCCTCCTCACCGGCATCATGGTGTCGATTGGCGGCGCTATCGGTTTTGTAGGTCTTGTTGTTCCCCATGTCGTGCGCCTTGCAACCGGGCCACGCCACCGTCTTTTGTTGCCCCATGCCGCCCTCTGCGGCGCAATTTTCATGCTGTGCACCGACACGGCCGCCCGTACCCTCTTCGAGCCGCGCGAGCTGCCGGTGGGCATTATTACCGCTCTTCTCGGCGCCCCGATCTTCCTAGTCGTGCTCATGCGCTATCGGAGGCTGACATGAGTTTGGACGTTCGCCAGCTCACTGTTGCCCATGGCGGCAAAACCATTGTTTCCAATGCTAGCTTGACAGCGCCCGCCGGAGCGATCACCGGCCTCATCGGCCCCAATGGTGCGGGCAAGTCAACACTGCTCACTGCCATCCTCGGCCTTACCCCTGCACGCGGCACCGTTGGCTTTGAGGGCTCTGACCTTCACGCCATGCCGCGACACGAGCGCGCCAAGATTGCTGCCTTTGTGGAGCAGTCGGTTTCAACTGAAGAGCGGCTCACCGTTGCCGATGTCGTTGCACTCGGGCGCATTCCACATCAGCCCGCTTGGGCAAGCGCCCTTTCACCTCAAGACGAACTCATTGTCGGCGCTGCGCTAAGCGCAACCGGAATGACGGCGTTCTCCGCTCAGAGATTTCATACTCTTTCAGGCGGGGAGCAGCAGCGCGTGCTGATCTCACGTGCCCTAGCCCAAGCACCGCGCCTCCTGCTGCTTGATGAGCCGACCAGTCACCTCGATATCAAGGCACAATTGCAACTGCTGACACTGCTGCGGCGCCTAGCGGAGAGCGGCATGACAATTGTCTTGGCAATTCATGATCTCAACCACGCCGTCCGCTTCTGCGACCATCTGGTCGTCATGGACCATAGTAAAGTTATCACCCAAGGCAGACCCAAAGAAATCATCACCGATGATCTTCTGCGCACAGTCTACGGGGTGAAAGCACATCTTCAAAATGGCGATCACATCAGCGTCTTTTTTGAAGATGTCTCCGACAGTTGGAATTGAGATTGACAAACCACAATTAGAGCATGAAAAATTTGATCATCTGGTCAAATTTATTGCTGACAGGGAGCGCGGGGGAATAAATGGAATTTGGCATTACATTTAAGGGCTTTATCGAACACGAGCGGGCACGATATCTGGTCCGTGCGGCGGAATATGCCGGGTTTTCCTACTGCTGGTTTTACGACAGCCACATCCTCTGGCGCGATTGCTACGCCGCTATTGCCATGTGCATGGAACACACAACGGACATGCGCTTCGGCCCACTGGTGACCAATCCGGACGTGCGCGACTGGTCCGTCGCTGCCTCAATTTTTGGTTCTCTCGCCAAACAGTCCGGCGGTCGGTTCGACCTCGCCGTTGGCCGTGGTGACAGCTCCATGCGCGTCATGGGCAAAAAGCCCGCCACCCTCGCCCGCGTTGCCGAATTCATCGACAAAACAAAGGCTATGGTGCGTGGCGAAGAAGTTCACTACGGCGAAATCCCAGCGGCTGTGAAGTTTCCGTGGGCGGTCGGCCATGACATGCCGAGCTGGATCGCTGCTTATGGTCCGCTGGCCCTCAAGACCGCTGGCGAAAGCGCCGACGGCGTTGTCTTACAGATTGCCGACCCCGGCCTCTGCAAGTGGTTTACCGACCAGTGCATCGACGCTGGCAAGGCCGCAGGCAGAGACATGAGCAACTACCGCTCCATGGCCGCTGCCCCGGCCTATTTCGGCGACAAGAAGCGCGCTATCGAGAAGGTCAAATGGTTCCCAGCGATGGTCGGCAACCACGTCGCCGACATCGTCGAAAAATATGGCTCTGATAGCGACAAAGTCCCGGCAAGTCTGACCAGCTACATCGAAAAGCGCCGCGGCTACGACTATTCCAAGCATGGTCAAGCCGATAACCCATTCCTCGACTTCATCTCCGATGACGTCGTTGAGAGCTTTTGCGTGCTCGGAGAGCCCGACGACCACATCGCCAAGATCCGCAAACTGGAAGACGCTGGCGTCACCCAGTTCAACATCTATCTCGACAGCGGTGATGAAGAAGAAATCATCGCCAACTACGGCCGTCACGTCATCCCGGCTTTCCGCTAAGAAGCTCCCCTGCGCTAGGCTACGTCTAGCGCAGGACCTTTCGCGGTCTGTGCGAACCACTCAACGGTACGCATCAATCCCTCATCGAGCGCAATTCTTGGGTGCCAACCGATAAGTTCTTCTGCACGCGAAATGTCTGGGCGACGACGCTTTGGATCGTCCGCTGGCAATGGAGAATAAACGAGCCTGCTCTGGCCGGGGATAAGTTGCGAAACTTTCTCTGCCAATTCAGCAATCGTGAACTCACCGGGATTACCCAGATTGACCGGCGCCTCCGGGTTTAGCTGGAGCGCCATGAGACCGCACAGGCCCGCAACAAGGTCCGACACAAAGCAGAACGACCGTGTTTGTGTCCCGTCGCCGTAGATGGTCAGGGCCTGCCCAGCAAGCGCCTGAACAATAAGATTGGAAACAATCCGCCCATCGTCCGCCCGCATGCGAGGCCCGTAGGTATTGAAGATGCGAGCGACGCGGACGTTGGCCTTGCCCAAACGCAGATAATCAAAGCAGAGGGCCTCTGCGGCGCGCTTGCCCTCATCATAGCAAGCGCGCGGACCAGTGCAGTTTACATGCCCGACATAGTCCTCACGCTGAGGGTGAACATCTGGATCGCCATAAACTTCGCTGGTGGAGGCCTGCACCAAGCGCGCGCCGTTTGCTTCGGCCAGATAAAGCAGGTTTTTAGTACCCAGAACGCAGGTCATCATCGTGCCGATTGGATCGGCTTGGTAGTGCGGAGGTGAAGCGGGGCAAGCGAGGTTATAAATCTCGTCGAGGCGCTCGTTGATCATCGGCAGCGAACGAACGTCACCCTCAATCAGCTTGAACTTAGGGTGGTTTTCTAGCGCCGCAATATTTTGTCGGCGTCCGGTCTGGAAACTATCGAGACAAAGAACCTTTGCGCCTATCCCCAGAAGGGTCTCGCACAAATGCGAGCCTAGAAACCCCGCACCGCCAGCAACCAAAATTGTCTTCGGCTCGGTGCGTTCTAATCCACTCATAAAATAACTCGTTGCCAGCTCAAAAATATGCGCCGACCATAACGGCATAGGGCCCGCGCGCAAGAGTACTGCCCATAAAAAAACCGCCCCGTAGGGCGGCTTCATGTTTGATTATTCAGCCGGGGTCGGCTTGGTCTCTTCCTCGCCGTGGTGCCCATCATCCGGGCCCTTTGGCATGAAGCGGCGGGTGAAGGCGCTGAAGCTATCGATATAGGTCAACAGCACAGGCACCACCAACAGCGTCAATGCCGTCGAGGAGATCAAACCGCCAATAACAGCGTGTGCCATCGGTGCGTTCTGCCCGCTGCCTTCGTGCAGGCTTAGAGCCAGCGGCAGCATGCCAAAGATCATGGCCAGAGTGGTCATGATGATTGGACGGAAACGGGTAACACCGGCCTCCACGAGCGCTTCGTAGAGATTCATGCCGTCTTTGACGTGTTGGTTAGCATTGTCGACCAGCAGAATAGCGTTCTTCACCACAAGCCCCATCAACATGATAAAGCCGATTGCAGAGAACATATTCAGCGTCGAACCGCCAACGAGCAAGCCGACCATCACCCCGATCAGAGCCAATGGGAGCGAGCCCATGATCGCCAGTGGCTGCAAGAAGCTGCCAAACTGGGACGCCAGAACGAGGTAGATGAAGATCACAGCCAGCAGCAAGGCCGAGCCAACCGAACCCATGGTATCGGCAATCTGCTCAGCTTCACCACCAAAGCCACTACGGTAGCCCACTGGGAACTCGATCTTGTCGATCGCAGCCTGCACCTGCGGAATAACGGTCCCCAATTCAACGCCTTCAAGGTTGGCTGAGATGGTTACGCCACGCTGAAGATCCTGACGGTTGATAGTGGCCGGGCCGTTGCTTTCAACGACTTCAGCAACCTGACCGAGCGTGATCATTTCCTGGGTGCCGGTGCCGGTCTGTGCAATCGGCAGATTTCCGATGGCTTCGATGTCATTGCGCAGGCTTTCTGGTAGACGCACGACAACCTTATAGACCTGACCATTTGGCGCGACCCAATCCGATACGTCTTCACCCGAGATCAGCGGCCCCAAGGTTGCAGCAATCTGACCCAGCGAAACGCCAAGGCTATCAGCGAGCTCGCGGTTGATCTGTATGCCGACAACGGGCTGGGCCTCATCGAGCGAGGAAGAAATATCGATCAGGCCAGGAATCTGGCGGAGATCTTCCATGAAGCCATCTGCGAGACTTCCGAGCACTTCAAAGCTGTCGCCATAAAGAGTGACGGACACCGGCGCTGTGCTCGGACCCATCATCGAGGCAACGGCAACTTCGAACTTGCTGCCTGGGATCGCCTGTAGATCACGACGCAGCTTAGGCATGAAGTCAGCGACGCTAATATCACGCTCCGCTGCACCGACCAGAGTGACGGTCATCGTGCCAACATTGGCGCCGTCCGCAGACATACCACCAGCGATAGTGGAATATGTACGCTCCACTTCTGGGTGGGCACGAACGATCAGTTCAGCCTGACGGAGCTTGCTTTCGGTATACTCCTTTGAAGAACCCGACGGGGTTTCCACCTTAACGGTGAAAATGCCGTTGTCAGTCGCCGGAACGAATTCGACGCCAACCCGTGGGAACAGAGCTACAGCACCAACCAACGACAGCAATGCGATCAGCAGCACTGTCTTGCGGCTCTTGAGACCCCAACGAATGAGGTGACGATAGCCTTCGGTGATGCCTTCGAACCAGCGATCAAAACCCTGAATGGCACGACCAACAGGGCCACGCTTTGCATTGGGGTTCGAGGCCGGATCATACCACACGCTCGACATCATCGGATCGAGCGTAAACGCTACGAACAGCGAGATGAGAACGGCAACAGAAACGGTGACACCAAACTGCAAGAAGAACTTGCCCATGATGCCGTCCATGAACGCTACCGGCAGGAACACCGCAACGATGGAGAGCGTGGTGGCCAGAACAGCCAGACCGATTTCATTGGTACCATCAAAAGCCGCCTGACGGTGGCTCTTGCCCATGTGCAGATGGCGCGTGATGTTTTCACGAACCACGATCGCGTCGTCGATAAGAATACCAACGGCAAGCGATAGTGCGAGCAGGGTCATGGTGTTGAGCGAGAAGCCGAGGAAGCTCAGCGCCACCATGGTACCGATGATCGAAATCGGCAGGGTCAGACCGGTAATGATGGTCGAACGCCAAGAGTTCAGGAACAGGAAGACGATGACGACGGCGAGAACCGCGCCTTCAATCAACATGTTCTGAACGGCATGGAAGCTGTCCTCAACGGGCTTAGCGTTGTCGACCACAACCTCGATATTCACTTCGCCGTTTGGCAGTTCTGTCGCCAGAAGACGATCAATGGTCTTGCGAATATCGGTGGCAACGCCAACGGTATTCGCGCCCTGCGTCTTCAGAATATTGATGGCGAGAGCGGGTTCACCATTCAAGATCGCCAGAGAGTCTGTCTCGCCAGTGCCATCTTCAATGATTGCAACGTCGCGCAGCGTGACCGGCTGACCACCTTGGTTGCCCACGGTGATGTCGTAATAGTCCTGCTGGTCTTCAATGCGACCGAGAACCTGGATCGAGCGCACAATGCTGTTTTCAGTGATCGAGCCGGCAGCCAGATCCTTGTTGGCCGCCTTGAGCGCGTTGATAACAGCCGCGGGGCTAATATTGTAGGCGCTGAGCAGGTTTGGATCGAGCTGGATGTTAAGCTGACGTGGCGTGCCACCGACAACAGTCGCCGAACCAACACCATTAATATTTGACAGGCGCTTGACGATGATCTCTTCGGTCAGAGCCGTTAGGTCACGAGCCGACAGCGTATCCGAGCTGACCGCGAGGGAAAGCACCGGCAATGCCGACGGGTCAAAACGCAAGACCTGCGGGTCCATCGCGGCCGCTGGGAAATTCGCCTTGATCGGATCGATCTTGTCGCGAACGTCCTGCGCCTTCTGCTGCGAGTTCGCTTCAAGGTCAAACATCATGATGACCATTGCGCGGCCAGGCTGCGCAATCGACTGAACCGTATCAAGGCCAGCAATGGTGTTGACCGCGTCTTCGATCGGCTCGATCAAATCCTGCTCAACCGCTTCCGGCGAGGCCCCTGGATAGGAGACCACCACCGCAACGACTGGCAAGTCGATGTCGGGAAGCTGCTCAACCGGCAGCCGTGAATAAGAAAAGATACCAAACACCAGGATCGCGACCATGATCATGGTCGTGAAAACTGGGTTGTTTACGCTTATGCGCGTTAAGAACATTGGTTATTTCCCCACGAGTTCGTAGGTATCGCCAGCCGAAACTTCCGACAACGCTGCTGCGATAACGCTTTCGCCAACGGTGAGGCCTGTGACCTCAACGATGCGACCACGGTCCCACGCTGCGCCGACTTCGATAGCCTTGCGCTCAAGTGTGCCATTATTGAGAGCGAGAACAAACTTGCCGTCGGCGTCCTCACGCACTGCTGCTGCAGGCAGAGCTATCGCATCTGGCTTTTCAGCGACGGTAACTTCGCCCACAGCGAACATGCCACCACGCAGGATGCCGTCGACATTGTTAATCTCGATGTACATTGGCACGGTTCGTGTACCTGCGGTCGCAACTGGATTAACGCGCACAACCTTGCCTTCAAAGGCTTGGCCGTTAACGCCATTGACCGAAACGGCAACTGGCTGGCCAGCGGTGACAAGGGCGCTAGAGTTGACTGAAGCGGACGCTTGGAACTCCATCGAGTCAAGGTTCACGACAGTGAACAATGGTGTGCCTGCGCCAATGATCTGACCCGGCTCGACGCTACGAGCGGAAACGACGCCAGAGAGTGGCGAGCGCACAGTGGCGTTGTCGAGTGCGATCTCAGCCGCTGCGACACCATTTTCAAGAGCCGCTAGATTGGATTCCAGAGCAGCAGTGGCCGAACGGGCCTGCTCAAGAGCCGAAGGGCTGGTGAGCCCCTGACGCGCCAATTCTTCCGTGCGTTCCAGCTGCTGACGGCTGTTGGAGAGCTGAATTCGGGTGGCTTCTGCCGTCGCACGCTGCTGATTAAGCTGAATTTCGAGGGTAGCGCGATCGATTTCTGCGAGCACGTCACCTTCATTCACAGCGTCGCCTGGGCTTACGGTGACGGAAAGAACACGACCCGACGCCTGCGCGGACACGCTCGCCTGGTGACCAGGGACGAGCGACCCGGTGACCTTGACCGACTGCTTGAGGGTTGTCGGCGCGATCTCGACAATCTCGGTCGGGATCAGCTGCTTGGCAACAGCGGTTGTGTCCTCAACCACCGCAGGCGCCTCTGGCTGTGGGCGAGTAAGCATGAACGCCGCGCCCCCGACAACGATAACGCCGAGAACGACCCAACGAAGAACCTTCTTCTTCGGCTTAAGCCCTTGAGCGATGCGCTCTTCGTTCATTTTATCGAACTTGCTTTGCGCCCATTCGGGCTTCTTATGTGCGTCCGTCATGTCGGTTCCTTTCGCGGCGTGGCGTCGTTTTGCAAGTCGCCAGCCCAGTAGGCAAGAATATCTGCAGATTTTTCGTATAGTTTATGGAGTTCGAGAACGCGTATTGCGGCCGCTGCGTCCTCTCCCTCAATTCCTTTGGCGCAGGCCATTATCCTGCTCGCATTGCGTCGAGCTTGCGTCGCCATGCGTTCCAACATGTGTTGATGAAACGTCCCGTCGACAAGATAGTAGTCCTGACGATCACCGGAGTGCGCCACGCGCCGGATCATCCCGCGTTGAGTCAGTTGCCGAGCATTGGTGCTAACACTTGCTCGACTGACGCCCAGACGTTCGCTTATCTGCGCAAGACTCATCTCCTGTCCCTCGGCGACGAGCAGTCCGAGCACACGCCCAGAGATGCGTGCATCACCATGCTCCTGAGCCATCAGGCCCATTTCTTCGATGAATGCGTCGATTGCGGACACGGGCCACCCCTATCGTTCAGTCCCTACTAAACGATCTTTACGCCGCAAACAATCAATCCAATTGCATTGCTGCACCGCCTGCGACGCATCGCCACAAACTGATACGAGTGGGAACGGAGAACAGATCAAGTCGTTCACTACTAAAGAACGGAGATAGTTGATGACTACAGTGACGACTGTTCCTCATGTTGACCTCAATCGTTATTTAGGCCGCTGGTATGAGGTGGCGCGCCTGCCCCTGAAATGGGAAGATCCCAAAGCGACCGATATTACCGCCAACTATTCTCTTAGCGAGAGCGGTACAGTGCGCGTGGACAACCGCTGCTTTGATGAGGACGGAAAAGCCAGCCAATCGATTGGTGAAGCCAGCGTTCAAAACGACGCCAACAGTCAGTTGAAAGTCACCTTCCTGCCAGAGTTCATCCGCTGGCTGCCTTTTACCAGTGGCGACTATTGGATTATAAAGCTCGACAGCGACTATCGGCACGCCCTGGTCGGTACGCCGGACAATAAGAACCTCTGGCTTCTATCCCGCTCTGCGCACATAGAAGACGACGTCAAAGCAGAATATCTCCTTGAAGCTCAGCGCCAAGGGTTCGACCTTGACCAACTGATTGTGCCGCGTCACACGGGACGCGAAGTGACCGACGCGCAGATCGAAGCCGACAAGCATAACTAGGAACGAACTAGACAGGTCGCACGCCCTAACCCCCTACAAGCAATCAAAGAATTCACTGCAAATATTACGTACACCCTTATCGAAGCTGACGCGGCTGCTGTATTTTGACAAATACATCGGATGAAATAGAATATTTTGTAGAATACTGGCGAGCGACTGATCGTATCGTCGAGTAATTTCTACAGCGCGATAGCAACGTCTGACGATGAAAGTCGAGCGTCCATACAACGCAATAGAACTCCTCATCGCCTGCGCATGCTGAGATTTCGGGGGGAATCGAGTGCAGAAGAATAAAGCCGGAAAAGCCTCAAGTGAGTCACTCACCCAACAGGCCTATCACCGCATCAGCCTAGATATCCGAAACTGCACCCTACAGCCGGGTTCAGAAGTATCTGAAGGCGAAATTGCCGACAGTTTGGGAATGAGCAAGACCCCAGTGCGAGAAGCTCTGGGTCGTCTTGCACTGGAAGGTTTCGTGAAACCTCTACCGCGCCGCGGGTATCAGATCACGCCGCTGACTATCGACGATTTGACCGAACTATTCGAAATCCGCGGCATCCTTGAAAGCGCGATTGTCGAAGACATTATCGAACGCATATCGGATGAAGAGCTAGACGCGCTCGAGGCTCTCGCCCATGCCAGCCGCGATCCGGTGCAGGTGCAGACGGCCAGCGATATCATCAACACCAATCGCGCGTTCCATCTGGCGCTCGCAAAAGCCCATCAGAACAAGCGTATTTTCACGATTGCTGAGCACCATTTCGATGAAATGGAGCGATACTTCCACCGCGGGGCACGCTTGCCAGAACTCAGCCGGGACCTGAACGAAGATCACGTTGCTATCGTTAATGCGCTACGCAAACGCGACTTAAAGAGCGTCCGCAGCGCCATCATTGAACATAATTTCGAGACCCACAACCAGGTGCTCAGCGCACTGGCGGCGCCTCGCTTGCGACGCTCGATGGAAGACGTTGCGATCCGCCCCTAGGAACAAGCCCAGCACCGTGCCGCGTCAGAGCCTTAGCGCTCCGCGCGGCCGAAGTGCTCTACGATTTTCTCAACAATCATCCGCGCCGTTTGATCCTTACCGGCTCCCCCCCAATCTTCGACACCGTCGTGTGAAACGCGGTGAACATGATTGCTATCGCCGCCAAACACCCCTTGGGCTGGGGAGACGTCATTGGCAAAGATCCAGTCTGCAGCTTTGCTCGACAGTTTACGCTGGGCATTCGCAATCAGATCTTGGGTTTCGGCGGCAAAGCCAATCACCAGTGCAGGCCGCGTCGCGTGATGACCAATCGTAGCCAGAATATCTGGGTTTCGCACGAGGCGAATAACCAGCTCCTCCTGGCCATCCTGCTTTTTCATTTTCTCGTCGGCGACGCTGGCGGCACGCCAATCTGCAACAGCAGCAGCGAAAATGGCACCATCTGCCGGGAGCGCTGCGTCGACAGCATCGAGCATTTCCGCAGCGGTTGACACCTTCTTGACCTCAGCACCTGCGGGGGCTGGCACAGAGACAGGACCGGAGACGAGGGTGACGCGGGCGCCTTCCGCCAGGAGAGCTGCGGCGATGGCATGGCCTTGCTTGCCCGAAGAGCGATTGGAAATATAGCGTACGGGATCAAGTGGTTCTTCTGTTGGGCCAGAAGTCACCACAAAATGACGTCCCGCAAGAGCCGCGCTTGAAGCTACGAAGATGGATTGGGCCGCAGCAAGAATTGCGAGTGGCTCAGACATGCGACCAACGCCCGCCTCATGGCTCTCGGCCATTTCGCCACTTTCGGGACCAACAAACTGGTAGCCGTCCGCCTTGAGTGTCGCAACATTGCGTTTAACCGCAGCATGATCCCACATCTTAGGATTCATGGCTGGCGCAATGAGCACTGGGCCGTCGGCAGCAAGCAGAATTGTCGACGCCAAATCGTTTGCAATGCCATGAGCGAGCTTGCCCAAAATGTCGGCCGTCGCGGGGGCAATAATGATGAGGTCGGCCTCACGCGCTAGGCGCACATGGCCAACATCCATGCCTTCAATCGGGTCAAAGAGCTCGGAAACGACAGGCGTCCCACTCACCGCGGCCAGGACAGTTGGCTGAATGAAGTTCTTTGAGGCCTCTGTCATGGCGCAGCGAACCACCGCTCCAGCCTCACGCAGGCGGCGGACGAGATCGGGACTTTTATAGCTGGCGATACCACCGGTAACGATCAGCAGAATGCGCTTACCGACCAAGCTCATGCGTGTCCCCTTGTTCCGGCGATAGCGAAGCCGCGCGCCTCTTGATCGGCAAACAGCATCCGACCACGGCTGATATCAATATCGTAAACTGCGATCTCAGCCTCGCCCAGAGTTGAAATCAGATTGTCCGGATGTTCTGCATCCGGATAGGCAATGCCGGCAACGCCACTTGCTGGCAGTTCGTTTTGTCCGCCAACGGGGTAAGCCCAATCGCTGACAGCGACATGAGCGGTTTGCTCGAAGGCGCGAGCAATCATGGCATGCTTCCACCGTGCTCTCGCCATATCGGGTGTTGGTTTGCGGCTCACCGAACTGGCCGTAACAAACACAATATCGGCGCGCTCTTGGAAGCGCATAAAGGTGTCTGCATGGAAAAAGTCAGCGCATATGGTGACAAAGCAAGCGACACCGTTGATGACGACATGAGCGCCACCATTGCCACGACCCGCTCCGTGATCCCGTTCGCCGAAATAGGGGTTGGCCTTTTCGTATGAAGCAAGGACATCACCGTCCAGCGCAACCACAAACCCTTGATTAACAAGGTGATCTTTCGCATCGCGAAAATTGCCAGCAATGATGTGCGCATGATAGCGCGAAGCCAATTCCACCAGCGCATTACGGTATTGCTCGGTGGTCAAACCGAAACCAATGAGCTCGGGCAGGACAATGACATCAGGGCTCTCTAGTCGCGGGCGATGCGTATCGAGCAGTCGCGTGACATAAGTGAAATTGTCTTGGGCAGTTCCCCGCACACTTGGCTGTGTCAGCACCACACGCATTGTATACTCCTCGACACCGTCGCGCCGCTACGCTGACGCGCCCAAAGTGTCGAGTGTCATATAGTGGCTTAACGGGCCAGCGCCTACCCTTCGCGCCACTCACACCAAGCTTCTGGCACAAGCAGGCTCTAGCCAAGGGTTCATGCAAATTACGGAAATTCCTCTGTGAGAAATTCGTAAGTTATTCCCCGTGGGGACTAGCGGAGGCCCCTAAAACCCACTTCGACAAACCACAATAAAACCGAATCCATCAACAATAAAAGCAACAAAGTTAGAAATTTAACGCAATAAATCTAACAAAAGTACATGGTCGATATTTTGTACTATTTACTATATAAGCGACATTAACGGAAAATATCCATCAACAACACGAAAGAACCAACTCTCGTTCACCGAAAAACCGTTCACCATTCACGCCCTACGCCGGCTCTGGGAGTATGCTCATTGTCGTATTCCTGTCCAACACTGCCGTATCGAACAGCGCTCGTTCATGACTGGATGCCGGTTATCGGCGGTGCTGAGCGCGTTCTGGCCGAAATGATCGCCTGCTGCCCACAGGCAGATGTGTTCACAGTCTTCGACTTTCTGAACGCGACAGACCGCTCCGAACTGTTGGGGTGCGCGCGTGATCGCAAGCGGCCTCAATAAATTGCCCAAGGTCCAGCACTACTACCGCAATCTTTTGCTGGCGGCGACGCGGGCTGTCGAGCGCTTCGATGTCTCCAAATATGACCTCGTTCTGTCGTCCAGCACCGCCTTGGCGAAAGGCGTTATCACCCACTCAAATCAACATCACATCGCCTACATGCATTCGACGACGCGTTATGCGTGGGATCTGACGCATGATTATCTGGCGACAATCAAAGGACCACTTGCCCCGCTCCGACGCTTGATTCCCCATGAAATGATGCATCGCTATCGCGTCTGGGACATGCGAACGGTGAGCAGTATCGACCACTTCATTGCAAATTCCCGTTTCACCCGCGAGCGCATTTGGAAGTTCTATCGACGGGAAGCCGAAGTTATCTACCCGCCTGTCGATATCGACAAATTCCAGCCCGGTGCGAAGCCACGCGAAGCATTCTACCTCACTCTCTCTCGCCTCGTGCCCTACAAACAAATCCCGCTGATGATTGAAGCCTTTGCCGGCCCCCCAGAGCGTCAGCTCGTGGTGATTGGCAACGGACCAGATCTGGGCAAGATCCAACGCATGGCACCAGCCAATGTTACAATCTTGGGCTATCAGGCCACGGAAGTCGTGATTGACTATCTACAGCGCTGCCGTGCCTTCATTTTCGCGGCGCAGGAAGATTTTGGCATTGCGCCTGTCGAAGCGCAGGCCTGCGGCACTCCGGTCATTGCTTTCGATGGCGGCGGTACGGCAGAAACCATTCGGGGGCTCAATCGCTCGCAACCAAGCGGGGTCCATTTTGATCAACAAACCGCGTCGAGCCTCCGTCGCGCAATCGCCCAGTTTGAAGAAGCCGAAGGGAGCATAAGTGGCGCGAACTGTCGGGCACAGGCAGAGCGGTTCTCATCGCGACGCTTCCACACCCAGCTTGTGGGACACGTTCTCGAGCTCACTCAGACCGCATCGCGGCAAACAAGAACGCCGGCATGAGCCCGCTCGCCCTGCCCTTTTCTTGGGTTGTGGCGGGGCTGACGGTCATCATGGTTGGACTGCTTTACAGCGGTAGAGCGGACGTCGTGCAACTTGGCTTTTTACCCGTTGTCGTAGCGCTGGGTGCATGGGCCTATATGACGTCCCCGTACAACAGCTTCATTGGGCTTGTTCTCGCCTTGTGGCTATACGCACCCATGATGCGACGGATCGTTGATTGGCAAATGGGCCGAACGGACGCCAGTCTTATCATTCTCGCGCCTTATGCAGTTACCGCAATAGCTCTACTCAGTGGCGCCAAAGCGCTGCGCATGGTCTCCTCTCACGAGGCCGGTGCGATGTTGACCTATTCGAGCCTCATCTGCTTTGGCTGCCTCAATGGCGTTTTGCGAGGCTATGGCGCTGCCGCCATATTTGACTGTCTCGCCTATCTCGCCCCCATGGGCTTTGGTCTGCACTTGCTCGCAGCGAAGGACCATTTGAGCTCAATACGGCAGCGGATCGTCAGACTTTTGATCCTGCATGGATTGGTTGTCTCGGCTTATGGCGTCATCCAGTTCGTTTATGTTTTGCCGTGGGACGCCGAGTGGATGCGGGAAGCGGCCATTCAATCCATCGGCCAACCTTTGCCGTTTTTAGTGCGAATATACGCCACCCTAAATGCCCCGGGGATACTTGCCGTTTTTCTGATGGTGGCGCTGCTGCTTACCACGTTCAAAAAGCCGCAAGCGTTTGTGGTGCTGGCGGTGCCAGCTGCGCTCTGTCTCTGGCTGACCTTAGTGCGTTCGGCCTGGGGTGGCGCTGCACTAGGTTTCGCCATTTTGCTCGTACTGAGCCCCATAAGGATCAAGTTCGATGTGCTTGTTGGCGGGCTGATCTGCGCATGCCTACTCATCCTGGGCGCGAGCACCTTGGATGTTCCCAACGTGCTGCTCAGCCGAGTGGCGACGATCTTTGGCCTTACGGACGACGACAGTCTTTGGGCGCGCCTCGCCATTATTGGCGAAATTGTCCCGACAGTTCTGGTCAATCCCTTAGGCTATGGCCTTGGCTCTACGGGTATTTCGACCATCGTCGGGCAGCAGGACGAGAATACATTTCCGATTTTCGACAGCGGATTTCTGGACATTACCTACACCTTAGGCTGGGCGGGACTGACCATATGGATGCTGCTGGGGTGCTGGCTTTGGGCTGCACTGCATAGCGCATTGGGCGCGCCACAATCGCTGCCCTTCACAGCAGCGCTTTGTGCCCTTGTCCTGCAGATGGTGTTCTTCAACATCTTGGTTGGTTTGGGTGGGGTGCTGTTTTTTACATTGCTGGCGTTGGCACTGCCGTCTCGTTCGGGGGAGAGTCAGACCGAATGAAAACCATCCAAATCGGACTTGATTGGCTTTCTGACCGCGCGGGCGGATTGCCGCGCTATTACAATGAATTATGGCGAGCGTCCGATGGGGTATTTGGCTTTGTCGGCATGGTCCTCGGGACAGATAATGTCGGCGACGAGACCAAGGGTGCCGTTGTGGCTTTTGCTAAGCCCAAGGCTAGTTTTGCGGCAACAATCATCGGCGCAAGGCGCAGCTTTAGGGCGCTCAAAGCCACCGTAGAGCCGAATTTAGTTGCCAGCCACTTTGCCCTCTCAACACTTCCTGTGCTCGGCCAAATCGACACGCCCTTGGTCAGTCATTTTCATGGGCCCTGGGCGCAAGAAGGCATCGCATCGGGACAGAACCGAGTACAGGCGGCGCTCAAATTCCATATCGAAAAACAGGTCTACAAACGAACAGACCGAGCGATAGTTCTGTCCAGTGCATTCGCAGACGTCTTGGAAAAAACCTACACGTTTGCACGCTCTAGGATCGACATCGTCCCCGGAGGCGTCGACATCTCGCGCTTCAATTCGAGCACAAGCCGACGTGAAGCCCGCGAGATTTTAGGCTGGAGCGAGAGCCGGTTTATCGCAGCCTGTGTGCGGCGATTGGTGCCGCGCATGGGCCATACCACCGTGCTTGCTGCTGCCGAAATTCTCAGATCCAGAGCGCCTGACGTTGAGATCAAGCTGGTCGGGAGTGGCCCCTTGGGCTCCAGCCTAAGCGCGGTAATTCAAGCTCAAGAGCTTGAAAAGCATGTGCAATTAATTGGGCACGTTCCAGACGAGCACCTTCCTTTAGTCTATCGCGCCGCCGACATCACTATTGTGCCATCTATCGCTTTGGAAGGATTTGGGCTTGTGGTTCTGGAGTCGCTCGCCGCGGGCACGCCGGTTGTCGTCACAGATGTTGGCGGGCTTGCTGAACTGATGCTGCCATTTGCCCCGCAACTCATTGTTCCAGCAGCGCATTCCAATGCATTGGCGGATGCCATCACCGCCGCGATGCTCAGTCAGAATTTGCCAAGCGCCTTAGAATGCCAGGCGTATGCCGCCGGTTTTGACTGGCCCATAATCGCGCGTCAGATCCGAGACGCCTACGAGCGGGCGCTATGACAATGGCGATGCCCCGCGTATTATTCTTCAATCAGGCAGGGCTTTACGGCGGGGCGGAGCGCTCGCTCTACGATCTGGTGACGCACTATCCCGGACATTGCCGGGTCGTACTGATGCAGGCTGGGCCGCTCTATGACGATCTCATTGCTGCGGGCGTGGATACTGATGTGCTCGGCGGCGGTTTTCAGCGGGCGACACGTCGAAAATGGATCACGCTAACTATCAGATTGTATTCACTTATTGTGGTCGCGATTGGTTTAGTTCGCCTCAGCCGCGGATATGATTTGATCTATGCCAACAGCATGAAGGCGGCGGTGATTGCGGTTCTAACTAAGCCTTTCCATCGGCGAAAAATGGTCTGGCATTTACGTTCCCTATTGGTCCCCGAGCATTTCTCGCCGCTGGCGCGTTTGGTCGCCCGATGGTGCGGCAATTGGGGGGCTGATCTGGTAATTGCTAACTCCGACGCAACCGCCCGCGCCTACCAGAGTAATGGCGGTAAGTGCTTACCGCTTATAGCTTATAACGGCTTTACTCTCGAAAAATTCAGACCTGAAATGCGGGCAGACCTGCGCGCGCAACTGGTCGCCGAACATGGTTTAGACCCATGCGCCCGATCATCGGCATGATTGGCCGCATTGGGCCTTGGAAGGGCCAAGCGCTGGCACTTTTGGGCCTCTCGATGGGCACCGACTGGCAATTGCTGGTCGTTGGCGAGGCACTTTTTGAGAGCGAAAACTTCAGGCAGGATTTTCACGAGAGTGCCACTCGCTACACCCAAGCCGGCGATGTTTTCTGTATCGGGCACCGGGACGACATTGCCGAGATCATGGGCGGGGTGGACGTTGTCATCCACGCATCAACTTTGCCCGAACCCTTTGGGCGAGTCATCGTCGAGGCCATGCTGGCCGGAACGCCCGTGATCGCCAGCAACGGTGGGGGCGTGCCAGAAATTGTGCAGAACGGCGTCAGCGGGCGATTGATCGCGCCCAATAGTGCCACGGCCCTAGCTACGGCAATAGAAGCGGCCCTGCGCGAGACCGAGCAGAGCCTGAGAATGGCGGTTGCGGCGCGGCGTTACGCCGAACAGCATTTTGCGCTTGAGCTCACATTGCCGCCCGTCTGGCTGGCACTCCGGTCCGTGGCGGCACAGCCAGACGGGACGGACCGGAGTGCCAGCTCTCGCTGCAGGCGCGCATGAGAGCAGCATTAAAGGGTGACACCGCTGCGCGCGGCTAACCACACCTGCACCTCCGGCCCGACGCTGCCTGTGGCAAGGGCGACAGCGTAAATTCTGCCCTGCCAGCGGTCATTATCGCGGAAAGAGAAGAGCCTTAGGTCGACCATGTCACCGGAAGTATTTGTGTTCGTAGTGGTGTTTTTAACCACGCCATTGACCGCTAAGGACATGGCACCAGCATCGAAACTGGCTGTGGCAATCTGCGGTGCGTCGCTGGCGTTCGAGCGGGCATCGAGCGTAAGGCTGGCCTAATCCGTCGCCCGAAGCTGGTAGCTGCCAGCACTGGATTGCATCAGAGTTTTGTAAGCACTGTTATCTTTGCGCAACGCAACAATACCGCCTTCGTCGGCTGCAGCCAGCATCGAAAATCCCGCCATGATCTGGAAGGGATAGCTGTTGAGAACGATGGTGCTGACCAGAAAGTCGTCAATCCCGTCGCCCTCAAGCCAGTGCAGACCTGCGTTCGTTTTATACACGGGACGCGAAGCGCTGCTTGTCTGAAGCAGGTGGTGGCCGCGTCCACTGAGATCGCGCATCGCGCCGACCCGGTCGCCATCAGCCAAGACCGCGATGGTCATGGCGGCATCCTGAAAAAGGCTCGAACGATCAGAAGGATCATAGAGCCCAATACAGGATGCCGATGATGGCAGACCATGTCGAAGCGCAGCCGCAGATCGTGGCGGAACGCTGATAGACAAAGAACTCTCTAGCAAGTTTATAAATCCCCTCTACAGAATGAGCAGAAGCGGCGCGCTTTATTGATGAACTGAAAAACTATTCATGCCTACACGCGCCACGCCAAGTACCACGATTATCGTCAGTCGTTTTTGCTGGGGGATAAATTGTCCACACATCGGTTGTCGCAAGACTTCATCCGGGAAGCATCTTGGCCCACATGGGGCGACGGTGTCTGGTCATGAGCGCAACGCGCGTCAGCGCCGTCGTACCCACCTTTCGGCGTCTCGACACCCTACGCCGCTGCCTGACGGGGCTGCGGATTTCCGATCACCCCTTTGCGCAAATCATTGTCGTGGTGCGCCCCACAGAGGACCCGGAAAGTTTGTTGTGGCTGACCGCGCAGCTGAGCCTAGCGCCGGAGTTAAAGATCATCACCGTCGACGTGCCGGGCCAAGTCGCAGCACTCAACGCAGGACTTGCGGTCGCGGATGGTGACTACATCGCGTTTTTGGATGACGACGTTCTGATAAGCCCCGACTGGCTTCGGAGGCTACTGAGGATCATGAGAGACCCGCGCGTCGCGGCAGCCGGTGCGCGCGATCGACTACATGAGCGCGGGCATGTGATCGAGGGTGTGGCCAAGCACCCCGGCGTGCGAAACTGGTTTGGCGTTCTGCGCGGCGATCACCACCTCGCCTATGGCGCGGCGCGCGTAGTCGACACCATCAAGGGCTGCAATTTCCTGGTGCGGAGAGCGGCCCTCGGCAGCTTGCACTTTGACACGCGGTTGCTCGGCCAAGGCGCGCAATATCGCAATGAAAGCTGGCTCTGCACCAATCTCATTCACGCGGGATGGCATATCGTGCTGAGCCCAGAAGTGGCCGTCGACCACTTTGCGGCAGATCGCGCCGATGGCGAGCGTGAGAACTATAGCGCCGACAATTGTTTCATGCACACAGCAAATACTGTCGCCACCGACCTCGCCTTCGCCACTCTTTGGCAAAAGACCAAGTACTTCGCTTATTTTATTGCTATCGGACAGCGCTATTGCCCGGGTGTGTACTATGCGCTTCACGCGCTTATCAGACGCCCTTGGGCCCTGACTGGGATGCTGGTTGGCGGCTGGTCTGGCTTTGGTGCAGGACTGAAACTGGCCAAGCGCTTTCGGGTCGAGCCCCCTGGAAGGGCCACGAGATGGCAGACTATGTCCAAAATCCAACCACAAAAAGACAAGGGTGGATCTCGAATCACAGACGTGTGATTCGGAGAATACGTAGCCGCGGGAGCTAGGCCCAGAGGCGAAGGCATACCCAAATATAAACCTGGCAAAAATACGGAAAAATTTTGACCTAGGGAAAAAGCCCGGGGCTGGACGCTGTTCCGACCGTTTCGGACAGCACGCTGACGTCTGAAGACGGGAGCGTTTCCGTGTTCAAATAATGTTGAACACGAACACTATAATTTTACAAAAACGGAAAAGAAGAAAGCCATACCTCACTGGTTTTCTACTTGCGCACCAACAAAAATCCAGACCAAACCAGCAGTTGAGCAGTAAAAGTGATCGACAACGACCACTCATCTAGCTTCCCAGAAGTTGACGGAAATGTTGTTATAAAATCGAACGTTAGTATGCTTGAGGACCTCGTCCATGAACAGCCCCTGGAAGAGACGACTTTCCGCGCTTGTTTTGTTTTCGACACTGGTAGGCTCTGTAAGTGCGGCAGATCTACCTAGCTATCAATCCCCATCAGGGAGCTACTGCTCCAACCACCGCCAGTCGGTGCTGCCACAACGCCAAGTCAGCGAGATACGTCAAACCGTGTCCCAGAATTTGGCCAGCGCCATTGACGGCATGAATAGCCAATCCGTTCTACGCGACAGCGACCCAGCATTCATCTGGGCGATGGAAGCACGTTGGGCCTGTGCTGCCGCAGTCGGGTATCTGAACGGCGGCACTGTGGACGTTGAGTCCGTCCAAAAGTGCGACTGCTTCCACCAACGCTATCTGTCGTTTCGGTAGAGGGCAGACATAAAGTGAGCATCAAGATCATGAACTCCCTCCTGAAGTCCGCTCTGCTGGCCGGGATCGCTTTTGTCATGCCGCTATCGGCGCAGGCCATGGGCTTGCGTGAAGCTGTACAGACGGCACTCGACAGCAATCCGCAAATCGGCGCGGCAATCCAAAACCATGACGCAATCGGCTTTGAACTGCGTCAAGCAGAAGGTCTTTGGGCACCACGCGTTGATCTTGAAGCGTCAACCGGCATCCAATATTTGAACACGCCGTCGCGCCGCGCGACCGGCATCGAAAATGATGCGCTTTATCCCTCGCAAGTAGGCGTCACCGCACGCTGGGACCTTTACGACGGCGGTTTTCGTGACGCCGAGCTTGCCCGGCAAGCAGCGCGCGTCGACAGCGCCTCTTATCGCGTGCTGGAACGCAGCGAGTTTATCGCTCTGCAGATTGCACGCGTTTATTATCAGGTGCTGTTGCAGCAGCAGATCGTCAACCTGACGCGCCAGAATGCCTCCTTCCACGAGGGCGTCGCCTCAGACGTGTCGAGTGCCATCGAAAATGGTCAACTCACCGAAGCTGACCGCCTGCAGTCGATTGAACGTCTGGCAGCAGCGCGCGCTCGGGTGACGGAAGCCGGTGTGGAACTGGCTGCCGCGCAGATCGAATACAAAACGCTCGTTGGACTGATGCCTGGCGCGGTAAATGCACCACCGCGGGCGTCGTCGGGCATTCCGGGCTCGCTAGAAATTGCAGTCGCCAATGCCATCGTCAACAACCCTCGGGTGAAGACGGCAGGCGCGGACATCAACGCCGCGTCGGCCTTGGTTGAGCAGGCAGCCTCCGATTTTATGCCGAAAATCCAGCTCGAAGGCCGTGCCGCAACGGGTTACGACGTCTCGGGCGCCCATGAATGGCAGAATGACCTAAGCGCTCGCGTATCGCTGCGCTGGAACATTTATGACGGCGGCATTGCACGCAATCACGTGCAGGAAGAAATGCGCCGTGAGAACGAAGCCAAGATGGTGTTTGACCAGACCGCTCGTGAAGTTGAACAGGCGGTACGGGAAAGCTGGCTCCGCATGAAGAGCCAAGCGGAGCTGTCGCGGGTCTATAATGAGCAGTTGAACTCCTCATCGGGCCTCGTCGACTCCTACCGCGAACAGTTCACCATTGGTGAGAGATCACTGCTGGATTTGCTCGACTCCCAGAATACCCGCTTTAACGTGCAAATTCTGCAGGAAACGGCGCGCTATAGCGTCATGTTCGCCGAATACCGCGTGCTGGCAGCAAGCGGCACACTGATCGACTTCCTCGGTGTTCAAACGCACGACGCCGCCAGTGCTGGTACATTCTCGGCCTTTGACTTGAAGTCTTGGGAACAGTTCGAACCACGCACTTTGGAACCGCTGAACCTGCAAAAAGTAGGCAACTACTGAGAGCCGAACCTTCGATCAAATTGAGCGTTATTACTAACGTAGATTTGGGTCATTGCGGTAGGAAATCATGAAAACCCCGGACGTGGCAGAACAGAGTTCTGCCACACCACCTGAAAATGCCCAAAGCTTTGGTACGGCAGATCCGGTTTTGGATTGTGTGCGGTTTCTGGCCCGTGCGTGGCGCAAGTCAGACTCCCCGGCTATTCTCGCCGCCGGACTTCCCCTACAGAACGGGCGCATGACCACCCAGTTGATCGAGCCAGCATTGGCCCGAGTGGGTGTTTCAGCAAACCCGCTGCATCAATCGATTGCGCGCTTACAGCCCTTTGATTTTCCCGTCGTCCTGCTGCGCTCCGAACAGCCTCCGCTGGTCATTCTGAGGCGGCTCAATTCCCGCAATTATCGGGTCTTCGACCCGAGCATTGGTGACGAGAAAACGATTTCAGCCAAGGCGCTGGATGCACGCCAGAGTGTGGATCTGCTGCAGATTTCCCCGGACTACTCCGTGGTGCAGGAAAGCACAGGCACGCGCTTTGCCAATACCAAACACTGGTTTTGGTCGGCTGTGCGCGGGCACACACGCAGTATTGTCTACGTGCTGCTAGCGGCGGCTTTCGTCAACGTGTTTGCGCTGGCCTTCCCACTCTTCACCATGAACGTCTATGACCGCGTGCTGCCCAATTCGGCCCAGACAACGCTCTGGGTTTTGGCCATCGGCATCGGCATGGTCTCGATTTTTGACCTGCTGCTCAAACTCGCCCGCTCGGGCGTGATCGAATACGTGGGGCGCTCGATCGACTTCCGCCTGTCGTCAGCATTGTTTGATCGGGTGCTCAATACCCCCATGTCATCGCGCCCCAGTTCCACCGGCGCTTTCATCAGCAAAATCGGCCAGTATGAGGTGCTGCGCGAATTTGTGGCGGCGAGCACGCTGGTCATGTTTGTTGACCTGCTGTTTCTTGGCCTCTTCGCCTACATCATTGCGATATTCGTCGGCTGGTTAGTGCTCTTCCCCCTTTTGGCGGGCCTGATCGCGCTGATTATCACCATCGTTATCGCTGTGCTCTCAAGCAAAGCGGTGAAGTCGGCATTGGCAGAGTCCTCGGCCCGTAATGCCGTTCTGGTTGAGGCGCTGACAGGCGTCCAATCGGTCAAGGCCTCGCGCGCCGAAGGGCAATTGCTGCACCGTTGGGAAGCGGCGGTTTTGGCCTCCTCCCATACGCAGGATAAACTGCGCTCCTATCAATCTCTGGCCACCAACACGACAGCCACGCTTTCGCAGCTTTCCCTGGTCGGGATCATTGTTGGTGGCAGCTATATGTTCACCTCGGGGGACGTCACCACCGGATCGATCATTGCGGCGATGATGCTGTCTAATCGCCTGATCGCGCCTATTGGAATGATCGCCGGGACATTGCTCAAAACCCGCGCGGCGATAGAGGCCTATCGATCTGTCGACCAGATCATGAAACTACCCGATGAGCGTCCCAACCGCCCTGCACAAGCGCAGCGCGTCGTGCGGGAAGGCAGGATCTCCTTCAACAAGGTGCGGTTCACCTATCCGGGGTCCAAGAGCTACGTGCTCGATGGCATATCGTTCAGTGTTCGGCCGGGCGAGAAGATCGGCATTATCGGCCGCATTGGCTCGGGCAAGACCACGATCGGGCGGCTGCTGGTCAATTTCCACCGCGCCACCGAAGGCGAAGTGCTGCTCGACGGGGTCGATATTGACCAATATCACCCTGAAGACTTGCGGCGCGCTGTTGGCCTTGTCGTGCAGGACCCGGAGATTTTCAACGGCAGCGTGCGCGACAATATCATTATGAGCGACCCTGGCGCGAGCGAAGAGCGCATTATGGCAGCCGCTCGGCGCGCTGGCGTTGAAGGCTTTGTCTCGCGCCATCCGCAGGGCTACGACATGCCCGTGGGCGAGCGCGGCGTGCTGCTTTCGGGCGGGCAACGCCAGACGATTGCGCTGGCGCGCACCATGCTGGTTGAGCCCAAGATCCTGTTCCTCGACGAACCATCGAGTTCAATGGATTTGGCGACTGAAAAGCAGCTGATCAAGCATTTGGAAAACAGCCTCATGCCGGATCAGACCGTGCTGATTGCCACCCACCGCTATAGCCTGCTCTCGCTGGTCACCCGCATGATGGTGCTCGACAATGGCAAGCTGGTTGCTGACGGACCCAAAGACGAGGTTCTCAAGCAGTTGCGTATGCGGGCTGACGCCTCATGAACCAGCATCGCCCCAACGCAGAAGCGATCGATAAACACCATCACCCCTCCAGCAGACCACCACGGGAATGGACGACTATTATCGTCCTCGTGATCATTACGGTGGTGGCGTTTCTAGCGTGGTCGAACTGGGCAGAGGTTGATCAGATCAGCCGCGCTGAAGGCAAAGTGATCCCATCCGGTAAAACCCAAATTGTGCAAAGCGCCGAGCCCGGCGTGATTAGCGATATTTTGGTGCGCTCGGGCGAGCAGGTTAGCGCGGGGCAATTGCTGATCCGGCTCGATGACACCAACACGTCTTCCAGTGCGGGGGAGGTTGAGGCGCGCGTTTTGGCCCTAACGGCACAGAGCGAACGCCTACGCGTTGAAAGCGAGGGGCTGCCAGCCACCGACTTTATCTGCGCAGATTTTGTGCAGGAGCAGGCGCCGGACGTTTGCGCCACCGAATTGGCCCTGCTCCATTCGCGCCTCGCGAGCAAAGCTGGCAATGCAGAGGTGTTGCAACAGCGTGTTGAGCAGCGGCAGCGCGAGCTCAATGAGGTGCAGATCAACCGGACGCGGATGCAGACGACCTTTGCGATCACCCAAGAGCGTCTCGACTTGATCGAGCCGATGGCACAACGCGCCCTCGTGGCGCAAACAGATCTCTTGGCATTGCGCTCGGAGGCTGCAGATCTCAGCGGGCAAATCAGTGCCGCCGAAGAAAGCATGGCGCGGCTGCGCGCGGCGCTGCAGGAAGCGCAATTGCAGGTGGGCCAAGCCGATCAGCAAATGCAGCAGGAGGCTTTGGCAGAACTGACGCTTAGGCGGGCCGAATTGGCCAGCGCGCAACAGCAATTGCGCGGCGCGGTTGACCGGGTGAGCCGCACCGAAGTGCGCTCTCCCGTTGATGGGGTTATCAATGCCATTGAAGTCACAACCATCGGAGCGGTCGTAACCGCTGGCTCGCGCCTGATGGATGTGGTGCCCAAATCCGATTTCCTGCTCGTCGAAGCGCGGCTCAAGCCCGCTGACGTGGCCTTCGTTATTCCCGGCCAGGCCGCCCGCATTCAATTCACGGCCTATGACTTCTCGGTCTACGGCGGATTGCAGGGCGTGGTGGAGACGATCTCAGCGGACAGCCTCGTCGATGAGCAAACGCGCGAAACCTATTACCTCGTGACAGTGCGGGCTGATGAAACCGTGCTGCACCACAGAGGGATCGATCTGGCGATTTTACCGGGCATGGTGACGACGGTCGACATCATCACCGGCAAGCACTCGATTTTACAATATTTGCTCAAGCCATTGAACAAGGTCCAACAGGAGGCCCTGATTGAACGATAGCGCTCCTGACACAAATGGCGTCACCGCGAGCGAGCTGGCTCATGCCGATTATGCCACGCCGATCTTTCGGACTGTGAATACGCACAAGGGGCGTGTGGCCTTGCGGCTGGAGGCGGTGTTCTGGGATGCCATCGCCACTATGGCCCATCGCGCTAGCGTCAAGCCAACCGACATGGTGCGCGACTTGATTTCGCGGAGCAGTGAAGAGGCAACCAATCTCTCGAGTGCGCTGCGCAGCATCGTCACCCGTCAACTCCTCGTCGAAAACGACCGCCTTGCCCCCCTCGCTTCAGCCTTATCGGTGGTGCGGCTGTTGCAGACCGTACCGACGCCCTCTTTCGCGCTCGACAAAAACAAACAGCTGGTGCGCGTGAACGATGAGTTTGTGCGCTATCTGCGCTCGGTCATGGCTAAGGCGGGTGCGGTCGAGCGGGCGCAGTTGCGGCTTGAACGCCCTGCCGATGTGCTTCTAACCGAAATCCCGGCCGGATCGTCCATCGAGTGTGGCCTCTCGATCCACGTCGACAATCATGAGCGGCGGACGCAGGCGCGGATCATCATTCCGCCACCTGCCCCCGCCAATATCCTGGTCGGGTTTATCATCAACTAAGTCAGACGCTTAGAACGAGGAGCCCGGCGAGATCGCGCTGAGGTCCTTTGGCATATTGGCAACCGAGACGCTGCCACCCGCAAAGCCATGGATATAGCTTTTGCTGCCCGCAAAACTCATCAGGGGCAAATAACGCGAGTAGGCGGTGTCGAGCTCTAGGCGGTCGGTGGTGTTGTCGAGCACGTATGCGCCTTGGTCCGTGTGGACCACAAGCACGGCATGGAAAAGCCGGCGGCGCGTGTCTTGCAGCACGACAACCTGCAACTGGCTTTCATCGAACCCGAGTTCCTGAAGCATCCAGTATTTTGTAATCGCGTAATCTTCGCAGTCGCCCCAGGCAAGCTTTGCGGTTTCGCTGGGTGTCGCCCAATAGTCAGTTTGAGCCCAAACCGTGCGATCATCCCGATAGGTGATTGCGCCATTAACGGCAGCATTGACCATCGTCAGCTGATCGAGTGTAGAGCGACCTTCGGCCTGAGAGACAGCATCACGCAAGGACTGCGAAAACTGTGTCTCACAACCGTCAAATCCAAACTCGGCGCAGTTATCAGAGAAAAACCCGCTGTGATCCTGAGCGCGAATGTCGTGCCATTTTGCGGCGACCGGAAGGCGCTGCGCTGAAATCGCGACAGACTGAAAAACGTCAAGTTTAGCCTTCGGAAGAACCGTTTGTGCTTCTGGAAAAGCCCCTGCAGTCGGAGAAATTGTAGCCGTTTCTATAAGCTGCGCAGCCCCTTGCCCGTTATCGGAAAGCGACTGTGCAGACGCTCCCTCGATAGAGCACATGACAACCATCATGGCTGCAAACTGGGAAACTGACCTTATAGGCAAAACGGGGCTCTCCATAAAATTTCATCGAGAGCTTCCAACACAACGCCTAAACATTTGACAATCCGAACGGTTATAAATCATTCGTGTCCATGCATAAGTTTTTATTGATCGACACTAGTAAATCTCTAAAATTTTACCGTGTAAACTGATGCCAAGTTGGGTTTTTTGGTGCACCATCCGCAAAGTCTAGAAGTGGAGTGACCCAGTGGTCAGATCTTGGTTGAGCAAATTTGCCGCAGGCGATGTGGAACCCGAACAGCGTCGCGCCTCTGCGCCAATTGTGCCAGCAGACATCTCTGATGCGGATCGAGACCCATCGCTCGGCACGATTACATTCTCTACATTTACGCGCGTGGTGGAGCAGGAAAAGAGCCATCCCGGCGGGGCGCTCTTGTTCATCGATCTCAACGCAAAATCAGCGCGGATGACGCCAGAGATTGCCGAATTGCACGACGAGACCCTGATCTGGCTGGCGCAGGCCATCGTGC
Organism: Devosia sp. MC1541; assembly: GCF_012847305.1. Classification (NCBI taxonomy): domain Bacteria; kingdom Pseudomonadati; phylum Pseudomonadota; class Alphaproteobacteria; order Hyphomicrobiales; family Devosiaceae; genus Devosia; species Devosia sp. MC1541. The sequence continues at coordinate 50,716 of NZ_JABBDZ010000010.1, forward strand.
AATGCGTGCGCAGTGACGACCTTGTTTCCCACGTTGAGGGCTACAAGTTTGCCGTGCTGCTGCGCGGGGCGCAGCAAGAGATCGCGGCAAGCGTGGCCGAACGTATTCTGCAGTCGGTCGACAACACCATCTTTTTAACCAGCGACGGCATCGCCCCGCTTGGCGTGGATGTTGGCGGCATCGTGTTTGCAGAGTTTGACAAGCCGACCGATGATCTGGTGCGCTCGGCTTCAGACAATCTCGACACCGCCCGCACCACAGACCGGCGTATCTGCGTCGTCTAAGCCAGTCCTATTCCGCACGAGCCGTTTTGGCGGGTCCTGATCGAAGGGCTTCGGAGACGACGACAATGTCCGTGAGCGTCGAGTGTCACTAACGACGCAGGTTCAGCACCGCAGCGTCGCCGCGCGCTCTTGAGCATTTGACAGAGCCGGATCATGACTGGCTAAAGCACATTGTCGCGCGGGCTGGCTACAGACCGAGCTGATTGATCAGACCTTCAAGAGCATCGCGTCCTATCTGTTCAGGCTGTGGTTCGGCTTGCGGAGTAAGGAAGTCGGTGATGATGTCCTGCGGCGTTGGAGGAGCTGCAGGCGCTGGTGTCGGCGGCACTACAGGCGCTGGCCCGCGCGGGTCGGGTCTGGGCAGGGCAATATTGACCGGCTGCTGCGTCGGAGAAGTTGTCGTATCCACTGGAGCTGGCAGAGGCGCAGTTGGAGCGGGGTTGGCTGGCGCCTGCTGCCCGAGAACATTGCCCAGCACCGAGTTCAGAATACTCTGTTGGCTTGGCGGAGCGTTCGGATCGGTCGCGAGACCCTGCCCGCCAATCATCTGGCCGATGGCATTGGTCAACACCTCATTGTTGAGCCCGCCGGCTTCGCCGCCAAGTGCGCCACCGATGCCTTCGAGCACGCCCGAAGTCCCACCGGTGAGACCACCGACGTCTACGCCAAGCTGTGACAGCGCCTGTAGAGCACGATTGGGATCCGACAGAACGGCCGTGAGATCGGGATAAATGCGCGGGCCGGACAATGGCCCATTGATGATAATCGGCATACCGAGGCCAGAAACGTCAAAGTCCCCACCTTGCCCATCCAGAGACCCGACAACGCGCGGATCAAGACGCATGTCGATGGTCTGTGCAGCGAGATCAACACTGCCAGCGCCGCTCATGCGGACAAACGGCCCGAGAACGCGGATTGTCTCGGCCGTGGCGACACCATTGGCAATATTGACGTTCACCGACAATTCGGTGAATTCGGTCTTGGCCTCGGCGTCCTGCGTATAACCAGCGTCGATGAGCGAGCGCACATTGCGCACAAGGCCCGCCACATCGATACCGCGTATCGCGCCATTCGACACAACGACATTAACCGGGCCATTGAGCGAGCGCGCGAAGGCTTGGCTATCCGCGCCAGCGCCACTCACCTCAACGCTGGCCTGCAATTGCCCTTCAATCTTGTCGAACCCTGCGGCGTCGGTCAGCAGCGGCAGTGCCTGCACATTTTCCATGGAAGCCGTAAGGTCAATCGCGGGAACACTCCCGGCGCCATTGGCGGTGACGCTGGCCGCGACCACACCATTATAGAAACCCGCCTGCGGAATGTTGAGTTTGGCAACGCCCTCGGCAACCGACAGCGTGGCCGTGGTCGGTCCCAGTTTCACATCGCCATAGGCCAGCTGGTTTGCTGCAAACCGAATGTCGGCATTGAACAGGCGCAAGATGGAAAGATCGATGGGCGATGGGCCGGATGCCGCAGCGGCAGGCGCGGAGCCGCCTCCGCCGACCAGCGAGCGGAGATCAAGCGTGTCAACGGACAACGACGCCGTGACACTGGGCTTGCTCGCCATTGCCACAGACACGGAGCCATTGGCGCGAATGTCATCAAGGCGGATTGTTGCATCGGTCACAGCGAACTGGTTGCCGCCAGCCGAAACCCCACCAGAGAAGGCGAACTGGCCGAGCGGGCTACCGACAGATTGCCCGAGCCAAGCAAGAGCACGGGTCATGGATGGCGTTGCGATATCCGCTTTGCCACTGACCTGGCCGGAGGGCGTGATTGTCCCTGAGAAGTTGGCATTGAGGGGCTGGGATTTGAGATCGAATGCGACTGCGCCCTGCTCCTCCCATAGAAACTGCGTCGGAGTGACAGAAGCCGCAAAACTAACGGCTTGGCCGTTCCAACGCGCCGATCCGGACGCACTGACAGGCTGGCGAATGTCGTCGATTTGAACATTTGCCTCCAGCGCGTCCACCACGCCCGCCCCTTGACCGGCAATAGCGACAAGCTGAGGAACAGCGACGCTGCCGCCCGCGATCGACACCGATCCGCGCAAGTTGAGGGAGTTGCGGATGGACGCACTATCCAGCCCCTTGAAGGCGTATTGAAGCTCGGAGGAGAGCCGACCCGTTACCGGCGTTTTCTGGCCCAGCAACTTTGTCAGTTGTTCAATGTCGATTGAGGCCAGATTGACTGAGCCGCTGGCGACCGAAGGGCTGTCATTGGCGTCGAGGGCGACACTGGCAACAAGGCTACCGCCAGCCACGCTGGTGGAATCGACGGTTGAGACGAGACGACCATTTTGGAGCTGCGCTGCGATAACCACGTCCCGCGCGACAGCGTCACCGACTTGGATAGCTTCGGCATGCAGCTCGATATCGGCATCCAGCGCCTTCAGAGCTGAGAGGTCAGGCGCGCTGGCCGCTGCATAGGTGGAAGGCGCCGCGTTCGGAGCCGGATCGGCGTTTGCCGGTTGGAAATCTGCGTACGAAAGAACACCAGCTTTGACACGCGCAATAACGACAGGCTGCTCACCGGGAACATAGCTGGCGTCGAGCAGCATCTTTTGGCCGATACTGTCGATTTCACCACCCGTGACGCGGTAGCTACCATCGTCGGCCAGCTGAATATTGCCCGAGGCTTTGACATCGGCGAGCGCAGGATGCAGCGGCTGGGACGCTTTGGCTGAAATGGCGAATGTTGCAGGCTGTCGCGCCAACAGATCTCGGAGCGAGCCGATTTCAGCGCCAAGCTCCAATTTATTGCCATCCATAACACCGGAAACGGCAACGGAAACCGGCGCGCTTATGCTGGGGAAGGACATCTTCAGGTTAATGGCGCTGGCGAGAGGCGCGAGTGTCCCCGCCTGGTCTTGCACGACCTCGCCGTCAATGACCGCGATGTGATCGATGGAGATTTTCTCCAGATAGCCGGCGAGGACCTGAAAAATGTCTTCGGTGCTGGGCTCTTGTGGCGCGGCAACCGTCTCCCCTGAGCCTGCAGACAGCACAATCCGGGGAGTTTTGATCTCGATGCCTGTCACCTTGATCTGGCCAGAGAGCAGCGACAGCGGCGCAACCGAGGCGACCGAGCGGGCCGCTGTCATTGAGAGGGAGCCGTCCTCCGCCGCAAAAGAGAAGTCTTCTACGACAATGCCAAACTCCGGCACGATGGAAAACTGCAGCGGTCCATTCAGCGCGATGGTTGCGCCGGAGGCACGGGACAACTGATCGGCAAGCGCGGTCCGCAACGCCGTGGAACTGACCGCAAAGGGCAGCAGAAAAACCAGTCCCAAAAGCGTCAGGAAGAGGAGCCCCACGACTATAGCGGTTTTCTTCATGGTGGAGCCCCCGGCGGTGCGGCAAGAGATAGTGTGGTGCATCGCCCCCAATGGCTCGGAGCGCGATGATTATTCAGCACTACCGCAAATGACAGTGTAATTCGTTAACCACTCAATGGGTGCGTCAGGGCGCTGCGATTTTGGGGTGGTTTGCGGACTGGTGGCTTTTAAGTAGGATTACAGTCTAGCGGACGCTATCTGCCCCACATCGGGATAGACAAATTGCACCTGCTTTAAGCACCGTGGACGTTACTGAGATTTCAGCAATAGATAGTTGGTGCATGATTATTTATATTTTCAGCGGAAGCATTCGAACCCGCTGTTCGCCGGAGATATTGTGTGCAATCGATAATAACGCAGACGGTAACATCTGATGGAACGCTCAGGCTTCATATCGATCTTGGCGCTTTCGAGGTTCCGATGAAGGAAGCGCTACGCCGCGCGGCGGTTTTCCTCGGTTATGCCTTTCATTCCTCGCAGATCACCCCGCTCGAATCCGTCAGCCTCAAAGCTCCGGTCGTTCATTCTGTGGGTGTGCCCCACCCAATTCCGATCGCAGACCGAAAGAGTTATCAAATTGAATTCACGCAGTGGGCAATCGGTCTGGCTCTGGTCGAGATCGACCAGAACTATCATCGTTATGTGGTATCGGCGCTCGACACGATCGCGGATATTGACGAGTTCCTGATCAGCGGGAACCTGCCGGGCATACATAAGCCCAATATGAAAAACACATGGACAGTCCATGATCTATTCTACGCCACGATCGGCCAGAACTCGTCTCAAAGTACCGATGAATCGGACTACCTGAGAAGCTTAGGCAACGCGCGAAACGCTCTCGTCCATGATAGCGGCATCGTAACCCAGCTGCGACTAGTAGGTGACAGTTCGACAATGTTCGTGCGCTGGCCGGGGCGCGATATGATCCGGATCGATCAGAACGGCAGCACTAGGGTGGTACAGCAAGATCGTGAGTATCAAGTCCAAGCGGGAGACATAGGATCGCAGTTGAGCGTCCTGGACGTGGTCCGGGAGCATTCCTACGTGTTAGGGGACCGCATCACGCTCTCTCAGACGGATTTGTCAGAGATCATCTTCTTCTACCAAATACTGGCCATGAAAGTGGGGGGCGTAATGCACCAGATCATCGCCGAAAAGTTAGCGATCGCCAACAATCGCTAGGTTTTTGAGCTTCGGCACTCTCGTTGTGGTCGACGCGACCATTGACCACAAATCGATCGCTGGTGAAGTCCGCACATGGTTGAAGCCACGCTATTCGGTTGACCGCGGCAGCTTTCGTGCAATCGTGGATCTGGCGCCCACGACTGAGTAGGAAGCGAAATCAGCCATACGCCCGACACCGGCGCACTCCCCACCTGCCGTTACCCTCGGCCGTGAGCAGGATGCTGTATCATAAGGATTGCAGATGTCGAGAAAGCCCATACCGAGGGAGCGGTGTGCCGGGAGGTATTTCAAAGCGGAACGCTTGCGGGTCCTGCCCGAGGCGCAGTGGATGCGATGGGGCGGAGACATACAGCGATCCACCTCTACGCGTGCAGAGTGCCCGGGGAGCGACTGAGGTGTCAGGGCTTAGAAACAGCGCATATCACGCGCTAACGGCGTGATAACAAAGATCGTTTTTGCTGGGAGGTTGTCAGTGAAATGGCGCGCCCGGAACGATTCGAACGTCCGACCCTCAGATTCGTAGTCTGATGCTCTATCCAGCTGAGCTACGGGCGCGCATATATTTCAGTGATGTCTTTCAACATCGTGCATCACAGGAAGTGATGTAAATGGCGCGCCCGGAACGATTCGAACGTCCGACCCTCAGATTCGTAGTCTGATGCTCTATCCAGCTGAGCTACGGGCGCGCATGCCATTTTTAGTGGCTTCATCTTCTTTAGAACCCCGCGTCTGCGGCGCCCCTCTGAAGATGCGCATTACCTACAGTGCGTTATCGGGATTGGCAAGCAGGGCAGGAAAAATTTCGCTGTGATCGATTAAACTGCCTGTGGATGAATGGGGATAGCAATATCGAAACGCGTGCCAACCGGGGCGTTGGAGAGGGTGAGCCGCCCTCCATGCGCCTCGGTGATTTCTCTGGCGATGGCGAGACCCAGCCCCGTGCCCCCTGCCCGCGCAGAACCTTTGAAGGCAACAAAGAGATTATTCTTGGCGCGCTCTGGCAGGCCCGGACCATTGTCACTGACGGAGACAATTATATGAGAGCCCACCACGCGGGCATCCACTTGCACCTGATTGTCCGGCGCATCGGCAGCTTGGGTTTCAAGCGCCTCGCGGGCATTCTTTAGGAGATTGACGAGGACGCGTGAGAACTGTCCCCGATCGACAGTCATAGTGAGCTGGTCCGGCACGGCATTGATAAAGCTGATACCCGGATGATTGATGAGGCGCGCCTCAAATGCTGCGTCTTCCGCCAAGGGTCGCAGCTTGGCCGCTTCAAAATTGGGAATAGACTCCGCCTGACGGCCATAATCCAAAACGGACTGGGCAAAGCCGATGGCCTTATCCAGCGTTGTCACAAGGCGCGGCGCAAGACGCTGCACTTTTGGATCGTCGAGCGTCGCCACTTGATCGGAGAGCATTTGGGCGGAGGCCAATGTGTTGCGCAGATCATGATTGATCTTGGCAACAGCCAAACCAAGGTCGGCCAAATGGCGTCGCTGACGCAGCATGGTGAAGAGTTCGCTTTCCATCGCAGAAAGCTCACGCGCCAAAATCCCAATCTCATCCTTGCGCTTGGTTGGCTTTAAGATGAGCGCAGCATTCTCGGGCGCCTGCCGGAAGCGCAGGATATTATTGGTGAGGCGATAGACCGGGGCGAGGAAGAGCCGACTGACCAAAAGATAGAGAACAAAGGCGGTGACGGCGGCAATGCCGGCCGAGACCAGTGCGATAGAGCGAGAGAAGTCGACGAGATCACGCTGCAGCGGACGCTCGGGCATCAGCAGTTCGACAAGCGTATCGCCCTCATCAGCCGCGCCAATCACGCGCAAGGTTCGGTTTTCAGTCGAGAACAAGATGTCGAGCGCGCCAACAATGGACTGGATCAGGCCGTTATCGCGCAGATCGGCCACCACCACGCTGCGCACCTGAGTAGGCTCGGCGTGCTCTATCAGCTGGGAATGCCCTTCGCGGCGGTAAACAATCGCCAAGGCATCCGCCGAATCCAAAAGGCGGTCGGTCAACTCTCGCGGCAAAGCCAGCACGTCGGGGACGGCATCGAGAACACGTGTGGCGGTGACGCCGATACGAACGCGATCCTCAAGCCACGTTGTGCGATAGCTGGCGACAGCGGGCAGATAGATCACGACCGCGACGAGCAGAATCACGCAGGTGATCGTCGTGATCAACTGGTAGGACAGTCCTGAAAAGCGTCGCTTGAGCGCGGTTACCAAGTTTTCCATTCTGACCTAGATATCCCGCGACTGCGCGTTTTCAGCTTACCAAGGCAGGTGCTTTCGTAAGGTGCGCAATTGGACATCTACCCAAGATACGGTTTTGGGCGTGGTTTGGTTCGCCACCAGCCGAATTATGTTTGATAAATAACTTAACTGAGGGCTCGGGAGCTCTCCGAGACGTTGGATTGGCATGCCCGCAGCCATTGCCAATGACAGGACACTGCAGATTTCACTCGCCCCTGGGCCAACAGCGCTAACGCCCACAATGGAGCCATTGGCGCGCGTAATGATTTTGACGAGCCCACGCGCCTTATCGGCGGCTTGAGCCAGTTCATTCTCGGCCAGATTGGACCGGTAAATTTTGTAACCAGCTTTGGCGATGCTCGCTGCATCAGGGACGGTACCGATCTCGATGATGACGGGGTCGGTTGCCACCATGCGGGCCGAACCTTGCCAGCGCCTTGTGGTTTGCCCCTGTATAAGAGAGTCCACAACTGCGCGGCCATGATCGAGTGCCATCTGCCAATGGGGCATGCCAGCCGCATAGCCGACAACCCGCACACGCGGATTGGTGGTTTCGCCCAATGCGGCAGAAGCGAAAAGCGCTTCAAGCCCCGGCAGCGAGCGAACCCGAGCCTTATCGAGGTCGAGACCATCGCTCATTGTGTGTCGCGTACCGGCAATTGCGACATGCGAGAGATCAAGAGATTCGATGTCGCCATTGGGATGGGCGACCGTCGCCCCCGTGCCTTGGGTACGAGGATGAATGGACTGCACATAAGCGCCTTCAAAAACACGGACGCCTTCGCGCCGCAAATCGGCGAGGAGAAGATTGACCGTTTCCCGATCAAATCCGGGAAGGGCATCGCCTTGCGGAACCAGGGTGACCATTGAGCCTAGGCGGGCATAAATCTGGGCAATGGTGAACGCCTCACCGGACCCGCCGATAACCAGAAGATGCGAAAGCTTTCGCGTGTTTTCCAGCAAGGCCTCAGGCGTGAGGTAGTCAATTTCGGACAGGCCTGGAATCGGTGGCACCGTCCATTGCGCGCCCAGAGCCAGAATCGTGTTGCGAGGACGAACCTGCTTTTCGCCGACAACAATGGTGCGCTGATCCAAGAACTGTACCGGACCTGCGACAAATTCGATGTCGCTGGCCGCAAGGGTATAGGGCGCAACCTGCGCCTTCGCCGCCTCGACAATGCGCGCGGCGCGCTCTTGAACCGCTTTGACACTCACCTTTGCGTCAACGGAGGTGAGTCCCATAGACTGGCCATTGCGCAAGGCGGAAACCAAGCCTGCACTGGCGCCTAAAGCTGCCAAATGCAGGTTTAAGTGAGGATTATCGCCCGATTCTGCAGCCTCTCGACTGGCCAGAACGACGTTGGCACCCAAGCTCTGGGTATATTTGGCTAACGCAATCCCCAGCGCACCAGCGCCAATAATGCACAGCTCAGGTCGAAGAGGTTCAGCCATATCTTCCTAGGCGTATAAGGTTTCTTCACTTATGAGGGTGATTGGTTCGGTTTACAACTGTTGCTGAATTCGCGGCTTTAGGCATGAGGCGCGTTGACTTGATGTCAGCTTTTCCCTATAGACCGCACCAGCCTGTAGGTGGGTCTCGTGGGCCTGCCCCCAAGACAATTCCTGCGTTTAGCAGCTAGAATTTAGAGGAACCGTGCGCGAGCGCGGTCTGATGTTATGAAGCGTACATACCAGCCCAGCAAGCTCGTGCGTGCCCGTCGTCACGGTTTCCGTGCACGTATGGCAACCAAGGACGGCCGTGCGATTATCAATCGCCGCCGTGCAGACGGCCGCAAGAAGCTGACCGCCTAAGGATTGGTGGCCGGATGACGGCCGACGATTCTCAGTCGAAAGCTAAATTGCGCCGCCTCAAGCGGCGCACGCAATTTCAAAGAGCTGCCCGGGGCAATCGCGCCGGGCGCTCTGCGTTTGGGATGCAAGTGGTTACCGCCCCGCAGGAGGATGCTGGGGTTGGCTTCACTGTCACCAAAAAAATCGGCAATTCGCCCGAGCGCAACCGCATAAAGCGCCGCTTACGCGCCGCCGCGGATGCTTGCGCGCGTGACTTTCATCCCGGACATGACTATGTGCTTCTGGCGCGACGAGAGGCTATAAGCCTGCCGTTCGCCAAATTGGTTGCCGATCTCGGCTCCCTCATTACCCGCGTGCACGATCCTGAAGCTGAAAAGCGTAAAGGACAGAGCCGCGGCCAACGGAACGCCAGATGATGAATTCTGACAATCGTAATGTGATACTAGCCGTAGTGCTCAGCATGATGGTGCTGCTCGGCTGGCAGATCTTTGTAAACGGGCCCCGGCTCGAGCAGGCACAGCGTCAGGCTGAGATTCGCGCTGCCCAACAGGCGGAAGCGGAAAATCTCGCTATGCCGACCGTGGCTGCCGATGGCACCACACCAGTGGCTGATCCGAACACGCTCGTTTATGCGGACCGCGACACCGCTCTTGCGGCCACTGAGCGCGTCTCGATCGACACGCTCGACCTTGCAGGCTCGATCAACCTGACCGGCGCACGCATCGACGACCTGTCGCTCAAGCAGTATCGCGAAACGGTTGAACCAGATTCTCCTATCATTGCGCTTCTCAAGCCAGCCGGTCTTGAGGACGCCTATTTCATCGAGCAGGGATTTGTTCCGGCCAGCGGTTCGACTGTCGTCGTGCCTGATGGCCAGACCCAGTGGAGTGTAGAAGGCGATGCGGCAACGCTGACCGCCACCACCCCAGTGACCCTTCGTTGGGACAATGGTCAGGGCCTCGTCTTCCGTCGCACCATCGCGCTGGACGACTATTACCTCTTCACCATCACCCAGTCGGTTGAAAACAACGGCGCGGGCGACATCACCCTGTTCCCCTATTCGCGCGTTATCCGTCACGGTAACCCGAAGGTCGCCAACTTCTTCATCCAGCATGAAGGTCCGATCGGCGTTCTGGGCTCGAACAACTATGTTGCGCGCAAGTACCAGGATCTGCATGGCGAGCCACAGGTCGACTTCTCCTCGACCACTGGCTGGCTCGGTATTGCTGACAAGTATTGGGCAACCGCTGTCCTGCCAAAGGCTGGCACCAGCATCAATGCGCGTTTTGCTTACAACCAGCAGAACGGCAAGAACGTCTATCAGTCCAACTATGTTGAGACCCAGCCTGTTGTTATCCCAGCTGGCGCAACCATCAGCCACGAAGCCTATGTCTTCGCTGGCGCCAAGGAAGACCGCGTCATCAGCGCCTATCAGGAACAGTACGGCTTTGACCGTATCGAACTCCTGATCGACTGGGGCTGGTTCCACTTCCTGACCAAGCCAATGCATTGGCTGCTGGTTACCCTCTATGGCGTTCTCGGCAACTTCGGTCTCGCCGTTCTCGCTGTGACCGTTATCGTCAAGGCCCTGTTCTTCCCGCTGGCAAGCCGTTCGTACGCCTCCATGGCTGCAATGCGCCGCGTTCAGCCAGAAATGAAGGCCATCCAGGAACGTCTCAAGGACGACCGTGCTGCCCAGCAGCAGGCGATGATGGAGCTGTACAAGAAGGAAAAGATCAACCCGCTGTCTGGTTGCTGGCCTGTGCTGCTGCAGATTCCGGTGTTCTTCGCCCTCTACACCGTTATCTTTATCTCGCTTGAGATGCGCCACGCGCCATTCTTTGGCTGGATTCAGGATTTGGCGGCGCCAGATCCGACCAACATCTTCACCCTGTTTGGTCTCATTCCTTGGGATCCGACTGCGGCTCCACTCATCGGTGGCTTCCTGCACCTTGGCATTTGGCCGGTTATCATGGGCATCACCATGTGGGTCCAGATGAAGCTGAACCCGCCGCCACCAGATCCAACCCAGGCAGCCATCTTCAACTGGATGCCAGTGATCTTCACCTTCATGCTCGGGACCTTCCCAGCTGGTCTGGTGATCTACTGGGCTTGGAACAACACCCTCTCGGTGGCGCAGCAGTGGTTCATCATGAAGCGCCACGGCGTTGAAGTGAACCTGTTCGGCAACATCATCGATAGCTTCAAGCGCAAGCCAAAACCGGCCGCTGAAGTTAAGAAATAAGCCCACGCAACGAAACAATGGGCCCGCCGGTAAACCCGGCGGGCTCTGATATTTAAGGGGATCGACATGACCCAACCAGACTTTTCGCCCCATATCATCGAGCGTGGCCGCCTGATGTTTGCGCGCCCGATTATCTTCACCAAGGGCTGCGTCAGCCTCAATGACCTGCCCGACATGGACCGTGTTGAGATCGCCTTCGCGGGCCGCTCCAACGTCGGCAAGTCGAGCTTGATCAACGCGCTGTGCGGCACCTCGGGCCTGGCACGCACGTCCAATACGCCAGGGCGCACGCAGGAGCTCAATATCTTTGAGAGCCAGAGCGAACCCCTGCGCATCGTCGATATGCCCGGCTATGGCTACGCTAAGGCGCCTGAGCCTAAGGTGAAGGCATGGACCAAGCTGGTTCACCAGTATCTCGTTGGCCGCGCCACCCTGCGCCGTGTTTATGTTCTGGTGGACAGCCGCCACGGTCCCAAGGACAACGACATCTCGGTGATGAACGAACTTGACCGCGCCGCTGTGAGCTATCAGGTCGTACTGACCAAGATCGACAAGCCTTTGGCCAAGGATCTGGACGCTGTGATTGCTATGACCAAGGCAGCCATCGCCAAGCGTCCTGCGGCCCACCCAGACGTCATTCTCACCTCGAGTGAGAAGGGTGACGGCATGGAGCACCTGCGCAGCGAAATCGCGCTGCTGCTGGAAAGCTAAAAGCTCTCCCAATAGAAAAGCAAAAGGGGCGCCGAAGCGCCCCTTTTTTATGCGGCCCGCCGCCCCATCTTTTGCCCCCCGGACCGCACCTCTGCGATGGTAAAGACCGCAACGATCCGGTCTAGTTCATCCACCTGGGCTTCGGTCTGTTCGATGGTGGCGTTGGTCTCCTCTACCAAGGCCGCATTGTGTTGCGTGATCTCATCCATTTGCTGCATGGCGACATTAACCTCGCCAATGGCCCGCGACTGCTGCCGTCCCGCCGCAGTGATTTCAGCAATCACCGAAGCGCTTTCGAGGACTGACGCATTCAGCGCGCTAATCCGCTCGCCGATCTGCAGCACAATCTGAGTGCCAGAGCGCACTTCACCCGCAGACAAATCAATCAGGTGTTTAATCTCGGCCGATGCCTCGGCAGCGGACTGGGCCAAGCGCCGCACCTCGATGGCGACGACCGCAAAGCCCTTACCCGCCTCCCCGGCTCTAGCGGCTTCAACCGAGGCGTTGAGGGCCAGAAGATTGGTTTGGAACGCGATATCGTCGATCAAACCAATGATTTTGGAAATCTTGGACGAGGAGGCTGAGATTTTCTCCATCGCCAGCTTTGCCGTTTCCATAGCCGAGCCACTTTCGACCGCAATGCGTGAAGCATCTTCAGCGGCTCTATTGGCGTCTTCAGCACGCGTGGCATTAGCCTCCACGGTTGTGGCCAATTGCTGGATGGTAGCGGAGGTATGCTCGACCATGCCGGCCTGACGACTGGTGCGCTGCGAGAGATCTTCAGAACCGGCGAGGATTTCCCCGGCAGCCGTTTTCAAACGCGAAGACGTGGACTGTAGATCGCCCATGACGCTGGCCAAACGATTGGCCACAGCATTGGTATTGTCGCGGAGGTCAGCGAAGGCTCCGGTGAACTCGCCATCGACACGCTTAGAGAGATCGGCCCGGGCCAGTGCCGACAGCACAAGACCGGTGCTGGTGAGGCCGCTGTCCATCGCGCCTAAGAGACCGTTGACCTCGATGGCCAGCTGACGGAGGTCCGCCTGCTCGTAATGGGCATCGACCCGGCGGCTCAACTGCCCCTGCATGACCGCGCGAATAGTGTCGCGCAAGTCGGTGGTGAGGTGGTTGGCGTCGACCTGTCGCTTGTTTTCTTGGGCAACATGCTCCTGCTCGGCCGCATAGAGCGCAACCTGCTCGATCAGCGCCGCACGGAAGCGTTCAAAGGCATCGAACATGACGGTCAGCTCGTCATTGGTCGTTTGCTTGGGGATCGCGATCTCGCGATTGCCCGATGTGAGAGCCGCTGTGATGCCGACAAGTGTACGAAGGCGCTGGGCGACTAAGCGCTGGAAAAAGAAGAAGACAGCCGTACAGCCCGCGGCCGCAGAGGCACCCGCCAGAACCAACCAAGCGATGACGCTGGTGTTGCCCTGACGGTAGAGTTCAAACAGCGCACCGCCGCCAAAAACGAGAACGAGTGCACCGAATACCAGAAACACACCCACGAGCTTCTGGGTGATCGAAGACTGCCGCAAACGAGCCATGGTAAATCACTGACGCCACAAGAAATCGCGTCATGCTGAACCATAGTTGGTTAAGCGTTGTTTATCGCAAACTGCTCGCAGCGCTAAAAAAACGCATAATCGTGTGGCGCAGCGCCATGCTATCGGAATTTATCCGCATAGATTGAAGCGCCGTCTCGATAACATCGTCGGTTGCGCGACCACGGCGCATTTCGACCAAGGCCTGCGCGTAACTGTCTTCAAACTCGGGATGAGGCTGGAGTGTCAGGGTCACACCATTGGCATAGGTCAGTCCGGCATTGGGCGCGAACGGTGACGAGAGAAACACACGCGCCTGACTCGGGGGCGTGATGACCTGATCCTGATGCGAGCAAGCGACGTTGATGACGGCGGGCAACTCACGAGCAAAGGGGAGATCATTGGCAACAGAATAGGTGTGGCGACCAAGGCCCCAGCCTTTTTCTGACTTCCGCACTTCGCCACCCAAGGCGTCCGCGATAATCTGATGACCAAAGCAAATCCCGAGCATGGGGATGTTGCCCGCATAGGCCGAGCGGATGAACGCACGAAGCGGATCGAGCCAATTGTGATCTTCATAGACACCAGCAGGCGAGCCGGTGATCAAAATGGCATCAAGCGTCGTCGGATCGGGCAAGGCGTCTGCCGCGCAGGCATCGATGTCGTCAAAGGTGAAGCCCTCAACGCCGGTCGAGCCAAACATTTTGCGGAACATCTGCGGATAGTCTTCGTGCTCAGCTTGCAGGTGGCTGGGCACAGCGCCGGTCTGAACGATGGTAATTTTCATGCGAGAATAGGCCAATATGAGATCGACCCGAAAGTAACTGGCTCGACATCACCCCGCAATGGGTTAGGCGCTCGGCTCAAACCGCATAGCGATACCATTGATGCAATAGCGCAGACCGGTTGGTGCGGGGCCGTCTTCAAAGACATGGCCCTGGTGCCCGCCGCAATTGCTGCAATGGACCTCGATGCGCATCATGCCAAGCGTAAGGTCCTCCTCGGTGCCGAGTGCGCCGGGGATAAAATCATAAAAGCTCGGCCAGCCGGTGTGGCTGTCATATTTGGTATCAGAGACGAAGAGGGCCTGATCGCAGGCAGCGCAGTGGAAGACCCCGGCGCGCTTTTCCTCGTTTAAGGGCGACGTATAGGGGCGTTCGGTGCCCTTTTTACGCAGAACGATATAGGCTTTTTGGTCCAAGCGATCCCGCCATTCCTCATCGGTCAGGCTGAAGGGGAACTCGTCATCAGCGGCCCAGGCGCCACGCATAGGGAATGCTGCGGCAGAGAGGGCGGCCAGTGACAAAACAAATGATCGGCGTTGCATGCGCGCACTCCCTGATTTGTGGTTACGCTTAGATTTGAGTTCTAGACCATGGTGGTGCCGGGCTGAAGCACTGTCCAGCCCGTCACATGGCTTTGATCGTTAGTTTGCCGGAAGAAGCACGGCATCGACTACGTGGATAACGCCATTCGAAGCGTCAATGTCGGCTGCTGTGACGCTTGCGGAACCACCTGCTGCGTCGGCAATCTTAACGGTCTCGCCATCGAGGCTAAAGCTCAGCTCGCCACCCGCAACAGTTGCCGCCTTGAAAGTACCGCCGTTGTCCTGGATCAGCTTGATGAGGTCAGCGGCATGAATGTCGCCAGCGACCACGTGATAGGTGAGGATGCCAGTCAGCTGATCTTTGTTTTCTGGCTTCAGCAGAGTTTCAACAGTGCCAGCTGGCAGCGCGTCAAAGGCTGCGTTCACGGGCGCGAATACGGTGAATGGGCCTTCGCCATTGAGGGTGTCCACAAGACCAGCGGCTTGAACTGCTGCAACGAGAGTCGAATGATCTGGCGAACCGATAGCGGTTTCAACCACGGTGCTGGTGCTCGCCATCATTGCGTCTTGAGCCGTAGCCGACAGGGAGCCAAATGCGAGTACTGCAGCAACCGATAGAGTACGAAGCGTCATCATAGAATGCACCTTCCATTGTCTGGGGCTCCAACCATTGGAGCTGCGACAATTACGGGGAGCGATCTGCACTGGATTGGTTTTTACATGAGCGAGGCTCAAAAACCTCATTACAACGAAATATCAATGACTTACGGAATTTTCACGGGTCGAAAACGCTAGTTCTGGGCGAATTTTTTGGAGTGATCCAATCGACTTTGATCACCGTAAAGAACCGATTTTGACGCCGAAGATGAGTGTGACTTGCACGTCCAATCGGGCGCCCGCATAGTTGCGCCGCAGTTTCCCCGGAGGACGCATGTCTACAAACACTATGCGAGACGACATCGGCGGGCTCATTCTCCGGGTCGCCTTGCGTGACCGGTCAGCATTCGATCGGCTCTATACCGCAACGGCTGCGAAACTTTTTGGCACCTGCCTACGTGTCTTAAACAACAGAGCCGAAGCTGAGGACGCCTTGCAGGAGGTTTTCGTCAAAATCTGGCTCAAAGCGGATCGTTTTGCGGTGACCGGACAAAGCCCGATGACGTGGCTGATCGCCGTGGCCCGACACCACGCGATTGACCGATTGCGGGCGCGGCGTGAGGGCCTAGGGCAGATCGATGATGCGGCATTGGCCGTCAAAGACCCGAGCCCTGACCCCGAGGCGCAAACTGTTGCCGCTGGTGAAGCCACCCAACTTGATGGGTGCTTATCCGAACTGGAAGAGCAAAAGGCCAGCGCCCTGCGTGCAGCCTATATGCAAGGCGATAGCTATGCGGATCTCGCGATCCGCTATGCGGTTCCGCTGAACACCATGCGCACATGGCTAAGACGAGGCCTGATGCGACTGAAGGAGTGCTTGGAGCGATGAGCGTGATCAAAGATGACGATCTGCCCGAAGGCGGTGACGATATTCTTGCGGCTGAATTCGCGCTTGGTGTGCTCCCCGCGAGCGAACTGGCGATGCTCGCGCGCCGCGTCGAAACCGACGCAGCATTTGCGCAATCCGTCTACGCCTGGGAAGAGCGCCTCACCCCGCTCGCCGAGGGTTATGTGCCCCAGGATGTGTCGCCACGTTTAAAGACCGCGCTCGACAGGCATCTCTTTGGCGTCGCAGGAGCACCTCAGAGCAAAGGTTTTTGGGGCAGTTTAGTGCTGTGGCGCGGCCTTGCCGCTGGTATCGCAGCGGCATTCCTTGTGGCCGTCACTCTTCCCATGATGCAGACGCCGCTGGCGCCCCAAACCAGCATCCTGGCCTCGCTGGCAGCGGACACAAGCGAAGTGCGCTATATGGCCATTTACGACGCGGGTAGCGGCGAGATCCGGCTCGCCCATCTTGCAGGCGAACCTGCCCCGGGGCAGGTCTTTGAGCTTTGGGTCGCGGAAGGCGACGCGGCTCCAACCTCGCTGGGCGTCATCCCTGTGGGCGGCGCAGCCCGTATGCCCCTTAACGACAGCGTGAGAGCGTTGCTTAACAATCGTGCCCACATGGCGATCAGCGTTGAACCACCGGGCGGATCGCCGACAGGGCAACCGACCGGAGACGTGGTCGCATTAGGCGACCTCCTCGAAATCTAACTTTCTTTGTCTTTCGCTTCAGTACCTTACCAGCCCTGCGCAAAACAAAATGCGTGGGGCTGAAACTTATCTGCCGTTGCTCTCGTGTCTGTTTATGTCCCTCAATCCTGAGGCGATCTACACATGGAGGAACGCCATGAACATGATCTCGAAGACCCTTATCGCAGGCTGTTTTGCTCTGACCACTGCCGGTGCAGCACTGGCACAGGACAATCCAGAAGTGGGCGGCGCTGCAATGTTCGCGGACAAGAACATTGTCGAAAACGCCATGAACTCGGCCGACCACACCACGCTCGTAGCCGCTGTTTCCGCAGCAGGTCTGGTGGAAACCCTGCAGGGTGCCGGTCCTTTCACCGTCTTTGCTCCAACCAACGCTGCCTTTGATGCTCTCCCAGCAGGTGCGGTTGAAGATCTGCTGAAGCCAGAAAATAAGGACATGCTGACCAAGGTCCTGACCTGCCACGTGGTTGGTGCCAAGGCCCTCGCTGCGGACGTTATCAAGATGGTTGAAGACGGTAGCGGCAAGCACGTCATCGACACCCTTGGCGGCTGCAAGCTCACCGCCGAAGTTACCGACGGCATGGTCACCCTCACCGATGAAACCGGTGGCACCGCGACCGTCACCATCGCTGATGTGATCCAGTCGAACGGCGTTATCCACGTCATCGACAAAGTGCTGATGCCAGCGAGCTAATCGCTCGCGGCGGGGCCTCGTCGATGCAGTCTCCCTTCTGCACATCGAGGCCCCTGCCCGATCCGCAAGTTCGATGACACCGAAAGGAAACCCAAGATGACTGCGCTTAAAACCCTCACTGCAGCACTGCTGCTCACCAGTTTTGCTGCACCCGCAATGGCCGCAAATGTCGTTGGCCTATCAGGCGAAAACACCCTTCACTGGCTCGACACCGAAAGCTGGACTGAAACGGGTTCGATCGATGTAACAGGCGTTGATGGGCGTCTTCTCGGGATCGACGTTCGCCCCGCAGACGGGATGCTTTATGGTGTGTTCGCCGATGGCACGCTCGCCACTATCGACCCCGAAACCGGTGTCGCCACCAAGGTCAGCACTTTGGCGACGAAACTCGCAGATGGCGTCTCAGCGACCGTTGATTTCAATCCAGTTGCCGACAAATTGCGTGTCATGGGCAGCGATGGCACCAGCCTACGCGTCACTGTTGATACCGGTGAAACCGTCACCGATGGCAGCCATAGCTACGCGGACGGTGCGTCCCCAAATGTCATCGCGGGCGCTTACACCAATTCCTACGCCGGCACGGAAAAGACCCAGCTCTTTAACATCGACGGCAAGGCTGGTTGGCTGGTTCTTCAGGACCCACCAAATGATGGTGTGTTGAACGCTGTCGGCGAAATTGGCGTTATGCCGACCGAAGCTGGCTTTGACATCGCATCAGATGGCAAGGGCGGCAATGAAGCTTGGCTCGTGATCGACGGTGCATTCCACACGGTTAATCTGGAAACCGGTGCGACCACGGAAGCTGGCAAGATCGACGGCGCAAACGTCCGAGATATCGCTATTATGCCTGCTATGTAAAAATGCTCAGGCTTTAATGCAAAACACCCCGGCGCAAACCGGGGTGTTTTTGTATTCAATTGAGGTTTGGCACTAGACCAGCAGGTTAGACCAAGCCGGGTCAGAAGCGTAGCTTTCCGTCTGGATAGACTGGGCCGCGCGGCCCCAGATGTCGACCGACATCAGACGCGGGCCGTCATTGCCACCCGGATCCTGGAAGAACATGATGACACGACCATTGGGCGCCCATGTTGGGCCTTCGGCGTGATAGCCAGAATAGAGCAGGCGTTCGCCCGAGCCATCTGGAGCCATGGTGCCAATGTGGAACTGACCACCGGACTGACGGGTGAAGGCGATGAGGTCGCCCTTTGGCGACCACACGGGGGTCGAATAGCTGCCCTGGCCGTAGCTGATACGCTGCGGATTGCCGCCCGAGGCACCCATCATGTAAATCTGCGGCGAGCCACCACGATCGCTTTCAAAGACTATCCGGCCACCATCTGGGGAATAGGACGGCGCTGTATCAATCGCTGCGCCAGAGGTCAGCTGCATCGCCTGCCCGCCACCCACGCCAACCGAGTAAATATTGGTTGCGCCCTGCTGCTCAACCGAGAACGCAACCGTGTTGCTATCGGGGGAGAAGCGTGGCGCAAAGGTCATCGCGCCAACATTGGCGAGGCGCTGCTGGCGACCGCTCGAAAGCTGCAGCAGGTAAACCTGGGGATTGCCTTCAGCGAAATTCATATAGGTGATGAGATCACCATTGGGCGAGAAGCGCGGGGTGAGCGCCATGTATGAGCCATCGGTCAGATAGCGCACATTGGCACCGTCCTGATCCATCATCGCGAGACGACGGGTACGGTTCGCCTTCGGGCCGCTTTCAGCGACATAGACAACACGGGTATCGAAATAGCCCGAACCGCCGGTCAGCTGCTCATAAACAGCGTCCGACACCATGTGCGCGATACGACGCGCCGAGCTTGGATCGGTCGCATAGCTCTTGCCAACGACCTGCGCGCCAGCCTGAACATCCCAAACGCGGACCATGGAATTGATCTGGCCGCCGCGCTCTACCGAACCCATGACGACGCCGTCGACATTGGCCGTGCGCCAAATGGTGAAGTCCGGCGAGTTGTTCACATCGCCAACCTGCACCGGAAGCGAGGCAGGATCGAGCGGCAGGAAAAGACCAGACCGGCGCAAATTGTTGCGCACGATATCGGCGATCTCTTTACCAAAGGCCGGGTCCGAAGACGCGAAATCAGGGATAGCAATCGGCAGCGGCTGGAAGTTAGCGCCTTCGACCACAACACGCAGCTGTGCCAAAGCCATAGGGGCAGTGGCAAGCATGACGCCGCCAGCCAAGCCCAATTTCAGCGCATCGCGCCGCGATAGAAGCGTCATTATTCTCTATCTCCGATCTCGCCAGTTTTGCTGCACTAAGGCTAACAAACGGGCAAATTCAAGGTCACGGTCTTAGTTCAAGTTCAATCGTCCGCCACTCGCTGTAGGAGTCTGCGGAAAGCATCGTATAGGGGCCACACTGAATGACAGCGCGTTGAGCGGCGCGCGCCATGGCCTGCCCGGCAGTCGACGGATCAGCCGAAATCACCTGAGGGGTGCCAGCCGGTGAACCGTCCTGGTTCATGTTCACGCGCAGCGTGACATTCATGCCCGAGTTGTAATCGCTCGGCAGCAAGTTCCAGCACGCCTTGATCTTGGCAGCAAAGCCGTCAATTGCGGTCTGGCTCAAGCGCGCTGAGGTGCCGGTTGTGTCACCCAAGCTTGCCGCTCCACCCTGCCCAGTCGTGCCGCCTGTCGTCGGCGCATTATTGATGATCGAGGAGATATCATCTGGCGGTGGGCGCTCGGACGGCGCTGTCGGTTGGTTTTGGCGTGCAGCGGCGGCAGCGGCTTCGCGCTTCTTGCGCTCTTCCTCTTCCTTGCGCTTACGTTCGGCCTCGGCAGCAGCCTCCTCCTTACGCTTTTCCTCAGCAGCCAAGGCTTGCTGACGAACCTGCGCAAGATCGGTTGGGCGTGATGTCGGCATAGTCACATTCACCGTTGGCGCCGTAGGAGGGGTTGGCTCCGGCGTCGGCTCTGGTGTTGTCGGCTCTGGTTCTGGCACGGGCTCTGGAACCGGTTCTGGTTCCGGAACAGGCTCTGGGGTCGGCTCAGGCGTAGGCTCTGGCTCTGGTGGCGGCGGTGGAGGCGTTAAGTCCGCAGGACGCGTCTCAGGCAGCGCTGGTGGCGGCGTCGGTTCTGGCGGTGGTGGTGGCTCCACTGGTTCCGGCTCTGGTTCGGGCTCAGGCTCTGGTGCCGTTTCCGGCGCAGGTGCGGTTTCAGTCACTGGCGAAGGCGTGGGAACATCGGCCGGCGACGGGGTCAGCTGATCTTCTTCCGTATTGCCAGTCGGCTGGGCCAACTCTGCCGGTTCTTCGCTATCAGTTATCGATGGCGTGTCGGTTTCCACGACCTCGCTATCCAACACCCCTTTACGGATATTGGAGAATTCTTCAATCGGCACCAAATCAACGGCAATTGACTGTACGCTCGGCTCAAGCCGTTCAGTCATGCCCAGATTGACCAGACCCAGCACGAGGACGATCACGTGGGCAGAAACAGAGACAACTAGACCTGTGCGCATGGGCCCGGGCCTATCGCTCACGCTCGGTAACGAGCCCGATCTTGGTATAACCGGCAGCCGACAGCTGGCCCATGACACGCATCACAACGCCATAGTTGGCGGTGGTGTCGCCCTGCAAATAAACGCGGTCCTCGGTGGTCGCTAATCCGGAAAGAGTGGTGATGAGTTCGGCTTCAGCCACAGGCGTCTGATCAACAAAGATCGCGCCTTCCGGCGAGACCGACACGGTGATCGGCTTGGTCTGGTTTGGCATCGAGCCTGCAGCGGATTGCGGCAGGTCGACTGGCACGCCAGTGGTCATCATCGGCGCGGCCACCATGAAGATGATCAGCAGCACCAGCATCACGTCCACCATCGGCGTGATGTTGATTTCACTTATAACGGCGCGGCTCTTGCGGCGTCTGCGACGCCCGCCTCCGCCCCCGCCTGAGGAAACACCCATGCCCATATTAGCGGTTCCGTGCTTCGAGCTGGCGCGAGAGGATGGTCGAGAACTCGTCGGCGAAGCCTTCGAGGCGGCCAATCATCTTGCCTGCATCAGCGGAGAGCTTGTTGTAGGCGATAACGGCAGGGATAGCGGCCACTAGGCCAATCGCAGTTGCGAACAGCGCTTCCGCAATCGGACCCGCCACAATGGCAAGGCTGGTATCGGATGAGGCCGCAATATTGGTGAAGGCGTTCATGATGCCCCACACGGTACCGAAGAGGCCAATGAATGGGCCCGCAGAACCGACCGTGGCGAGGAAGCCGAGGCGCTTTTCGAGGCTATCGCTCTCGCGGAAAATGGCAACATCGAGAACCTTGTCGAGGCGCTGCTGCATGCCAGCAAAGCTCGAGGCGTTCTGCTCGTGGCTGCGCTTCCATTCCTTCATCGCGGCGACAAAGACCGCGCCCATACCACCAGAAGGCTTTTCAGCCTGCTGACGATAGAGTTCTTCGAGCGACTGTCCGGACCAGAACGTGCGTTCAAACGCGTTCATCTCAGCGGCAGCGCGACGATACATCAACGACTTTTCGACAATGATCGCCCAGCACCAAACAGATGCCGCGAGCAAGCCAATCATCACGCTTTTGACGACGAAATCGGCAGCCCAGAAGAGGCCCCAGATGGAGAGGTCAGCATGCGGAGCGGCGGCGGTGGCGACTCCAACTGCATCCATGGCTTCCATTAAACGATCCTTTCGGCCGACGAGGCGCGGGTCCACATCGGGCTGCGATGGGGGCCAATTCTGTCAAAATTAAGAGAATTGCTTCGTTTCTCCGGCCGCGAAGCAGCGCGGAGACCGAACTGCGGTCTCTGTTCCTTGGTTATGGTCACCAATGGGTTAACAAAGAGATTCCGGAAAACCCCTTGTGTTCGCTTTGTTATTTATGGAGCCAGGGCGCGAAGCACAGCAGGGAGGCGCGCAGGCCCACCAGAGGTTTTTATTGCGACGACATCAAGTTGAGCGGTTGTGAGCAGCGTATCATCGCAGAAAATCTTTTGCTCAAGCTTGAGACGAGCACCAGTTGCCGCAACAACTTGTGTAGAGACAGACAGCAAATCATCGATGTGAGCGGCGCCGATAAACTCGAGCTGCATTGAACGGACGGCAAAGGCGATGCCCTGCGCCGCCAATTCAGAATGGTGAATACCATTCTCACGCAGGAACTCGGTCCGCGCCCGCTCAAAGAATTTGAGATAGGCCGCGTGATAGACATTCCCCGAAAAGTCAGTGTCCTCGTAATAAATGCGGACAGGAAAACTATGCGTCGTCATACGCGCTCGTCGTGAATGATGTGGGTCAGGGTGCGGGACCGGGTCCGCAGATAGTTCGGCAACCATGAGGGCAACAGATTGCGCTTCTCCAGCGCATCCCCTTCAAGGCTCACCCATGAGAATTTGAGCAAATGCCCTTCATCCCAACGCTGGAGCCAGGGGGCATTGCCGTCAGGCCCCTGCCCCGGCAAAGCGACTTCATAGAAAAAGCCGAGCTCATGAAAATCTTCGCCGACGCGGCGGTAAAAACTCTCAGAGGTGGCGACCAGAGCACCAACGCGGCCGGGCATATCCAGCTCTTCGGCGATTTCGCGCGATAGCGAAAACTTGCTGTCTTCGCCTAGCTCAATCCGGCCGCCCGGAAGCATGGCATAGTCATCATCATCTTCGCTGCAAATCAGGACGTGATTATCGACCACGATGATCCCGGCGACACGGAAATTGAACCGCTGCGAGCCGATGGGAAAGCTGATGATATGCCGTTCATTCACTCTTCGGGTTCCTCAAACAGGGTCGACTGTATGCCCACAAAGCCTTGCGGCACACCGCGCCCCATATGTTGGAACGCGATTGAGGTGAGCATGCGCCCACGCGGTGTGCGCTGAATAAAGCCCTGCTGCAAGAGGTAAGGCTCGACGATTTCTTCAATCGCATCGCGCGGCTCGGAGAGCGCAGCGGCGATTGTTTCGATACCGACGGGGCCACCATTGTAGAAATCGGCAATGGTTGTGAGATAACGGCGGTCGAGCTGATCAAGACCCCGGCTATCCACATCAAGACGCAAGAGCGCAGCGTCGGCAATCTGTCGTGTCACTTCATGAGCGCCGCCCACCATGGCAAAATCGATGACGCGACGGAGCAGGCGTCCGGCGATACGCGGGGTGCCGCGCGAGCGACGCGCGACTTCCATTGCGCCATCGGGCGACATTGGCATGCCGAGAAGGCGCGCACCACGCGTGACGATTTTGACCAGCTCTTCAGGCGTATAGAAATTGAGACGAACCGGTATGCCGAAACGATCGCGCAGTGGCGTGGTGAGTAGGCCGGCACGTGTGGTTGCACCAACCAGCGTAAACTTGGCCAGATCAATACGAACAGAACGCGCCGCAGGCCCTTCCCCGATGATCAGATCAAGCTGGAAGTCTTCCATAGCAGGATAGAGGACTTCTTCAATGGCCGGGTTGAGACGATGGATTTCGTCGATGAAAAGCACGTCGCGCTCTTCAAGATTGGTCAGCAGCGCCGCCAGATCCCCCGCCTTGGCGATCACCGGGCCCGAGGTCGCGCGAAAACCCACACCCAATTCCTTGGAAATAATCTGCGCGAGCGTGGTTTTGCCGAGGCCGGGCGGCCCCACAAACAAAACGTGGTCCAGCGCCGAACCACGCTGTTTTGCGGCCTGAATGAACACTTCCAGATTGGCGCGCGCCGCCGCCTGTCCGACGAAGTCAGAAAAGCCTGACGGGCGCAACGACACATCGAGATTTTCGTCGCGACCGGTGGAAGGGTTGGTAATTGAGGTCACGCGCAAGCTTACTTTATGTTGCGGACCGGAACACAGGCCGACCTTGTCGCCTGCTTGTTCTTGAGGTCCGGATTGGATCTTGTATTGCGAAAATGCAATTTCGTTAGGTAGTCAAGTCGCGCTTCGCACGACCAGCGCGGCAAGGGGTTATTCAAATCGTGGAAATAATAGGGCTTTGACGTCCCATCGGCTTCCACAAACCAAATCGCCACAGCGACAGCTTCATTTTGGTCGGCCTGCGCCGCCGTTACAGAGCTCGCCGCGCCGAGCATAACCAGTGCCACACATGCAGACTGAAGTTTCGTTGCCAAAATCACTCTCCCCCAATTTGGAGAGAGCTTAACTGCTGAGCTCGCGAAGTCCCAGACGAATAAGCTTTTCGGTCGCGGTATCGTCGCCTTCCTTTTGCACCACGCGTGCCACGGCAGCAGACGCCTGCTGGCTGGAATAGCCCAAATTGGTCAGCGCCGACACGGCGTCGGAAATATTGGTTGCGGCAACGCCTTCGCCAAGCGCGGCCTGCAAGCCCAGAGTGCCAGCATCGACAGCGCCAATGGCTGGAACCTTGCCCTTAAGTTCGGTCACAACACGCAGCGCCAGTTTGGGGCCAACACCATTGGCGCGCCCGATCATCGCCTTATCTTGCAGCGCCACAGCGCTCGAGAGTTCAGACGGCGTGAGGATCGACAGAATGGCCAAAGCCACGCGTGCACCCACGCCCTGCACGGAGGTGAGAAGATTGAACCAGCTCTTTTCAGCTTCGGTGGCAAAGCCATAAAGCCGGATCATGTCCTCGCGCACGATGGTCTCGATAAAGACCACACCAGCTTGGCCAACACTGGGCAATGACTGCAGCGTGCGGCCCGAGCAGAACACTTGGTAGCAAACACCACCGCAATCGATCAGGGCGTAATCATCACCAAAACTATCGACCAGACCTTTAAGCTTGCCGATCATGCATAGGCTCCCATGCGCATCGCTGAAACACGGTGGTGGGCGTGGCAAATTGCAATCGCCAAAGCGTCGGCTGCGTCCGCGCCCTTAAAAACAGCTGTCGGCATCAGAGTTTTGACCATGAGGCCAATCTGCGCCTTATCCGCGTGGCCCGTGCCGACAACGGATTTCTTGATGAGATTGGCGGCGTACTCTGCCACGGGCAGACCGCGCAAAGCAGGCGTCACCAAAACAACGCCGCGCGCTTGTCCAAGGATAAGCGCTGAGCGAGCGCCCGCACTCACGAATGTCTCTTCCACTGCGGCTTCATCTGGCTGATGAGCGTCCAATACGCCATTTAGCCCTTCGGACAAAAATGCCAGCCGGGAGGCCAGTTCGCCTGTTGTTGGCGGGGTGATCGTGCCACCAGCGACAAAGCGCAAACGATTGTCCTGCGCCTCGATAACGCCCCAGCCACAACGGCGGATGCCAGGGTCGATGCCGATGATTCGAACGGGAGTGCTCATGGATTACCTTGTAGTCAGCTTCGCGCAGCCTACCAAGGCTAAAGTGAACAAATTGGCAACAAACGATATACCAGTGGATGAATAAAGCTTTAACAATTCGGGCAAGCATTAATTGAGAAAGCCTCGCCTAGCGTCACGCGCATGCTTTTGGGGGCAAACGGCATGGACACACAGCGCGTTACCAACTGGCGACTTTCAGCTATTTTATATGCACGACAACGCCTCAAACGCGTTGCAAGCCACAGGAAATCTAGGCCATTTCATAGCTGGTCGAGCGTAACCCGTTGGAGCATTTTCGGCCCGGTTTGCTGCGTGGTCGTTTCGTGGATTGTGGTGGCTGTGTTCTTCTCGAGCGCAGAGCTCACATCCGATCTTTCGATCCGCCTGTTTGGCGCGGCGACCCTCTCCCCGCTGCTGGTGGGTCTGCCCTTATTCTACTTGTTCACAATGCGAATGCGCCAGCTGGCGGTCGAAAACCTTCGACTGGCGCGCTTGGCCAATACCGATAGCCTCACCGGCTGCCTGAACCGAGGTGCGTTCACGGAGCTAACGCAGGAGTTTCTCAGTGACCGCGAAGGCACGCCCAGTGGTGCCCTTCTCGTTATTGACGCCGATAATTTCAAAGCGATCAACGATGCCCATGGCCATGATCAGGGCGACATTGCCCTGACCCTTATTGCGGCGACGTTGCGCCGTATTGTACGCACCGGTGCGCTGGTCGGGCGGCTCGGCGGCGAGGAATTTGGCGTTTACTTACCGGGCGCCAATCGCATGAGCGCCTTTCTGGTGGCAGAACGCATTCGCCGCGGCATCCGCAGGGCGAGCTTTTCACCGCGAGGCGTGCCCTGTCCGCTCAGCGTGAGTATTGGGGGCGCAAGTTTCGCCGCACCAATCAGTTTTTCAGAACTGTTCCGCTGTGCTGATCAGGGGCTCTATGCGGCCAAAAAGGCCGGGCGCAATATGGTGGAAGTAGCGGCCGTTTCTTTGCCCCCGGCCCCTGTGCGCCGCGCATAAAAAAATCCCCGCGCGAGGCGGGGATTTCAAATTCGAAATGCTGCTCAATTAGACGAGCTTGGCAGCGTCTTCTTCGCTCATGTCAAAGTTCGAGTAGACGTTCTGAACGTCGTCATCTTCTTCGAGGGTCGCGATCAGCTTCATCAGGGTTGCACCCTTTTCAGCGTCAATCGGCGTACGGTTCTGAGGCTTCCAGACGGCCTTGACCGATTCAGCTTCGCCCAACACCTGCTCAAGCGCGGCCGAGACTTCGGCCATGCCTTCAAAGCTGGTGTAGATGTAGTGGCCTTCGTCGTCGCTCTCAACGTCATCGGCACCGGCCTCAATCGCCGCTTCCATGACCTTGTCTTCCGTACCGACTGCAGCCGGGTAGGTGATTTCGCCAACGCGATCGAACATGAAGCCGACCGAACCGGTTTCACCCAAGGCGCCACCGTTCTTGGAGAAGTACGAACGAACGTTCGAGGCCGTGCGGTTGCGGTTGTCAGTCAGCGCTTCAACGATGACGGCAACACCACCCGGGCCGTAGCCTTCATAGCGGATTTCGTCATAGTTCTCAGCGTCGCCACCGGACGCCTTTTTCACTGCGCGTTCGATATTGTCTTTTGGCATCGACTGCGAGCGCGCATTGGTGATGGCCAAACGCAGACGTGGGTTAAACGCTGGGTCAGGCTGACCCATCTTGGCCGCCACGGTGATTTCGCGGGCGAGCTTCGAAAATATCTTGGAGCGAATAGCATCGCTCTTGCCCTTGCGGTGCATAATGTTCTTGGCGTGGGAATGGCCAGCCATTCGTTACCTCGGCGAGAATTTGTAAAATCGGGCTGCTTATAGGGCCCGCGAGGGCAAAAATAAAGCGCCCGCCCCCGGTGTCACGGCAGCGAGCGCAGGTTTTTTAGGCCAAAAACAGTTTAGCCGGGGTCCTGCCTGTTCCAGATCGAATGATCGATCTTGCCATCGAGCTCAGGATAATCCGAGGCCTGGAAGGTTGGCACCTTCCCCGCTTTACGCTGATCGACATAGTCCTTGGTCAGTTTCGCAACAGTACCGGAGAGCAGAACAATGGCGATCAAATTGATGGTCGCCATCAGCCCCATGGATGCGTCGGCCGCATTAAAGACCATCGCCACGGTTTCAACAGAGCCCCAGATCACCATGCCCATAGCGGCCAAGCGCAGAACTGTAAGCGCAGGAAAATTGCCCAGCTTGAGGAAGGTCATGGCATTTTCGGCATAGGTGTAATTGCCGATGATGGAGGTGAAGGCGAAAAAGAAGATCGCAATGGCGATAAAGGCATTGCCGAACCCGCCGATGTGAACAGTCATGGCGGCCTGGGTCAGCGGTGTGCCAGTCAAATCGCTGCCCGGAACCATAACCCCGGAAAGCAGAATAAGCAGCGCAGTTGCAGTACACACCAGAATGGTATCGATGAATACGCCCAGCGCCTGCACGAAGCCCTGCGATGAAGGGTGGTGCGGGTCAGGCGTTGCAACGGCGGCGATATTGGGCGCAGAGCCCATGCCGGCCTCGTTGGAAAAAAGACCACGCTTCACACCGTTGAGCATCGCGCCCGCGATCCCGCCACCAGCAGCTTCAAGACCGAACGCGCTGCGGACAATGAGGCCGAGCATGTCGGGCACCTCGGTGA
Organism: Devosia sp. MC1541; assembly: GCF_012847305.1. Taxonomy (NCBI): domain Bacteria; kingdom Pseudomonadati; phylum Pseudomonadota; class Alphaproteobacteria; order Hyphomicrobiales; family Devosiaceae; genus Devosia; species Devosia sp. MC1541. Next base: position 79,199 of record NZ_JABBDZ010000010.1, read on the forward strand.
TGTGCATGGCCACGACCCAAAGCGCGACCAGAAGATAGATACCGGCCATGATCGGCACGACCACTTGCGACACATAAGCGACGCCGCGAATACCGCCGAAAATCACGATGCCGGTTAGCACAGCCAGAGAAATGCCGACCCAGAGCTTATCGAAGCCGAATGCGCCCGCGGCCGCATCAGCAATTGAGTTGGCTTGAACGGCATTAAAGACCAGACCAAAGGCGAGGATCAGGCAGACCGAAAACAGAGCACCGGCCCACGGAGCTTTGAGGCCACGCGCGATATAAAACGCGGGCCCACCGCGATAATCGCCGTTCTGGTTTTTGATTTTATAGAGCTGGGCGAGCGTCGATTCAGAATAGGCCGTGGCCATGCCGAGGAGCGCAACCACCCACATCCAAAAGATAGCGCCGGGACCGCCAAGATAAAGAGCCACCGCGACACCGGCGAGGTTCCCCGTGCCAACACGGGATGCCAGTGAGGTGCAGAGGGCCTGAAAGGGTGTGATCCCGGCTTTGTCGTTGGCCTTTGAACCTACAACCGCTCGAAACATCTCACCGAAATGGACAAACTGCACGAACCGCAACCGGATCGTGAAGAATAACCCAACGGCAATTAGGCCATAAACGAGGACATAGCCCCAGAATATGTCGTTCAGAAAATTGATGATGGGATCAAGCATATCCCCATTTCCCCCGTTAACGAGCCGCTGGTTAAAGCCGACACAATCATCGAGGTAACGAGAACAGCGACTCACGGTTCCGTGAGTCGCTTATGCTAGTCTTTATGCAGGGAAGTCCGGCAATGCCTGAGCCAGTACGCCGCCAACCCGCAAAGGTGCAACGTAACGCGCCAGACCCGTCAGTGGGTCAGTCTCAACGGCGACGCCGCAGAGCGTGGCTTCACCATCTGCCGGAACAAATCGGCCAGTCGGTATGCCACTGAGGAACCGGTTCAACGGCTCCTCATAATCACTGCCGATAACAGAGTCGAAATCTCCGCACATGCCAGCGTCGGCCATCAGCGCCGTGCCGCCACGCAAAATGCGGTGGTCGGAGGTGGGGATATGGGTATGTGTGCCAACCACGAGGGTAGCACGACCATCCAAGAAATAGCCCATCGCCTGGATTTCCGACGTGGCCTCAGTGTGGAAGTCGACCAGAATAGCGTCGGCGACATGCCCGAGTGGCGCTTGCGCGATCGCCGCTTCAACAGCGCGGAATGGGTCATCGATCGGGGGCATAAATACGCGGCCGAGCGCATTGACCACCAAGACGCGATGCCCATTGCGGCCTTCGACCATCATTGCGCCGCGGCCCGGCGTGCCAGAGACATAATTGATCGGGCGCACCAAATTGGGTTCACGCTCGATATAAGAAAGCGCTTCACGCTGATCGAAAGCATGGTCGCCAAGCGTGACAATGTCCGCGCCCGCGTCACGCAATGCGTTGTAATGGCCCTCAGTGAGACCGCGCCCATGGCTGGCGTTCTCGCCGTTGATGACGACGAAATCGAATTTGTATTCTTGGATCAAGCCCGGCAGGCGTTCGGTTATGGCATCACGTCCGGCCTTACCCATCACGTCGCCAAGAAAAAGCAGTCTCATAAAGTGTCTCCGAACATGCGCAGGCCAGTCTCTGTAATGACGGCATCTAGCGGCACGTCGTGGTCCAAGCGAGGTATCTCATCGAGCTCTTGAACGGCGTAGGCCAATCCAATGAGCCGTGGCTTTTTAGGTAGGGACGCAAGCGTCCGGTCGTAATACCCACCGCCATATCCCAGACGCGTGCCTGTTTTGTCAAAGGCAACGAGCGGCAGCAATAGGACATCGGGTATCGCCCGTGGCGCAGTGCTCGGGGGCCCGAAGGTACCAAAACCGGCTTTTTCCAATGGAACATCAGGCTCCCAGAGCCTTAGATCGAGCGGCTGACCGGATGCCGCCACCACCGGCAAGATGACTTTTCCGCCCCGTTCTTTCAGCGCATTCAAGATCGGCAGGCAATCGAGCTCATCGCGCAGTGTCCAATACCCAGCGACAGTATCGGCGTCAGACATCAGCGATGATTGGAAAAAATGGGAGGCGACGGCCAAAGCGGCATCACGTCGATAGTCGGCACTCAGCGCCGCGCGGGCAAGGTATGCTTCGTGCCGCAGGTCTGACTTGATCTCATCAACGCTCAGCTGCGCCATCAAACCTCAGATATTTGTGCCGCCCAGGCCGTGGGAATTGCGATCCCGGGAACCTACTTACGTAGGTGGGCGCCGTATGTCCAAGCCCACGGGCCTGGTCAGGGACAGCTCCCTTAGGATCGATTAAGGCCCCGGGGATTCTGTGTCCTCACGCGCCGGGCAGCGCTTACACATATAGGCGCTTCCGGCACCGCTGCAAAGGCCACCATCGCGCTTTCAACGAGGTTGATCGCTCAATTCGCAACTGGCGCAGTTTGCTCGAGAACGCTGGCGATGCTCTCGATCGTCCGTGAGGCTTCATCGAGCTTCTGGGTAAACTTACGCTCGGTCTGCTCAAGCTCTTCGGCAATGCCTTGCCCGGCCTCGGTCAAAAGCGCCACTTGCTCTTCAAGAGCGGCGATGCGTTTTTCCGCTTCCGTCAATTCATCCATGACGGCAATGCCTGCCATGACCGTTAGACGGGTATCCCCGATTTCGCCGACGGCACCCTTGAGCGCTTCAACCTCAGCGTCAAAACGCTCGGCAAGGCGCATCAAATGCCCCTGTTGACCTGCTTCACAAGCCATACGGTACTTGCGGCCATTAATTTCAACATTGACCTCGGGCACTCAACTCTCCGTTTTTTGGAGCACGGACCGCACGGTTTCCATGGCTTCGACGAGACGACGCGACACTTCGTGTGCACCGTCATCCAGACGCTTCGCCTTTGCTGCCGTTTTATCGAGCTCAGTGGCAAGCCGCGCGCGTTCATGCACGAGCCTTTGCGTGTCCACTTCCATGCGCTGACGTCTCTGGATACGCCCATTAAGGTCGCGCAGACTGGTTTCCAGTCTTTCTATTGCCCGGTTGAAACGGGCGTCGGCTGCTTGCAGCCCTTCTTGAAGTTCCGTCTCACTCATTGCCGGTACTGCCCTTTAGGCGCATCGTTTCGAGCACATAAACTTGGCCCACCCTACCCGGCATTGCAACCGAGTCGCCATCCATACCCCCTTATTTTGCAAGAAGAGGCGAACGTATTGCCCTAATGCCGACATTGACAGCCTAAGGGAACCTGTTATGGCTCAAAACCGCCTTGGGAGGGTGACATTTGCGCGCCCACTCCCACGTTTTCAGCCTTTTGAAAGAGCGGTCCGCCCCATGACGAACACAGCCCAGCAGAACGAATTGGCCAATGCCATCCGGTCTCTCTCCATGGATGCCGTCGAGAAAGCTAATTCTGGTCACCCAGGCCTTCCCATGGGCTGCGCGGATATCGCAACCGTGCTGTTCACAAAAATCATGAAGTTCGACGCTGCGGCGCCCCACTGGGCAGATCGCGATCGCTTCATTCTTTCGGCCGGTCACGGCTCGATGCTGCTCTACTCTTCGCTCTACCTTCTGGGCTATGAAGACATGACCATCGACCAGGTCAAGAACTTCCGCCAGATCGGCGCCAAGACCGCCGGTCACCCAGAATACGGTCACGCTACCGGCATCGAAACCACCACTGGCCCACTCGGCGCTGGTATCGGCAATTCGGTTGGTTTCGCTGTTGCAGAAGCCAAGCTCGCGGCCGAATTCGGCTCCGACCTTGTCAACCACTACACCTATGTTCTTGCTGGTGACGGCTGCCTCATGGAAGGCATCTCCCAAGAAGCAATTTCCCTTGCTGGCCACCTCAAGCTCAACAAGCTGATCGTCATCTGGGACAATAACAGCATCACCATCGATGGCGCAGTGTCCAACGCTTGCTCCACCGATCAAATCGCGCGTTTCCAGGCTTCGGGCTGGAACACCATCGAAATCGACGGCCACGACCAGGCAGCTATTGAAGCGGCTCTGCTCGAAGCGAAGAAGTCGACCGATAAGCCAACCATGATCGCTGCCAAGACCGTCATCGGTCGCGGCGCGCCAAAGAAGGCGGGCACCGAAAAGGTTCACGGCGCTCCACTTGGCGCTGAAGAACTCGCTGGCGCAAAGGCCGCACTCGGCATCGACTACCCAGCCTTTGAAATCCCTGCTCATATCCTCGACACGTGGCGCGCCGCTGGCCAGCGCGGTGCAAATATCCGTGGCGATTGGGAAGCGACCCTTGCCGCCTCCGCGCACAAGGCCGAGTTCACCCGCCGTATGTCGGGCAAGCTCCCAACCGGTCTGGACGCAGCCTTCGCCGCCTACAAGCAGAAGCTCGCTGAAGACAAGCCAAAGGTCGCCAGCCGCAAGGCTTCGCAGATGGCTCTCGAAGTCGTCACCAAGAACGTGCCGGAAATTCTGGCGGGTTCGGCTGACTTGACCCACTCGAACCTCACCAATACCCCGGACACCGTGCCGTTCCAGGCGAACAACCGCTCTGGCAACTACATGATGTACGGTATCCGCGAGCACGAAATGGGTGCAGCCATGAACGGCGTTACCCTTCATGGCGGCCTGATCCCATACGGCGGCACCTTCATGGTGTTCACCGACTATGCCCGCCCAGCGATCCGCCTCGCTGCGCTGATGGAAATCCGTTCGATCTACGTCATGACCCACGACTCGATCGGTCTTGGCGAAGACGGCCCAACGCACCAGCCAGTGGAGCACCTGACCGCTCTGCGCGCGATCCCGAACCTCTACGTTTTCCGTCCAGCTGACGCGATGGAAACTGCAGAATGCTGGGAAATCGCTCTGGCGTCGCAGAAGACGCCGTCCATCCTCGCGCTGTCGCGCCAGAACCTGCCGGCGCTGCGCACCGAATATTCGGTTGAGAACAAGTCGGCTAAGGGCGCATACACTATCCTCGGCGATGCCAATGCAGACGCTGTCATCTTCGCGACCGGCTCGGAAGTAGCCATCGCTGTAGAAGCGCAGAAGGAGCTGACCGCACAGGGCATTTCCGCTCGCGTCGTCTCGGTTCCGTCCATGGAACTCTTCAACAAGCAGTCTGATGCCTACAAGGCTGAAGTGATCGGTTCGGCTAAGGCACGCGTTGCTGTGGAAGCTGGCATTGAAATGAGCTGGAACAAGCTCCTTGGCGACAAGGGCCGCTTTGTTGGCATGAGCTCGTTCGGTGCTTCTGGCCCAATCGATGCGCTCTATGCCCACTTTGGCATTACGCCGAAGGCCGTTGTTGAAGCCGTCACCGCGCAGTTGTAACAGATCGGGACCTCCCTCCCAATCTTCCTTCTTTGGAGTTTAAAACTATGGCAGTTCGCGTCGCCATCAATGGCTTTGGTCGTATTGGCCGTAACGTTTTGCGCGCTATCATCGAGTCGGGCCGTACCGACATCGAAGTCGTAGCGATCAATGACTTGGGCCCTGTAGAAACCAATGCTCACCTGCTGCGCTTTGACAGCGTGCACGGTCGCTTCCCTCATGAAGTGAAGGTGGATGGCGACACCATCGACGTTGGTCGTGGCCCAATCAAGGTCACCGCAGAGCGCGATCCAGCGAACCTGCCGCACGCCGCAATGGGCGTCGACATCGCTCTTGAGTGCACCGGTATCTTTACCTCGAAGGAAAAGGCATCGGCTCACCTCAAGGCCGGCGCGAAGAAGGTGATCATCTCGGCTCCGGGCGACGGCGCTGACAAGACCATCGTTTACGGCATTAACCACGCCAGCCTGACCAAGGATGACGTGGTGATCTCGAACGCATCGTGCACCACCAACTGCCTAGCACCAGTCGCCTATGTGCTGCACAAGGAATTCGGCATCGAGAAGGGGATGATGACCACCATCCACTCCTACACCGGTGACCAGCCGACCCTCGACACCATGCACAAGGATCTCTATCGCGGCCGCGCAGCTGCGCTCTCGCAGATCCCAACCTCGACCGGCGCTGCTAAGGCTATCGGTCTGGTTCTGCCAGAACTCGCTGGTAAGCTCGACGGTGTTTCGGTCCGTGTACCGACCCCGAACGTATCCTGCGTCGACTTCAAGTTCATCGCGTCGCGCAATGTAACCGCTGAAGAAATCAACGCTGCGATCAAGAAGTACGCCGATGGCGAACTCAAGGGCGTTCTCGGCTACACCGAAGTTCCAAACGTCTCGATCGACTTCAACCACGATCCGCACTCCTCGACCATGGCTCTGGATCAGACCAAGGTACTGGGCGGCAACTTCGTGTCGATCCTGTCCTGGTACGACAACGAGTGGGGCTTCTCCAACCGTATGTCCGACACCGCAGTGGCACTGGCAAAGACCCTCTAAGGATCTTCCAGACAAACTGTTTAAGGGCGTCCCTCGGGGCGCCCTTTTTTTGTTTGAGCGCCACCGGGTGACAAAATGAGAACCCCCGTGCCATCCTCACCCAGAGGGACAGGACGATGACGCTCAATCGCACGATTGCTTGGAAAGGGCTTGAGCTTGATACGCTCGAACATGCCCACGTGATTTTCAACGGACGCGACACCCGCATTCGCGGTACGATTATTGGCCCCGACTTTGGCCTGTTTTATCGGCTCGACATTGACGGTGCAGCGCGTGTTCGTGCCGCAAAAATCGAACACACCAATGGCGGCGTGCTAGAGCTTTTCTCAGACGGCCTCGGCAATTGGAGCGACAATCGCGCCGAGCCCATCGCCGCGCTCAAAGGATGTCTCGATCTCGACATCTGGCCCACCCCGATGACCAATTCCCTTCCCCTCTGGCGGCTGGAGCCGGAGGTGGGCGTGGCTCAGCGCCTAGCCCTCGTCTATATTGACGCCACAGACCTCAGCTTTAGCCGTGTCGAGCAGATCTACACCAAGCTCTCCGACACAGCTGCGCGCTTTCAATCTGCCCAGATCGACGTTGAAATCACCCTCGATGCAGATGGTTTGGTGGTGAACTATCCGGGCTTGTTCAAATCGATAGACTAGTGTGCATGTTTCGCCCTTCCGCCAAACGTGCCACTCTGCTACCCAGCGGCCACACACTCGGAGCAGCACCATGAGCGATAGTTTCAAGACCCTGGATGAACTCGATCTGACCGGCAAGCGCGTGCTGCTGCGAGGCGATCTCAACGTTCCGGTTGCAGACGGCAAGGTCACAGATGCGACCCGTATCGAACGTCTGGTCCCGACCATCCGCGAAATCGTCAAGCGCGATGGCAAGGCTATCATCCTCTCCCACTTCGGCCGTCCGAAGGGCAAGGTTGATCCTGAATTCTCGCTTGAGCAGGTCTGTGAAGCTGTTGCCAATGTCACCAAGCTTCCAGTTGGCTTCATTGCTACCGATTGGATCGATGTGTCTGAAGCCGGTGCCGCGATCGACGACGCGCCGGAAGGCTGCGTCCTGATCCTGGAAAACACCCGCTTCCACCCAGGCGAAGAAGAAAACGACGTTGAACTGGCCGAACGCATGGCCAGCCTTGGCGATGTTTATGTCAATGACGCCTTCTCGGCTGCGCACCGCGCCCACGCCTCGACCGAAGCCCTAGCGCGCCTCCTGCCCGCTGCGGCCGGTCTTGCGATGCAGGCCGAGCTTGAAGCGCTTGAAGCCGGTCTCGGCAAGCCAAAGAAACCGGTCGTTGCCATTGTTGGCGGCGCTAAGGTGTCTTCCAAGATCGACCTGCTGGAAAACCTCGTTTCCAAGGTGGATGCCCTCGTTATCGGCGGCGGCATGGCCAACACCTTCCTTTACGCACAGGGTCTGGGCGTTGGTAAGTCGCTTTGCGAAAAGGACCTTGCCGATACCGCCCGTCGCATCATGGAAAAGGCCGACAAGGCCAATTGCGCCATCATTCTGCCTATCGACGCCGTCGTCGCTTGGGAGTTCAAGGCAAACACGAAAACCATGCTGTATGGGGTCGATGCCATTGCTAACGACGGCATGATCCTCGACATCGGCCCGTCCTCGGTTGAGCGCATCAATGCAGCTATCGACGACGCCAAAACCGTCATCTGGAACGGCCCAGTGGGCGCGTTTGAAATCGAGCCCTTCGATACAGCAACAGTCGCTATCGCCAAACATGTCGCCAAGCGCACTCATGACGGCCACTTGGTCTCAGTTGGTGGTGGCGGTGACACGGTCTCCGCGCTTGCCCACGCTGGCGTCAAGGATCAGCTGACCTATGTCTCGACCGCTGGCGGCGCCTTCCTTGAATGGATGGAAGGCAAGCCTTTGCCAGGCGTCGAAGCGCTCAAGAAGTAAGAATTTAGGCCGGGATCACTCCCGGCCTTTTTCTTTTGATTGTTAGAACGTCATCGTCGCCGGATCGAAGCCGATGCGCCCTCCAGCGTCGTCTAGGGCGTTGATGGCTGCCATCGCTTCGGCATCAAGCGCAAAGTCGAACACGGCAAAATTCTCAATAATGCGGCTCGCTGTCACCGATTTCGGGATGACATTGAGGCCGCTGTCCAAATGCCAGCGGATAATGATCTGCGCAGGGGTTTTGCCATACCGCTTGGCGATTTCCGCAATCACCGGATTATCAAGCTGCTGACCTTGTCCCAATGGACTCCAGCTCTGAGTAATGATGCCAAGCTTCTCGTGAAGAGCCCGCAGTTCACGCTGTTGGAACTTTGGGTGTAGCTCGATCTGGTTGATCACCGGCACGACGCCAGTGGCATCAATGATCTCGTTCAAAAAGCCAGTCGTAAAATTCGACACACCTATGGAGCGCGCCTTACCCGTCTTTTGGATATCGATGAGCGCCTTCCAGCTCTCAACATACTTGCCGCGAAAGGCTGACGGGGCATGGATAAGATAGAGGTCGACATAGTCGGTGCCCAGTCTGTCTAGGCTCGCATCGAGCGCGCGAAACGCACTGTCATAACCTTGGTCCTCATTCCAGAGCTTGGTGGTCAGAAAGATATCCTTTCGCTCCACCCCGCTTTGGCGCATGCCTTCACCAACGCCATTTTCATTGCCGTAGATGGCCGCCGTGTCGATATGACGGTATCCAGAGCGCAGAGCCGTGGCGACAGCATCCACAGCCACATCATCGGGGGTTTTCCACACGCCCAGTCCAATCTGGGGAATGGTGTAGCCGTCGTGGAAAGTCTGGGCCGGTGCAGTGGTCATTTGGATCCCTCGATGCGCGTCTTTCATCTCGACGAGAGATGTAGTGTTTTGCCACGCCATCGCAAGGCCAACGCTCACTACCATACTAGATTAGCCTTTCGTCTAATAACCACAGGTCTAATCGAAAGCAGAAGTCCAAAAGTCTAATGTCGCCTCAAGTTCCCAACTGAGGTGCACACGATGACGAAGTCCCTTAACGCGATTGCGCAGAAACTTATGACGCCCGGACAGGGCATTCTTGCTGCCGACGAGAGCGAAGGCACTATCGGCAAGCGTTTTTCAAAGATTAACCTGCCGAATACTCTCGAAATGCGCCGCGACTACCGCGAAATGCTCTTTGGCGCTTCCGATGCCATGCGCAACTATATTTCCGGTATCATCCTCACCGAAGAAACTCTCAAGCAAGAAGCGGCAGACGGCACACCGTTCCGCGCCATTCTCGCTGATGGCGACGTTATCCCGGGCATCAAGGTCGACCGCGGCGCATTCCCAATGCCCGGTGAGTCTGGCGAAAAGATCACAGAAGGTCTGGATGGCCTGCGTCAGCGCCTTGAAGAATACGCCAAGCTCGGCGCCGGTTTCGCCAAGTGGCGCGCTGTGATCACCATCAATGACATCGCCCCAACCCGCAACAACATCCGCGCTAACGCCCACGCGCTGGCCCGCTATGCCGTGCTCTGCCAAGAAGCTGGCATCGTGCCAATCGTTGAACCAGAAGTGGTTGGCGATGGCGAACCGGGCAACCACTCGCTGGAGCGCTGCGCTCAGGTCACTGGCGACGTACTCGAAAACGTCTTCAAGGAACTCCGCCTTGCCGGCGTTGATCTCGCAGGCATGCTGCTCAAGCCAAACATGATCCTGCCGGGCATCAACTCCCGTGACCGCCCAAGCGTGGAAGAAGTTGCAAAGCGCACTGTTGAAGTGCTGCGCGACCACGTTCCTGCGGCTGTTCCCGGCATTGCCTTCCTTTCCGGCGGCCAGACCGACGAAGAAGCAACAGCCCACCTCTCTGCCATGAACCAGATCAGTGGCAAGCCTTGGCCAATGACCTTCTCCTACGGCCGTGCTTTGCAGAACGTTGCACTGCGCACTTGGTCAGGCCGTCGTGAGAACTTCATGGCAGCGCGTACCGCTTTTGCACACCGCGCCCACATGAACTCGCTCGCTGCACTGGGTCAGTGGAATAACGCTGTAGATCGCGCAGCTTAACGCTCCGCATCACTGTGGATTTGGGCGCGCGTCGACTGGATCGATCCGCGCCTTATTTATTGCACCATTGCGCCAACCCGTTCTCATCCCCTATGTGAGACATGCCGCGCATTGCTAAAATCGCAATGAAGGCAACAATGCTTTGCAGTATCGGAAATGCCCATGGCGCCGCAGCTCTATCTCATCACCCCGGCCAATCCGGATGTCGCCCAGTTTCCGCGCCAGCTGATGGCTGTGCTGACCGGCCCCGAAATTGCAGCCATTTTGGTGCAGCGCGGCACCCTTTCTGACGCTGATTATGCCAAGTTCGTTGCCAGCCTCGTTCAGGTCGGACAAGCAGCAGGCGCAGCTGTTCTGGTCGAAAACGACGCCAAGCTCGCTAAAAAGCTCGACGCCGATGGCGTGCATATTTCGACCGGGGACGTTGAAGACATTGAGGAAGCAATCAAGCTCCTCAAGCCTCAGGGCATTGTTGGCGCCGGACACATCCGCTCGCGCCACGACGCCATGAGCTTTGGCGAAATGGACGTCGACTATGTCTTCTTTGGCCCGATTGGCGACAAAGCCGACCCACAAGCCGCTGAACTCAGCGCTTGGTGGGCAGAAGCTTTTGAGGTTCCCGCTGTTTTTTCGAACCCGAGTGCAGAGGCGGGCGATGCTGCCGCAACTTTGGCGGAATTTATTGCAGTGTCTGATAGCGTTTGGTCCGCTGCTGATCCTGCAGCGGCTTTGGCTGCTATTGATCGTGCCCTTCGGGAGACAGAATGATCCGCACATCGCGCCTTTTCGCCTTAGCGCTGCTCGCCCTGCCCCTCCCCGCTTTCGCGCAGGATGCAGAACCGGCTGAGCCAGCGCAGGCCCCTGTTGCTGAAGAGGCCGCACCACCGGCCTCTCCCATGCCCGGCGCGATTGAGATCAATAACTCCATCTTCGGCTCCACGCGCGAACCCGACTATGCCTATGGCGCGTTCCAGCGCGGCTATTATCTAACCGCTCTCGAACTTGCCCTACCACGCGCTGAAAAGGGCGATGGCGCAGCGCAAACGCTCATTGCTGAAATTTACTCCAAAGGCCTAGGCGTAGCACAGAATGCTGAGCGCGCTCGCGGCTGGTATGAACTCGCGTCCCGCTCGGGCGACCGCCTCGCGACGTTTGAGCTCGGCATGCTGTACCAACAGGGAATCGGTGTTGAGAAAGATCGCGCCAAGGCCGCCGAACTGTTCAAAATGGCTGCGGACGCTGGTTATGCTCCCGCCAAATATAATATGGCGCTCTTGCATGTTGAGGGCATTTACGCCGAACCCAACATGAGCAAAGCGGCTGGTCTTATGAAAGAGGCCGCCGACGCTGAACTGCCCGAAGCCTTTTATGATTATGGCACCATGCTCATCGAAGGCGTTGGCGTTCTGCCCAATGCAGTTGAGGGCGCAGAGTTCATCAAGCGCGCAGCAGAAGAGAATCTCGTTTCGGCCCAGATCGACTACGCGACCCTGCTCTATCTCGGTCAGGGCGTTGATCGCGATCTTGAAGAAGCAGCGCGCTGGTACGGACGCGCCGCCGATAGCGGCAGCGCTGTAGCACAGAACCGCTACGCCAAGCTCCTTGCCGTTGGTGAAGGAATATCACTCGATCTTGAAGAGGCGGCGATGTGGCGCTCTTTGGCGCGCCGCCAGGGCTTTACGGACCCTTCATTGGACCGCCTGCTTGTGTCGATCCGCCCAGAGGCTTTGGCACGGGCTGAGGAGCGCGCACGCTTCTGGCCATTGCCCGCGCCGAGTTCAACCGCCAGCGCCACTGTTGAGGCTATCGAGCCCATTGGTGAAGTTTTACCCACCACTCTTGATCCCGAAAATGCACCAAGCCTCGTGGTCGATCCGACGGTCGAGGATGAACAAGCTGCGCCGGGACAAGATGATGCGGGCCAAGACCCTTGAACCGCGCCCCGTTCTGAGGCAATAAGCCCGCCACACATTTATTTTGCGGCGGAGCTTTTCTCCTTCTGCACTGGTTCCATCCACACGGGCCCGATGCATATAATCCGCATGAGCTAGCGAGCAAATCCGATATGGCGCGTTCCGCCCTTCTAAACGTTATGGTCAGCGCGGCCATTAAAGCCGGTAAATCCCTCACCCGCGACTTCAACGAAGTCGAAAATCTGCAGGTATCCCGCAAGGGCCCAGCGGACTTCGTTTCCAAGGCCGACCTTCGCGCCGAACAGATCATCTATGATGAACTGCGCAAAGCCCGCCCATCCTATGCCTTCCTGATGGAAGAAGGTGGCGAAGTTGCAGGTACCGACGGCCAGCACACTTGGATCGTTGACCCGCTCGATGGCACAACCAACTTCCTACACGGCATCCCACTGTTCGCAGTCGCAATCGCGCTGCAGCGCGGCGACGATATTGTCGCCTCGGTGATCTACAACCCAGTGCTCGACGAACTCTACACCGCCGAAAAGGGTGGTGGCGCATGGCTTGCTGATAAGAAGCGCCTGCGCGTTGGCGCGCGTCGCCACCTTGCTGACGCTGTCGTCTCGACTGGCATCAAGACTCAGGGCACCTCTAACGACGTTCTCCAGATCAAGCAGGTCGCATCGATCAATGCTGCCGTTGCTGGCATTCGCCGCTCCGGCTCGATCTGCGTTGACATGGCTTGGCTCGCAGCAGGTCGTTTCGACGCCCTCTGGGAAGCTGGCCTTAAGCCATGGGACGTGGCTCCGGGTCTCCTGCTCGTCAAGGAAGCCGGTGGCGTTGTTTCGGACTACGCCGGTCAGCCTGGTTCGGTTGCCAACGGTCAGCTCGTGGCTGGCAACGAAACCCTGCAGCCACTGCTGCTCAAGGCTCTGCGCCCAATCCACTAAGTTTAGCCAAACTGATTTTCTGCCCTCGCCCAGCGTTCTAGCGCTCGGCGGGGGCTTTGTTTGTGCGGGTCACGAAATCTGGTTTGTGGATTGAGAAATCCTTAACCTTACGAGTTGTCACGCATCGCTAGCCCCTCTAGTCTTTGCCATGCCTGATTTGCGGCGTAAGGGGCGTGAATGTCGATGAGCCAAGGATATGATCCCTATCACCTAGCAAGCCCGGGTGTGTATCTGGTCAAGATCGTGATCTTCCTGATCCTAGTGGGCTTGGTTGCCGCCATTCTGGCCGGGCAAATCATCAGCTTCTTCTGGGCAAACCCGTTCATCAACTCGATGATCTTTTTTGCTCTCGCAATCGGCATTTTCCTAAGCTTCCGTCAGGTCATCCGCCTCTTCCCAGAAGTGAAGTGGGTGAACTCGCTTCAAGACGGCACACAGGCCAATGTGCGTACGCCAGTACTGCTCGCTCCTGTGGCAGGGTTGCTGCGCGAACGCATTGGCGACGCGGTTATCACGCCGTCGTCCATGCGCTCCATCTTGGATTCGGTGGGAAATCGCCTCGATGAGGCCAAAGACACCTCACGCTATTTGACGGGTCTTCTGGTCTTTCTGGGGCTGATGGGCACGTTTTACGGCCTCTTAGAAACCGTCAGCTCCGTTGCTGGCGTTATCAATGCTCTCGATGTGACCTCCGCAGACAGCGCCTCGCTCTTTTCCAACCTCAAGGAGGGCCTCGCCGCTCCTCTCGGCGGCATGGGCACGGCGTTCTCGTCCTCGCTCTTTGGCCTTGCAGGATCGCTGATCCTCGGCTTTCTCGATCTTCAAACCAGTCAGGCTCAGAACGCCTTCTACACCGACCTGGAAGACTGGATGACCTCCATGACCGAGTTGGATCACCCTGTTTCGGCCATGCAGGCCAATGCGGGCGGCCCGGACATGCAGGCCATGTTCGATAAGCTTGGCGCCAATATGCAGAACGCCAATTCCTCGCAAAACGCCATTCGCGCCATGGCCGAACTGGCGCGCGGTATTGATGGCCTCGTCAAGCACATCCGCACCGAGCAAGACGATTTGCGCGCCCATATCCTGGAGCAAGGCGAAACCAACAAGAAGCTGCGCGATTTGTTGGAAGCCATGACCAAAGAGCTCGACAACGAGCGGCGGAACTAAGCCATGCCGGGAGCCCGCTCGCGTCGCAGGCAAGAGGCCAATTACTGGCCGGGGTTCGTAGACGCCCTATCGAGCCTTCTGCTCGTCATCATTTTTATGCTGTCGCTGTTCATGCTGACCCAGTTCTTTCTGGGTCAGGAGATTCAGGGGCGCGATACGGCACTCGCTCGGCTCAACTCCCAGATTGCCGAACTGACCGAGCTCTTGCAGCTGGAGCGTGCCAATTCCGATGATTTGCTTGGCCAAATCTCCGTCATCACCGCAACGCTCGCTTCCGCCGAGAACGAAAACCAATCGCTGAACTCGCGCCTCGCCGGAATCGGCGCGGGTCTCGGCGACAAGGACGACGCCATCGCAGGGCTGCAATCGGAGCTACTGGCGGCCGAACAACTCTCCGACGAGGCCAATGCGCAGGTCGCCCTGCTCAACCAGCAGTTGGCCGCTTTGCGCACTCAGATCGCCGCGCTCGAAAACGCGCTCAACGCCTCTGAGGCTCGCGATACAGAATCGCGCACGCAGATTGCCGATCTTGGCCGTCGCCTGAACCTTGCACTAGCCCAACGCGTGCAGGATCTGTCGCGCTACCGCTCTGATTTCTTTGGTCGCTTGCGCCAGATTCTTGAAGGTCGCGCCGACGTCCGCGTTGTTGGAGACCGGTTCGTCTTCCAATCCGAAGTTCTGTTTGACGCGGGTCAGGCCACTCTGGGCGAAGACGGACTGCCCGATCTTGATGCTCTGGCCGACGCCATCCTGCAGCTTGAAGACGAAATTCCACCCGATATTAATTGGGTCCTGCGCATCGACGGCCACACCGACAAGCGCCCGATTTCCAACGCACGCTTCCCCTCGAACTGGGAATTGTCGGCCGCTCGCGCAATTTCCGTCGCCCAATATCTGGTTTCACGCGGGGTTTCGCCAAATCGCTTGGTCGCCGCTGGCTTTGGTGAATTCACCCCACTCGATGAGGGTGAGACCGATGACGCCTACCGGCGCAACCGCCGTATTGAGTTCAAGCTAACGGAGGGGTGAGAGTTTCTCTCTCCCCTTCAAATCATGGGCGAGAGCTAAACGGCTTAACCTTAACAGCTTTTCATGGCGGTGCTGTCTGAGATCGACCGCGCCACAAAAAAGCCCGGATTCCTGCCACATCCCAGCCTCAATAGGACAAGATTAACCATAGCAGCAAACTCGCTTTTAAGAATAAGAGCGGTAAATGCCCTGCTTAAGTTTAAAGCCTTCTTGAGGAGCCGCTCGTGGCCATCTCTGCACCCATCTCTAATGTAATGCGCGCTGCTGCCATGATGCTTTTCGTCGTGGTGTTGGCAGCGTGCTCGCGCTCTGCAACTGACAATGTTGGCCTGACCGGTGTTGGTAATACAGGTCCGGGCGGCGGCGCCCCTGGCAGCCAGCAGGAATTCATCGTCACCGTTGGCGACCGTATTTTCTTCACCACCGACTCGAGCTCTCTGACTCCAGAAGCCATGGCGACCCTCGACAAGCAGGCCCAGTGGCTCAACCAGTATCCGAACTACCGCGTCATGATCGAAGGCCATGCCGACGAACGCGGCACCCGTGAATACAACATTGCACTTGGTGCACGTCGCTCCAACATCGTGGTCAACTACCTCGTCTCCAAGGGCGTTGGCGCGCAGCGCATCACCAGCCAGTCCTTCGGCAAGGAACGCCCAGTTGCAATTTGTAACGACATCTCCTGCTGGTCGCAGAACCGCCGCGCGGTAACCGTCGTCCAGTAAGCTAAAGGCCTCTCCTCTCGAGGAGAATGCCACTGACCCAGTGAAAACTGGAGGTAAAAGCGCCCAAAACCAGAAATGGTTTGGGCGCTTTCTTTTTTTTGGCACGATTGGGGTTTATCGACACATATTGATACCCATTTAATCCGCATCGGCGGCGACACTCGGAGGCTAGGGTAACCTTGTTCAAAACTAAGAAATTCGGAAGGGCGGCGCTTTGCGCACTGGGGCTAAGCCTCGGCGCACAAGCCGCACAAGCGCAGACCTCTCTGCCCGCTGCCGAACTCGGCGGCCTCTCCTACAACAATAATGGCGGCCGCATTCTGGTAGCGCAATCGAACGACGCACAGTCGATGGTTCGCATTCAGCAGCTCGAAGAACAGATCCGCACCCTGAACGGCCAGATTGAAGGCCTCACCTTCCAGCTGACCCAGCTGCAAGAAATGCTGAACCGCTTCCAGGAAGACGCAGAGTTCCGTTTCCAGCAATTAGAAGGCGGTGACTCGGGAAACTCTGAAGCGGCAACCCGCTCGGGCAGCGTGATGCAGCCCCAGGCGTTGCCGCAGGCCCCAGCCACTAACGAAGAAGCAGCCCCGCTGACCGACATTCCCGAGCAAGGCGTTAAGCCTCTCCCGGGCGAGCAGGAATTTGACCCGACTTTTGGCGACGAGGGTGCTGTTGACGAACTCGGCAATTCTGCCGATCCGCTCGTTGGTACCGGCCAGAATGGCGGGATCAACTTGGCGACCGGTCAACCCCTTGATCTTAGCTACAATCCTACGCCCAAAACCGGCAATGCTGACGCCGATGCGCAGTTTGCGGCAGCCCGTCAGGCTCTTGAAACTGGCGATTACGAGTTCGCCGAAGACCAGTTCAAACAGTTCCTAGAACTATACCCAGACAACCCAAATCTCCCCGATGCGTCGAGCGGATTGGGTAAAGCCATGATCGCGCGCGGCGGCTATACCGAAGCTGCCGATGTGCTGGTCACCGCCTATGAAAAGCACCAGAGCAGCCCAGTTGCTCCGGAATTGCTGATGAACCTCGGCGTGGCATTGGCTGGTGTCGGTGAACGCGAAACCGCGTGCCGGACATTCGGCGAGGTCCGCTCACGCTATCCCAATACCGGTCAAACGTTCCAGACGAGCCTGTTGCAGGCCAATTCGCAGGCGCAATGTCCGCCAGTCTGACGCCGGATTTTACCAACTCCACACTGCTGGCGCAGCTTTTTGCGCCAGCAGCGCTTGAGAAAACCATCGGCCTAGCGGTTTCCGGCGGTGCGGATAGCTTAGCTCTGATGATCTTGGCGCACCGCTGGGCGCAAAGCGCGCCCCACACACCAAAACTCATCGTTTATAGTCTCGATCATGATCTTCGCCCAGAAGCCGCGGCCGAGGTCGAGATGGTACTACGTGAGGCGGCGCGCTTGGGCCTCACTGCGCGGGCTCTAAAGTGGACTGGTAAAAAGCCAGAAACCGGCGTTTCCGAAGCGGCACGAGCGGCCCGCTACGGGATAATCGGCGCGGCAATGATAGACGATGGGGCAACGCTACTTCTCACCGCGCACCATCGTTCCGACCAAGCCGAAACCGTCCTGATGCGCCTGGCGCACGGCAGCGGCATCGAGGGCCTGCGCGGCATGGCTGCCCGCTCGCAAGTTGAAGGCATCACGGTATTCCGCCCGCTCTTGGAGATTGACCCCAAGCACCTCATTGCCCTCGTCAAGCAAGAAGCCATGACGGCTGTGCAAGACCCAACAAATGAGGACACCAGTTATGAACGCGTGCGCTGGCGCAAGCTCCTGCCTGCACTGGCCGCTGAGGGCCTAGACGGGGCAGCACTCTCCCGCTTCGCCCAGCGCATGGCCGAGACCGATCTTGCAATCGGGCAAATGGCTGATGCAGCTTTTGACGAACTCGTTGATCTCGATGGCTTTGGCGCCGCCACCATTTCACGCGACGCCTTTACCGCTCTCAGCCCGGCCATCGGTCGGCGCATGCTTTCGCGCGTGCTCACCATCGTTGGTGGTCGTCAGAAACCGCGCGCTTTGGGGCAAGTCGATCGTCTCTACGATTCGATCATTGCCAATACACTGCAGCGCGCCGCGACCGCCCTTGGCGCCGTTGCTCGTGTCCGCGAAAAGACCCTTGTCATTTCGCGCGAACCCGGCCGTACATTGCCCGCAGACGCGTTTCTTGAGCCGAATGGCGTGCTCACTTGGGACGAGCGTTTCCTCTATGCCAATCTCTCGACCGACAAGCGTTTCACCGCTTCAGTATCGGAATTTTTGCCCCGCCACCGCATTGAAACAGTGCTTGGTGCCAAAGTAACCGCCCCATCGGAAGCCATTCGAACCACTCCCATTCTGCGCGACGAGGCAGGAAACGTGGTCGCATTGGGCGGATGGTCGTTTGATGATCGAATTAAGGTCGAAATTCTTGTCGATTGATCGTTCTAAAGTCCAAAGAATCCTGATTTCATCCGCCACAGAAATCCTATAGACCCTTGGCCCAATTTGAGGCTTTGTTCCCAGGGAGCGCCCACTGCAATGACTACCCCCGATACAGACCGGTTCAGCCATGATGCCGGCATCCTTGCGCAGGCCCTGCCCTATATGCAGCGCTATGAAGGCAAAACCGTCGTTGTGAAATACGGCGGCCACGCCATGGGCGATGCCGCACTGGGTCAGGCATTTGCGCGCGACATCGCGCTGCTCAAGCAGTCCAAGGTTAATCCGATCGTGGTTCATGGGGGTGGACCACAGATCGCCTCGATGCTGAAAAACCTCGGCATCGAATCCAAGTTCGAAGGCGGCCTTCGTGTCACCGACAAGCGCACCATGGAAATCGTGGAAATGGTGCTGGCGGGTTCGATCAATAAAGAGATCGTCGCCACCATTAATGCTGAAGGCGAATGGGCCATCGGCCTGAGCGGTAAAGACGGCAACATGGTTTTCGCCAAAAAGGCGGTTAAGACCATGATCGACCCAGACAGCAATATCGAGCGCGTGCTCGACCTTGGTTATGTCGGCGAACCGGTTGAAGTCGATCGCACCCTGCTCGACCTGCTGGCCCGCTCGGAAATGATCCCGGTCATCGCTCCGGTTGCTCCAGGCCGCGACGGCAATACCTACAACATCAACGCCGACACCTTCGCGGGCGCCATTGCTGGCTCGCTCGGTGCTAAGCGCCTGCTGTTCTTAACCGACGTGCCGGGCGTTCTCGACCGCGATGGTAAGCTCATTCCAGAATTGACCGTGCGCGAAGCCAAGGCGCTCATCGCCGATGGCACGATTTCGGGCGGCATGATCCCCAAGGTGGAAACCTGCCTTGACGCGCTCGACAGCGGCGTTGAAGGCGTCGTGATCCTCAACGGTAAACAGCCACACGTCGTTCTCGTCGAGCTGTTCACCGAGTTCGGCGCGGGCACGCTGATCGTTCGCTAACCTGTTTCAACGGCCGCCGGTGACGTACTGGCGGCCGTTCCTCATTGCATAGGCGAACTCCGCGACCATCGTGCTTCGGGCACACACCGTCGGTCGCTCTGGCAATTTCCAACTCTAAATACTGTGAGAATCTCAGGCCTTCCCCGCGCTGATCACGTAACCGTGACGATCCGCCATCCCAGCGGCGCAATTGACATTTAGCGCACGGAAGCGTCCATCAAACGCACGCGCTGGAGCCATATTGATGACCGACTACGTCCGTAAGATCCTTTCCTCCTCAGTCTACGAAGCTGCTATTCAAACGCCGCTCGAACAGATGGAATTGCTATCGGCCAAGCTCGGACGCCAGATCCTCGTTAAACGCGAGGACCTACAGCCCGTATTCTCATTCAAAATCCGCGGCGCGCATAACCGCATCGCCAATCTTACTGAGGAAGAGAAAGCGCGCGGCGTCATCTGCGCCTCCGCTGGCAATCACGCTCAAGGCGTTGCCCTCTCGTCAACCCGTGCGGGCATTCGCTCGGTCATCGTCATGCCCACCACCACGCCCTTAATTAAGGTCAACGCCGTTCAGCGGTTGGGCGGTGAAGTGGTTCTATTCGGCGATGGTTTTGACGCTGCTCGCGCGCAGGCAGAAATCCTCGCAGAACGGCACGGCTATGTCTTCGTCCACCCCTTTGACGATCCCGACGTGATCGCCGGGCAAGGCACAGTTGGCCTCGAGATTATGCGCCAGCACCCGCACGACCTCGGCGCGATTTACGTGCCTGTAGGTGGTGGTGGTCTGGCCGCAGGGATTGCGCTCTTGGTCAAATTCCTCAACCCAGATGTCAAAGTTATTGGCGTTGAGCCAGAGGAAGCCGCCAGCATGAAGGCGGCGATTGAAGCCGGCCATCCTGTGCCGCTCGATCAGGTCGGCCTCTTTGCTGATGGCGTCGCTGTGCGCCAAGTGGGCGAGGAAACTTTCCGTATCTGTCGCGAGCTGCTCGACGGGATCGTCACCGTCTCAGCCGATGAAATCTGCGCGGCCATCAAGGACATTTTCGATGACCATCGCGCTATCACTGAACCAGCTGGCGCTTTGGCCTTGGCAGGGCTCCGCCGCGACATTGAAAATGGCACCGCCCCCGCAACCGGCGCTCTGATCGCCGTCAACTCTGGCGCCAATGTCAATTTTGATCGCCTACGCTATGTCGCCGAACGCGCCGAAATCGGCGAACGCGCTGAGGCATTGCTGGCCGTGACCATTCCCGAACAGCCGGGCAGCTACCGCTCCTTCATTCGCCAGATAGGCGCACGCGCTGTGACGGAGTTCAACTATCGCTATGCGCAGGGCGACAAGGCCCGAATTTTCGTTGGCATCAAACTCGCCCGCGGTGATGCCGAGAAAGCCGACATCATCTCCCATCTCGTGGCGCAAGGATTGGCCGTGACCGATCTCACCGACAATGAAGTGGCCAAGCTTCACGCTCGCCATATGGTGGGTGGCCGCGTCGGTGGACTGAACAATGAGATGGTGTTCCGCTTCCAGTTCCCAGAACGGCCAGGCGCACTGCTGAAATTCCTTGAGGGCCTCAACGATGAGTGGAACATCACCCTATTCCACTATCGCAACCATGGCTCCGACTATGGTCGCGTGCTGGTGGGTGTCGAAGTCCCCGCGGAAACGCGGGAAAGCTTCTTTAGCCATATCGACGAGATTGGTTTCCCTTATTGGGACGAGACCGAAAATCCAGCTTATAAGCAATTTTTGCATCTGGCTTAGGCAAAGCGCCTGACACCGCCCTGTTTGGGTCGCATTTCTGTCAGACTAGCTTTGCTACAAGTCATACGAAGACAACGATACGGTTTTGCAGCGGCGGTGCAGCCCTGCGCATTCACTCAGAAGGGACACAGCTCATGCTCGGCACTATCAAGACGGCCACCGCATTACTGGCAACAAGCGTTACGGCACTGCTTGTCGCTCAGCCTGCTCTCGCTTTCGAGGCCGATGCCGTGCTGGAGCGCTTCAGCGCTGTCATGGAATATTCGGGCAGCAAGATTACGTTTGGCCCAGCAACGGTGAACGGCGATACGATTACCGTCGAAGGCGCCACCATGGATGTGCCCGGCGAAGATCCTATCGTATTCGACCAGACGATCACCTTCTCCGGCGTGGCCGAAGGCAGTGGCGGCAATTTCACGATCGAATCCGTTTCGATCCCCGATCTCGAAGTTGCTGAAGGGTCCAAGAAGTCTAAGACGAACGTGACCCTCAAAGACATCAAGGCCTCCGACATTTGGCTGCCGCCGCCAGGCGAAGTGACCGCCGCTCATGTCGTGCAGTCTTTCGGCTCGATCAGCACCGGTCCACTGACCGTTATCACGAACGGCACAACCGTTCTCACCTACGATAGCCTGCTTGCGAAGTACGACTTTGGCTTCGATAGCGCGGACGTTCTCGAAACCGTTGATAGCACTTTTACTATCGCCAACATTCAGGCTGACCTAGAGCCGCTCAAGGCCGAAGATCCAGCCGCAGCCGCGATGATCGACGGCTTGGGACTTCAAACGCTGCAGGGTGAAGTGAACCAGACAGCGCAGTGGACCTTGGCCGATGGCCGCATGGTCATGGATCAGTTCCTGATCGACTTCGCCGACGTTGGCCAGATCAACTCGACCTTCGACATTTCGGGCTTCACACTGCCACTGCTCGAAAAGCTATCTGCCCTGTCCGCAACAACGGCGGCGGCGGCCAATAGTGAAGAAGCTGAAGCACAGGCCATGGTGACGGGGCTGGAGCTAGCGCAGGCGCTCTCGATCAGCGGCTTCACGCTTCGCTACGATGACGCAGGTTTTGCTCAGCGTGCTCTAAAAGTCTTTGCAGATCAGGCAGGTGTCTCCACCGAGCAATACGCAGCAAGCCTCAAACCAATGGTGCGCATGGCGTTGGAGCAAGTTGGCATTCCAGCAATCGTTGATCTCGTTGCGCCACCGGTCGAGGCCTTCCTCGACAAGCCTGAGAACATCGAACTCAAGATTGCTCCACCCACGAAAACCAGCATGCTGATCCTGGCGGCCGGTGCGGCAAACCCAGCAAGTCTGATCAAGACCCTGGGCATTACCCTCACGGCAAACCAGTAAATCTCCTAGGGGCCCTCGGGCCCCTTTCCTTTTCAAGCTATTGATGCATTCTGCGCTTATGACCTCTGTGATCTCCCCGTCCCCCGCCGCCGACCTCAGCCACGTATCCGAGTGGGTCTTTGACCTCGATAACACGCTGTACCCGCGTGAATGCAATTTGTGGGAGCAAGTGGACGTCCGCATCACCCACTATGTGATGGACGTTACGCGGCTTGAGTTTACTGAAGCTAGAAAGCTGCAGAAAGAGTTCTACCGGGACTACGGCACGACGCTGAACGGCTTGATGAGCCGCTATTCAATCGATCCGGACCATTTCCTCCATACGGTCCACAACATCGACTATTCCCCGGTTCAGCAGAATCTCGAATTGGTGGCGGCCATTCGCAACCTGCCAGGTCGTAAGTTGATCCTGACCAATGCGGACACCAACCACGCCAAATCAGTGCTTACTCGCCTCGGCGGCGCGGACCTCTTTGAAGACTTCCACGACATTCGTGACATGGTCTTCATCCCCAAGCCACGCAAAGAGGCCTATGAAGGCTTCTTCTCGCGCTACAGCATCACCCCCAGCAATTCGGTGTTTTTCGACGATCTCGAAAAGAACCTCGTCGTTCCGCACGAAATGGGGATGAGCACGGTGCAGGTGGTGGCCAGCGAAGACTATAGCCACGACCTCGTCGATGCGTGGGAGCTGGAGCAAACCTCCGGTCCGCACGTCCATCACGTCACTGCAAACCTGACGAAGTTTCTCCGCAATCTGAAATAACGACTATTTCTTCGCCCTCTGCTGCGGATTAAACTGCGCGTATGACCGATCTTCCTGGGCGTCGCCCGCCACCAATTCCCGAAACGCCGCTCACCTTCCGTCAACGACTGGACAACATGCGCCACCTAGGGCGCCTGATCGCGCAGATTTGGCGCACCAGCAGATCCTTGACGGCGGCGAGCATCGGTTTACGCCTCGTGGCGGCGTTCCAACCGATCGCGGTGCTCTATACGGCGAAGCTGATTGTTGATGAGGTCGTGCGGCTTACCGCTCTGCCCGCCCCCGGCCCCAGCATTCTAGACTGGTGGAATGCCGGTGCGCTCAACACGGTTCTCGGCTTCCTGCTGATCGAGCTGGCTCTGGTGTTGGCCAATGATGTGATCAACCGCGCCACAGGCCTAGTCGACTCCATCCTCTCCGAACTGCATTCGAACACTGTCAGTGTCGAGTTGATGGCGCACGCCGCCAAGCTTGATCTGATGCATTTTGAATCGGCGGAATATCAGGACCGATTGGAGCGCGCACGCCGTCAGGCTGCAGGGCGCAATCAACTCTTGAGCCAGCTGTTTGGCCAAGCGCAGGACATGATCACAGTCGTGACCCTCGCGGCAGGTCTCGTCATCTACGCCCCGTGGTTGGTGCTCTTACTGCCCTTGAGCTTCATCCCCTCGATTTGGGGCGAAACGCGGTTCAACACGCTTAATTACATGCTCAGCCGCTGGCGCACCCCAGAGCGCCGCGAACTTGAGTATCTCCGCCACGTTGGTGCGAGCGCTGAAACAGCTAAAGAGGTCAAACTCTTTGGCCTAGGCGATTATCTCATCGGGCGCTTTAAAAAGCTGGCTCACGGCATCTATGTCGACAATCGCCGGGTCGCTATTGCGCGCGCCAGCTGGGGCTCCCTCTTTGCGGCCATTTCCAGCCTCGCCTATTACCTCGCCTATGGCTACATCGTCTGGCGCACCATTACCGGCGAGTTCACGCTCGGCGATCTCGCCTTTTTGTCGGGGTCTTTCCTCAGGCTCAATGGCCTGTTCCAAAAAATCCTTCTCGGCTTCACCCAGATCGCGGGGCAGTCGCTCTACCTCGACGACCTCTTCTCTTTCTTCGAGATCGAACCGTCCGTTCTGCCCCCGGCCTCCCCCAAGGCCTTCCCAACCCCGATCCAGCGCGGCATCGTCTTTGAGAACGTCGGCTTCCAATATCCCGAGACGGAGTATTGGGTGGTGCGCAATCTCAACTTCACCCTCGCGGCAGGCGAAACTCTTGCGCTGGTTGGGGAGAATGGCGCTGGCAAAACCACCATCGTCAAACTGCTGACGCGTCTCTACGATCCGACAGAGGGCCGCATCACCATCGACGGCATCGACCTGCGTGACATGTCGCCCACCGACATCCACCAGCACATCGGCGTGATTTTCCAAGACTTCATCCGTTACAGCTTTTCCGCTCGCGACAATATCGGCGTTGGCCGTATCGAAGCGCGAACCGATCAGGCGCGGATCGAGCAGGCCGCTGAACAAAGCCTTGCCGATGGGGTCATCGCCAAGCTGCCGCAGCAATATGATCAACAGCTCGGTCGTCTCTTCAAGAAGGGCCGCGACCTCTCGGGCGGCGAATGGCAGAAGGTCGCCATTGCCCGGGCCTATATGCGTGACGCCGATCTCGTCATTCTCGATGAACCGACCGCAGCGCTGGACGCTAAGGCGGAAGCTGAGGTGTTCGCCCGCTTTAAAAACCTTGCGACCAACACTACGGCCGTCATCATCTCGCACCGCTTCTCGACTGTCCGCATGGCAGACCGTATTTTGGTGCTTGAAAAGGGCGCGATTCTTGAAGCAGGAAGCCACGAGGAATTGCTGGCGCTCAATGGGCGCTATGCCGAACTCTTTGAACTGCAAGCGGCAGGCTATCGTTGATGCACATCACCATCTACCACAATCCCGAATGCGGCACCTCGCGCAACACCTTGGCAATGATCCGCGGCACCGGGATTGAGCCAGAAATTGTGCTCTATCTCGAAAACCCTCCGTCTGCTGCAACGCTTGCCGACCTCATCGCTCGTGCCGGGATTTCAGTGCGGGATGCGATCCGCACCAAGCAGCCAGAATACCTCTCCCAGGGTTTGGACAATCCCGAGTTGAGTGACACGCAGCTGCTCGCAGCCATGGTGGCGACGCCTATTCTCATCAATCGCCCTCTCGTGGTTACTCCGCATGGCGTGCGCCTCTGCCGCCCCTCAGAGCTCGTTTTGGACATTCTGCCAGAAGCGGCCACCATCCCGTTCACCAAAGAGGATGGTGAGGTGGTGATCGACAAGGATGGTCAGCGCGTCTAAGCGGCTTTAAGGTCAGGGCGAACCAGCAAATTGAGCGCATCGCCCCGTGGCCCTTCCTGAAGAACACACCATCCAACTGATTGCCGAGACCTATAAGCTGTTGGGCGATCCGACCCGTCTGCGTGTGCTCTTAACCTGCCTTGAAGGCCCCATCGCGGTGGGCGATATCGCCAAAACCACCGGTGCCTCCCAATCTCTCGTTAGCCACCATTTGCGTCTCCTCCGCGCCGCCCGACTGGTGCGCGGAACCCGGCGCAATAAGCAGGTATTCTACCAAGCAGCGGACGATCACATCGCCAGAATTCTGGCCGATATGATTGCCCATGCGATGGAAGAGCACGACCTGCACGACGACGATTTGGCAGAACCGAAGACAGACGAGGCATCCAGCCAAGTCTAAGGGTTCTAAACGGGCGAGCTTCATGCGCGAAGTCACGATCACGCCAGCGTGTCTACCATGCTTGTTGACCATCATATGAATACATGTTCATATGATTATAGAACGAGGGTATCATGGCACATCCGCACGACCACTCCGGCCACAGTCACGACGAAACTGACCACGATCATGAGGCGCATCAACACGCGCCCCATGCTCATGACCATGCAGGTCATAGTCATGATCACGCCGGACACGATCATACGCCAAAAGTAAGTTCCGCCAACGAACGCGCTGTCCTCATCGGGCTAACGCTGACCGGCACGTTCATGGTCATCGAAGTGATCGGCGGCCTGCTGTCGGGCTCCCTCGCCCTGCTGGCCGATGCTGGTCATATGCTGACCGACACCATAGCCCTTTTCCTGTCGTGGCTCGGCTTCCGTATCGGCAAGCGTGTAGCGGATAGCAAGCGCAGCTTTGGCTATGCTCGTGTCGAAGTCCTTGCCGGGCTGATCAATGCGCTGACCCTCTTCGGTATTGTGGTCTGGATCCTCTATGAGGCGTTCCAGCGCTTCATGGCGCCGGACGAAGTCCTCGCGGGTCCCATGTTCGCCGTCGCCGTCGCTGGGCTTCTCATAAACCTGCTGGTGCTGCGCATCCTCGGGGGGGCCGACAAAGACCACGTCAACATCAGGGGCGCATCGCTACACGTCATGGGCGACCTTTTGGGCTCGGTGGGCGCTATTGCAGCCGCGATCATCATCTGGCTCACCGGCTGGACGCCGATTGACCCGATCCTCTCGGTATTTGTCAGCCTGCTCATTCTGCGTGGCGCTTGGGCTTTGCTGATGCGGACCTTCAATATTCTCATGGAGGGCGCACCCGATGGCGTCGATCCCACAGCGATCACCGCTGATCTCAAGGCCAATATCCCCGGCCTCGCCAATGTCGACCATCTCCACGTCTGGTCGCTGTCGTCAGGCCGCACCATGGCTACGCTCGACATTTCTCTCACGGGAGCAATCGCCCCGGCCACGGTTTCAAATGCCGTGCGGCAACGCTTGGCACAAACCCACGACATCAATCACGCCACGATCGAGATCGACTGGACCGGTCACGGCTCCCAATGCGCGGCCGCTAAGCCTGCGTAACGCCCAGTGGCCATGGACGCCGTAAGCAGATAGCCCCCCGTCGGGGCCTCCCAATCGATCATTTCCCCGGCGACAAACGTCCCGGGGATTTTCTTGAGCATATAGTTGGGGTCGATCTCATCCCAGACCACCCCGCCCGCCACCGAAATGGCTTCAGCAATAGGACGCGTGTTATCGAGACGCAGCGGCAAGCTCTTGAGCATCATCGCCAATGCCTCAGGAGCCAGCTGCGCAGCCTCAGGCGCCAGCTCGCGCACCAATGCCGCCTTCACCCCATCGAGCCCCGCGGCCTTACGCAATCTATTGGTAAAACTCACCTTGCTCGGCTGGCGACCGAAATCCGCCGCCAATCGTTCAACACTGCGTCCCGGCACCAAATCGAGGGTCAGCACTGCTGAACCGTCTGCCTCAATAGCGTCGCGCAGCGCAGCAGAATGAGCATAGATCAAGCTGCCTTCAACACCGTAAGGGGTGACCACAAACTCGCCTGGCAGACCGCCCAGAGCACTCGTCGCCACAACGGACTTTACTGGGTGACCGGCGAAACGCTCGCTGATAAACGGGCTCCACCCCCGCTCGAAGGCGCAATTGGCGGCCCGGAACGCGGCGATTTCAATTTCACGTTCTGAAAAGGGCGAAACCCAAGCGGCATCTGAGCCTAGTCGCGGCCAGCTCGCCCCTCCAAATGCAAAAACCAGCGCATCAAACGCGTGCTGAACCTCACCCTCAGGCGTCGCAAAAACCAGCTTTTCCCCCGCCCAGCCAATCCAGCGATGACGGGTGCGGATGGTAACGCCCTGCTCGTCCAGCCGCTTGAGCCAAGCGCGCAACAGAGGCGAGCCTTTCATAACATCTGGAAACACACGGCCCGACGAGCCAACAAAAGTGCTTACACCCAATCGATCCGCCCAAGTGCGGACATCATCGCCCGTAAAGGCGTTCAACGCCGTTTCGAGCCTTGCTCGTGAAGCCCCAAACCGTCCTAGCAAGGCTTCATGCGGCTCAGAGTGGGTGATGTTAAGACCAGACTTACCGGCCATGAGGAATTTCCGGCCGACACTGGGCATAGCGTCGAACACGGTGACACGCGCCCCGGCATTCGCTGCTGCCTCAGCTGCCATGAGCCCCGCAGGCCCAGCTCCAAGAATTCCGATGTGCCGCTGCATCATGGCCTGCCTAACAAGAAGTGAAGCTTCTCATAGCGCAAGAGAGCCAAATTTGGCCATGCCAAGAGCGCGCAGCTCCCCAAAGAGAAAAGCGCGACCGAAGCCGCGCTTTTTCTGCTTTATGCTGCCGGAAAGAGTCTGAACCGCTTGGGGCGAAACGCAAAGCGGGATCGGTCTGCCAGCGGATGGTCGAACGGCAGGTCAATCTCGACGCGATGTGCGCTTCCCTGCAATTCAAGCTCAACACGGCGCGTACCACCAACGCGGCGGCTGGCGACAACATCGCCGCCGAGCGCCGAGGACGCGTCTGTCAGCTCGATATCATGTGGACGGAAATAAAGCCGTTGGGCCCCCGTGGCTCCGCTGGCCGGAAGACCGAGTGAGCGACCATCGAGGTGAAGTTCGCCCCCCTCGACCGTGACGGGAAGCTCTGAACTTTCGCCGATAAACCCGAAGACAAACGGCGACGCCGGTTGGTCATAGACCATATCAGGCGTTCCCACCTGTTCGATCTTGCCCTGGCTCATGACACAGAGACGATCAGCCAGCTCCAGCGCTTCTTCCTGATCATGCGTCACAAAAACTGTGGTGTGGCCGGTGCGATCATGGATTTCGCGCAGCCATTTGCGCAAGTCGCGCCGAACCTGCGCGTCGAGCGCACCGAATGGTTCGTCGAGCAGCAAAACGCGCGGCTCGATAGCCAATGCGCGAGCGAGCGCCACACGCTGACGCTGCCCGCCCGATAGCTGGCTCGGGTAGCGTTTCTCGAGACCAGACAGCTGCACCAGATCGAGCAGCTCCAACGCCCGGCGGCGGATTTCACTATTGTGCGGGCGGCTCGAACGCGGGCGCACCTTCAGGCCGAAGGCAACATTCTCCAAAATCGTCATATGCCGGAACAGCGCGTAGTGCTGGAACACAAAACCAATGTTCCGCTCCTGCACACTCTTTTCCGACGCGTCTTCATCTCCGAAGAAAATCTTGCCTTCCGTCGGGCGCTCAAGCCCGGCAATTAAGCGCAGCAGGGTGGTTTTGCCGGAACCAGATGGCCCCAGAAGCGCAATCAACTCGCCCGAAAGAATATCCAGAGACACCGAATGCAGTGCTGGAAACCGGTCGAATTCCTTGCGGACGTTTTGTACTTTTACTTCCATTCCCAACCCTGTCAGTGGCCGCGGCCAGTAGCGGCGAGTTCATCGCCGAAGCGCCATTCAAGCGCCGTTTTGAGCACCAGAGTGACAAGGGCCAGCAAGGCCAATAGCGACGCCAGCGCAAAGGCGGCTGTCCCTTGATACTCATTATAGAACATTTCGACCTGCAACGGCATGGTCGTGGTTTGACCCCGGATTTTCCCAGAAACCACCGCGACCGCACCAAATTCGCCCATAGCGCGCGCATTACACAGCAGCACGCCATAGAGCAGGCCCCATTTAATATTGGGCAGCGTCACGCGGAAAAACGTCTGCCACCCCGAAGCGCCAAGCGAAATGGCCGCCTCTTCATCGCCGGAACCTTGGTCCTGCATCAGCGGGATCAGCTCGCGGGCCACAAACGGAAAGGTGACAAATATCGTCGCCAGAACAATCCCCGGCACCGCGAAGAGAATTTCGATGTTGTAGGATTTGAGGAACGGCCCCAACAGGCTCCCCGAGCCAAACAGCAGCACATAGACCAAGCCAGAAATCACGGGCGACACCGAGAACGGTAGGTCGATAAGCGTGATGAGAAAGGCTTTGCCCTTGAACTCAAATTTAGCGATGGCCCACGAGGCCGCGATACCGAACACCACATTGAGGGGCACGGAGATCGCCGCCACCAAAAGCGTCAGGCGGATGGCCGACTGCGCATCAGCAGTCTGCAGTGCCTCTGCAAATCCGGGTATGCCCTGACGAAGCGCTTCGGTGAATACGGCCACGAGCGGCAAAACCAAGATCAGCCCCATGAAGGCGACGCCGATCAGAATTAGGGTCACGCGCACCCAGAGAGGCTCATTGGTGGGGTGGTAGCGACGGGATGGGGCGTTCTTACGTGCCATAGCCATACCTCTTGCGGCTCCACGCCTGAATGAGATTGATCGCAAAGAGCATCAGAAACGAAATCGACAACATCACCGTGGCGATCACAGCGGCCGCAGAATAGTTGAATTCCTCAAGCCGGATCACGATCAGCAGCGGCGCGATTTCGGATACGAACGGAATATTGCCAGCAATAAAAATCACCGAACCATATTCTCCGACAGCGCGGGCAAAGGCCAAAGCGAAGCCGGTTAAAATTGCGGGCGTGAGGCTCGGCAACAGCACTCGGGAAATTGTCTGAAAGCGGTTGGCGCCAAGTGTAGCTGAAGCCTCTTCCACCTCTCGGCTGGTTTCTTCCAAAATCGGCTGAATGGTCCGAACGACAAAGGGCAGGCCGATAAACACCATGGCTATGGTGATGCCGATTGGCGTGTAAGCGATCCGCCAACCCAAAGGTGCAAACAGCGTCCCGATCACCCCGTTGGGCGCATAGATTGCCGTCAGAGCAATCCCGGCCACCGCCGTTGGCAGCGCAAATGGCAGGTCCACCACCGCATCGAAAATACGCCGACCGGGAAAACGATAGCGCACGAGCACCCAAGCGATCAGCGTGCCAAAAACAACATTGATCCCGGCAGCGATCAGCGCCGTCACGAAGCTGGTGCGCAGCGCCGCAAGCATGCGCGCATCGAGCGCCACCGCCCAAAACCCGGTCCACCCAATACCCGCAGCACGCAACACCAGCGCGATGAGCGGAATGAGAATGATCAGGCCAAAGTATGCAAGAGTAAAACCAAAGGTCAAACCGAAGCCCGGTATGACGCTAGGCTGAACAAATCCAGTCTTCCGGCTCATATGAGATCTCCCCTGTCAGACAGGGTTCGGCCTCTATGCTTTGGTCGATGCATACATCTACCCTCAAGAACTGGCCTAACCCTAGCTTTCCGCTCGACTTTCTCAAGGAGCGGACTGGGCGAGTTTTCTCAAGAATGTAGAAAATCGTTCCGGAAGGAGCAAGCAATTCACGAAGAGCTTTGCGTGGCCGCCTCCGCCTGTCCTGCAGCGAGCAAAGATTGCGCTAGTCCTGCCGCCTGTACGCGGATGTCTGGAACAGCCTCAATTTCAAAATATCGTCCCCGCGTGAGGGGGCCAATAACGCGCACTCTTGGCGACACCTGGCCGTTCGCCGTGATGAGCGCGCAGGCACCATCCACATCGATACCGATATGCATTGAGTCTGGACGTGCCGCCCCTGTGCTCACCAGATGCTGGAGCAGTGGATTATGGCTCGCACGGACATCAACACTCACGCCACCGCAGTCATAGACACGCGCAACCGTAAGCCGTTCGCGCTGTTCGGTCCCTCGCGCGCGGATGATCGCCACGGTATTCCCGCCGTCCCGCTCAATCCCCACAAACTCAGCTGCGCGCAGTGTCACCTGCCCCGAACGGATGGCATCGACCAGACGCTGATAAAGATCAGGTGGCAGGCGGTGACGATGGATATTCCACCAAGGCCGGATGTGGCGCAGGAACTGCCGCTTCACCGGATCAGACCAGCTCTGCCACAGTTTCTGATTATAGGGCCTTAGGCCGTCGACAACACTGCGCCAATCGCCCCCTTTGCCCTCAGTGTCGCGCACAAGCGCGCGGAACCACTTAGCCAATTCGGTCATATTGGTGCCGAAAGGGACATCGCTTTCGCTGATCGTCAGCGGCGGCACGTCCTTATGCCCTTTCGGCAAAAGCCCGTTGCGCGAAACAACCGTGATCGGCCCCCGATGCTTGGCCTCAACCAGCGACACCCAAGCGTCCACCATCGACAGGCCGGAGCCGAGGATCATCACCGGAGCGTTCCGCTCAAGCGGCGTGTCTTCTTCAGACCCGACACGAACCGCGATCCCCCGCCCGCGCGCGGGCTGTGTCTCATGCCCAACGGCCAGAACAGCGCGACGGCTCACAAGGCTGGTGCCATTGCCCAGCTCGACTTCCACACCCTTGCTGGTCTCGCGCAGCGAGACAGCCTCCTCAGCGAGGATACGCAGACGACCCTGCATGCGTGCACCTGCCTGACGCAAAACATCCTCTAGATAGCTGCCATATTTGCGACGCGGCACAAAAACATACGAGCTGTCGTAAACGCCCGGCTCGTGCTCTTGCAGCCAATTCCAGAAGTGATCCTTATCATCGGCAAATGCGCTCATGCCACGCGCCGGCACGTTCACCCGATGGTCCTTGCGGCGGGCTGAATAGGCGAGACCTTGGCCGAACTGCCCTTGGCGTTCTAGCAAGGTGACGCGCAAATCTGGATCGTCGCTTTTGAGCAAATTGGCCGCCAGCAGGACACCACTTGCACCGCCACCGATAATCGTCACCGATTTCTCAGCCGGGGTCTTAGATAGGTCCTTCGGATCAGCCATGTACTGCGCCTTCCATAATAAGCTGGAAGCTGCACGCGCTCACAAAAATGAAGCTACGGCACACCGCTGCCAGGCTGAAAATCACCCAATACGAAAGCTTTGGGGATCAGCCTGAAAACTATAAAGTCGACTAAGGCACTAGACAAGAGCGCTGGACGCTCTGTGGGCCCATCGCGCGGCGGTGCCGCTGTTGTCGATCAGCCTTATCGGCAAGCTGTTGGGCCAGATCATAGCCGCGTGCCCAGCGACCAAACCCGCTCGCAATATTGATATGCCCTGCGTGCCCCAAATCCAGCACAGGGACGCCCCAGTGCTGCGCGAGGGTCCGCGCTTTAGCAAGGTTCATAAAGATATCGTCGCGGCTGGCGACCATGAGCCCCGGAAATGGCAGCTTATCCCCCGGCAGCGTGCCAAACTCATAACTACGCGCGTGCAAGGTCGAAGTGCGCTCTATG
The DNA here is from genome assembly GCF_012847305.1 of Devosia sp. MC1541. Lineage (NCBI taxonomy): Bacteria > Pseudomonadati > Pseudomonadota > Alphaproteobacteria > Hyphomicrobiales > Devosiaceae > Devosia > Devosia sp. MC1541. The sequence continues at coordinate 112,602 of NZ_JABBDZ010000010.1, forward strand.
TCCGCCGGTGCTACCAACAGCACCCCACCCACCAATGGCGCGACCGGGCTTGTTGCGAGGCGAGCCGCAAGGATAGTGCCCAGGCTATGCCCGACAACGATGGCGCCCGGATAGGTCATCACCGCTTTCTCTAACCAATGCAGCCAACGCCCAGCCTTTGGGTCAGCCCATTCTTCTTGTTCAACGAGAACAGCTTCCGGCTTGTCACGCAGCCAATAGTGCTGCCAATGGCCATCATTCGAGCCATTGAGGCCCGGCACAATGAGAACTGGTCTGGTCATGGCTCACCTGCGCGCTCACGACTATTGGCCGGGGTGTCGCGATAGTCGGGTTCAGGCGCTTTACTGGCCAGATAGCAGGCATCTTGCTCTGCTCGGCTCAAGGGCCAGCGCCCTGAGCAATGTCTGGCACCCCACCGAAAAAGTTTGCTTTGGATCTGGCTTCCGCTGCCGGAGCGCGTTGGAGCTTTCCGGGGCCGAAGATACCGAAGAAGTAGACCATGTTCCTTCTCCTGGGTGAGGCTCCCCGGCTTACAGGGCCGAGGAGCGCTGTTCCGTTACTGGGTTGGACCGGAATAGATCTGGTCGAACACACCACCATCGCCGAAGTACTTCGGCTGCGCTTCACGCCAGCCGCCGAAATCCTCGATCGTCACAAGGTTCAACTCACCGAAGCGGGCTGTGTCTTCAGCCGGGACCTTTGAGAAATCCGAAGGACGATAGTAGTTCTGCGCTGCAATAGTCTGGCCTTCATCCGAATAGAGATATTCGAGATAAGCCTGCGCCAAATCCGTCGTTCCCTTCTTGTCGGCATTGCCCTTCACAACCGCAACTGGCGGTTCAGCGAGGATCGAAAGCGACGGGGTGACGATATCGAAAGCATCAGGGCCAAGCTCTTCAAGGGCGAGGTAAGCCTCGTTTTCCCAAGCCAGCAGAACGTCGCCAATGCCACGCTGCACAAAAGTGGTGGTCGAACCCCGTGCACCTGTGTCGAGAACAGGAACATGGCGGAAGAGTTCAGAGACAAACTCCTGCGCCTTAGCTTCATCGCCACCATTGGCTTCGCGCGCCCACGCCCAAGCGGCGAGGAAATTCCATCGTGCGCCACCGGAGGTTTTCGGGTTCGGCGTGATCACCTCGACACCATCAGCAATCAGGTCACCCCAATCTTGGATGCTTTTGGGGTTCCCCTTGCGAACGAGGAAGACAATGGTCGATGTGTATGGCGCACTATTGTGCGGCAAGGCCTGACGCCAGTCGGCTGGAATAAGATCGGGATTGGCGTCTGAGATTGCGTTGATGTCGCTTTCGAGCGCCAGTGTGACGACATCAGCCTCGAGGCCGTCGATGACGGTGCGAGCCTGCGAACCAGAACCGCCATGGGTCACCTGAATGGCGACGGTGTCGCCCTTTTCAGCGTTCCAGTGCGTGATGAAGGCTTCGTTATAAGCGCGGTAGAGTTCCCGCGTGGGATCGTAAGACACGTTGATCAGGGTGCGATCCTGTGCCTGAGCGGTAATAGAAAAGCCCACGAGCAGGGATGCGGCGAGGGCTGAGTAGGCAACTAGCTTGGCTGTCCGTTTCATTGGGAACCTCCCGTTCGTTTGATGTTTTAAACTCTATCAACGTGGTCGCCTTTGAGAAGGTTTTGGCTTGCCGTAACGGCGAGAATGAAGAAAAAAATGCCTCCAATCCTGCTTTTGCTTGGATCAAATAGAACTTAGTTCCGAAAACACCTAAAAGCTACCCCGGCTGCTTTCCGCCAGAAATCACCCTCAAACAGAACCCGAATGGCACCCTATCTGGTTTTGAGGCGCGAGCTATCGGGGTGCCGCGCCGTTTGGCATTGCCGCGCCGGCAGATCAGAGGGTCACTGTGAGGCAAGGACAGCTGGACGTCCGCAAAAACCCTTGGCGGCTTTGATGCAGTCATGATTCATTGATGTCGCCCGATCATGGAGCGTCATCATGGACCCGCATTCGCTTTTCAGCCTGAACGATCACCTCGAAGCCTTG
>NZ_JABBDZ010000011.1:0-108878 GCF_012847305.1 Devosia sp. MC1541
AAGGCAAAAGTGCCCTTGCTCAGATCGAGGCTGTGGGACGCGGTATCACCATCGGCGTCGGTGACGGTGGCAACGAGCTTGAGGGCATTGGCCACAGCGTTGAGGGTCTGCGTGTCATCTGGATTGGTTTTGTCGCCGTGCCAGATGGCCTTGATCTGATCGAGCTTGAGTGTGCCATCGGCATTGAGCGTGATGGTGAAGTAGTTTTGTCCACCAGCTGAGCCGGTGATGACATTGCCCGTCTGATTGAGAACGATCTGGGTCCCCTGAGCGCCATTGGTGCCATGGGCGTAGAGGCCACTGGCGACATTGGAGCCGGTGAGGCTGAGGGCATAGCTGGTGGAGCCAGCGCCGTCAGCGCCATAGGAGATGGCACTGCTAAACAGATTGGTCAGATTGGCCGAAGCGTCGGTTGTGAGGGTGGTTTCATCGACGATGAGTTGGGTTGGTTTCCCGACCTTGTCGCCGTCGATCTTTGGACCATCATCCTTAAAGGCAAAAGTGCCCTTGCTCAGATCGAGGCTGTGGGACGCGGTATCACCATCGGCGTCGGTGACGGTGGCAACGAGCTTGAGGGCATTGGCCACAGCGTTGAGGGTCTGCGTGTCATCTGGATTGGTTTTGTCGCCGTGCCAGATGGCCTTGATCTGATCGAGCTTGAGTGTGCCATCGGCATTGAGCGTGATGGTGAAGTAGTTTTGTCCACCAGCTGAGCCGGTGATGACATTGCCCGTCTGATTGAGAACGATCTGGGTCCCCTGAGCGCCATTGGTGCCATGGGCGTAGAGGCCACTGGCGACATTGGAGCCGGTGAGGCTGAGGGCATAGCTGGTGGAGCCAGCGCCGTCAGCGCCATAGGAGATGGCACTGCTAAACAGATTGGTCAGATTGGCCGAAGCGTCGGTTGTGAGGGTGGTTTCATCGACGATGAGTTGGGTTGGTTTCCCGACCTTGTCGCCGTCGATCTTTGGACCATCATCCTTGAAGGCAAAAGTGTTCTGGCTCAGATCGAGGCTGTGGGAGGCTTTGTCGCCGTCTCGGTCTGTGGCCGTTGCGATGATGGTTATCGCTTCTGGCGCGGCAGACAGAGTCTGGGTGTCATCGGGATTGGTTGTGTCGGCGTGCCAAAGGGCGTTTTTTTGGACGAGGGTGACCGCACCCGTGTCCGGGTTGATCGTGATTTCGAAATAGGTGACGTCGCCCACCTTGCCGAAGATGATATTGCCGCTCTGGCTCAGGAGAATTTCGGCACCTTTGCCGTTATCCGCGCTAGCGTCGAGGGCATAGAGGCCGGAGCCGACGCTGGGGCCCGAGAGCTTTAGTGCGTAGTTTAGGGAGGCTTTGCCATCAGCGCCGAACTCTACGGCGTCTTCGAAGGCGCTGGCAAAGTTGGCTGTGTGCTCGGTGTTGAGATGGGTTTCGTCGGCAGCCAGCGGCCTGACCGCGAGTAGGCGCTCAGCGTCAAAACTTGGCATGTCGTCGGCAATTTCAAAGGTCAGCGTGCTGCTGGCCTGATCGCCCGAACCATCGGTGACGCGGAATGCAATATTGGCCAGGATGTCGAGATCCTCGCCCTGGGTGGCGTGCTGGATTGGGCCGAGCAATTGCGCTTCGAGCGTATAGGTGACCGCGCCGTTTTCGCCGCGCGTGGCTCCACTGAGGGAGATGGTGAGCAGGGGCTCGCCAGTCGAGGAGCGTCCGACGATGGCGCCGCCTTCCACTGCGAAGGTCAGAGGCAGGCCATCAAGACCTTGCAGCTGACCGTTGAGGTTTGCAGAGCCAAGGAGTTCAAAGGAGCCCATCAGGTCGGTAGGGGCGTCGTTGCCATACTGAACAAGGATGTTGATCTGTTGGGAGGACGCTCCGGAGGATGCGGTTTCGCCGGCGCGGAGGGGTGAACTGTCGGCAGCTGCCTGCGGCAGACCATCTTCATCGAGCATGCCGACGCGGCCGCCAACACCATAGACAATGCTTTCAATGGTTGGCTTGTCATTGTCGGGCGCGATGCCGCGACGCAGCACGCTAGGATAGAGTTCACGCAGTTCGGGGAGGGTGAATGCCAGCGCGGTCGGCGGCAGAAGATCACCGAGTGGGAAGGCATCGCCAATGCCACCGACTGGAACCTCAAAATTACCGCCGGAGCTTTGCGCGGTTATGCGACCCGGGCCAGCTGCGATGTCGATGTCATTGGCTGCGAAGAGCAGCGCAACGGTCTGCGATGGAATTTCGACGGTGCCCAAGATGATCCGGATGCCATCAACGGCACCGTTCTCCACGACCAAAATCGTGCCGTCGGGTTGAACAAACTCGAGGTTGGCGCCGTTTACGCGGACTTGGTCAAGATTAGCGTCTGCCGGGAGTCGAACCGTCTCAGCGTTGTCGAGTTCGAATACGACCTGTTTGCCCTCAGTAGCTGGACTGAAGTCCTCCGTAATTGGAGTGTCAGTTGCTGCTTCCGCGACCACTTTTACATCATTGAGGTCGAGGCGTGTCGCGCCGTTGCTCACGTGCTCAAGAGAAGGGGTGTGATCGTTTGTAAAGCGCGCGGCCATAATAGTCTCCGGCAGAAAAATTGCGTCCTGCCGAAGTAACTACGTAAAAATACTGATGTGACAATTCCGTGAGGAGCTTGCCTTTATACTCCCGTATGTACGGGGTGTTCACGTTTTTCGATAAAGATTTAGAGGAGCATAACTCCGTATAATTCAGGATAAGTATCCTAGAGATTCTGGGAGTTGCTGGTGCCAATTTTCGTGATGATTATGGAGATTTACGGATGTTACCTTGAAATGTTGAAGATTCTAGTAACGTCGCAATCGCCGAAATGGCGATATTATACGGTTATTATTTCGCAGTAAGAGGCGTTTGCTGGTACGTTACACGTTTCGAGATGATGCTCGGTAACACGCATCGCTTGTCACCGAGCTTGATTGATTAGAAGCTGGCCTTAGCGCCGACGTAGAAGGTGCGGCCGGGAGAGTTGAACCCGTAAACGGTTTGATTGGCCGTGTTGAGAATGTTCGTCACGCGGCCATAGACTTCGACGTTCTCATTGACCTTGTAGTTGAGGCCTGCGCTGAGGTCCGTGAAGGCGGGGATTGTGGCGAGTCCGCCGTTTGACCAATCGCTGTCTTTGGCTTCGCCGACAAAGCTTGCACTGGTGTGCAAAGTTAGGGGGATGTCTTCGAGCGTGTATCGCAGGTTGACGACGCCGACGTGGGCCGGACGACGAACTTCGACTTCACCATCAGCTGTTCGGGCGTGCGTATAGGTGTAGCTGGCGGAGGCGACAAAGCCATTGAGGAAATCGAGCGTGCCGGTCAGTTCCAGCCCTTGGCGTGTGCTGATACCGGGAAGATTTATGACGGTCGATGTCCCGGAGGAGCTGGCCGTTTTGATCAGATCTTCTAGTCTTTGATTGAAGTAGGTCGCATCGACAATCAGTTGGCCACCGAAGAGCGACTGCTCAACGCCAATGTCCCACGCAAAGCTCTGCTCTGGACGCAGATTTGGGTTCGGTGTGAACGTGCTGCTGCCGCCGTAGAACTGCTCGTAGAATGAGGGGTTAGAAGAGCCCGTGCCAAGGGAGGCGTGAAGACGCGTTCCAGCCTCGGGGATTTGCCAGGCAGAGCTAAGGCTGTAGCTGGTAAAATCCTCAAATCGATCATTGAGGTCGTGGCGCAGGGCAGCGGTAAGATAGAACTGGTTCGCGAAACGTCCGCGATACTCCCCGGTGAAAGCATGGCTCGAGCGCGTGAACATGTCGGCGTCGTAGGAAGACTTGTAGGTCTCTTGGGTCAGGTCGTAGCCGCCAGTGATGGTGTGTTCGGCATTGAGAAGGTCCGGCGTATAGAAGCGATGGCCGAGCTGATAGCTGCCCTTGTAACGGCGCGTTGTCGCGTCGGAGTCGCCCCATGCGCCGCCCTGAAACAGCTGGTCAACCTGATTTGCGCTGAAGCGCGCGGTTTGGAACCAGCTCGCGTCCTCATTCGTCCAGCGGCCGCCGAGCGAGCCGAGAAGCTCGCTCGTTCTGGTTGTGTCACCGCTGTCGTTCAATACGCCAAAGCTAACCTCATTGTCGCCTTCGGCGAGGGTGTTGGCATAGCGAAGATTGCCGTCGAGGGTGACGGACGGAGAAATGTCAGCGCGGAATTTGAAATTGGCATCAAAATGCTGCGCACCGTCTTTTTCATCGCCAATGCTGGAGATGTTAAAGCCGTCGGTCTGGCGGCTGGTAACACTGCCGGACCACGTGAAATTGTCCTGACCATATTGTAGCAGGGCCGAGCCCATCTTGGTGCCGTCACTGCCAAATTCGGTGCCGAGCGTGGTGCGTAACCCGCTGCGAATGCCGGGTTTGGTGACGATATTGATGACGCCCGAAATGGCATTGCTGCCCCAAAATGCGCCCTGCGGGCCGCGCAGAACTTCAATGCGCTCGACCTCGGCGATTTGCAGGCGGCCAAAGTCGAAGTCGCCATCGGATGCCGAATTGGCAACGACGCCGTCGATCATGACGAGGGTGTGGTTGGCTTCGCCGCCGCGAATGCGGACTTGAGACAAGGAGCCAACCGAGCCGCTGCTCGATACGGCCAGACCGGGCACTTGGCGCAGTACGTCGGCGATATAGGGGGCCTTGCTGATTTCAAGCTGCTTGGCGTCGATGACGGTGAGGGAGCGGCCCATCTGTTCGCGCTGCATGGGCGAGCGGTCGGCCTGAATAATGATGGTGCCGAGCACGGCATGCTGAGCAAGCGCGGGGGTGGCGCTGACAATGCAAGCGCTGGCGACAGTGGCCAGCAGTGCTCGTGACAGTGGGGAGATTGGAAACTGACGAAGCGTCGCCATGGCAAGTCCTCTTGCCGATCCGCCCGATCAGCACCCAGTGGATATCAGTTCCATGGCAGGTCTCCTGGCTTGCGGGTCAACCGAGCGCTCGCCTTCCCAGCTTTCGCCAGTGGCATGAGTAGCGCACGTCGCCGCTTACAGTTGCGGGGGCAGCTCCGGACTAAGGTCACGCCTTTACCGGATTCCCTATTATCCCCTCGCGGGGACCGTGGACCGCCTATCAATGCGTTTCCGGGGGAGGGGTGTCAATGTGGGCGAGGAGGAAGTTGCTGCGGCGATCCGCGCGGGCCTTGCAAAGCACTCTGCAGGCGTAAAAAAAAGGCCGCCAAAGGCGACCTTTCGTATTCTGATCGTAGCGTCGAATTACGACTGCAGCGACAGGTTGATTGCCGATTCACGACCGTCACGGCCGGTTTCGACTTCGTAGGTGACCTTGTCGTTTTCGTACAGGCCATCAACGCCCGAGCGCTGAACAGCAGAAATGTGTACGAAGTGGTCCTTGCCGCCGTTGTCGGGGGTGATGAAACCAAAACCCTTAGTGGCGTTGAAGAACTTGACGGTACCGGTGATGGAAGCCATTTTTATTTCCTTAAAGCTCGGAGCCGAAGCTAAACGAGCAATACTCCAAAGCGACATGCCTGGGAGCCTAACACGTTTGCAAGGTGCATCAGAAAGCCAAGGACCGGTAGAACCGGCAGAAAGGCAGCCGACTTAGGCTGAAAACGTATGAGCACTTTATGCCTGAATTTCATGGTCACAACAAGGCGAAACAGAAGAAATTCTCACTGACGCTACTAACGCCCTGTATGAATTCGCTTTTCCCGAGGCTTAAAGCGCCTGTTCTCGGCCTGAATGCGATCTTGAGCCGCTGATGTATCTAGCGAAATTTCCCCAGCGGAATAGCGCTGTCGATTGGTGAAATGGCCGGGAAAGCGGGACGCTGTGCTAGAGTTAGCGCTTATTGATCCCCGTTTTGAGTGACAAAGCCCAAATGAATTCTTCCCGTGTGGACACGCGAATCCTGATGTCGCGCCTAACCCGTTTGGGTGAGGTTGGGCGCGACGAGCGTGGTGTTCTGGCGCGTTTGGCGTGCTCTGACGCGGATCGGCAAGGGCGCGATCTGCTTTTGAAGTGGGCGCGCGAGTCGGGTTTTGAGACGCGTTGCGACGCGATCGGCAATCTTTTCATTGTCTACAATCCGAGTGGGTCGGACGAATCGCCGATTTTGATCGGGTCGCATATCGACAGCGTGATCAACGCGGGCATGTACGACGGTTGCTACGGCGTTTTGGCCGGGCTGGGCGTGTTGGAAACAATCAAAGCCGAGGGGGTGGCGATCAATCGGCCGCTCGCGCTGGTTGCTTTTACCAATGAAGAGGGTGTGCGGTTTACGCCTTCGCTGTTTGGTGCACGGGTTTTTACCGGCGTTTTGTCGCTCGAGGCCGCCTACGCAACGGCGGATCGGGATGGCGTTACTGTTGGAGAAGAGCTCCTGCGCATCGGCTATGTCGGCACGGATAGTTTCCCAACGCCTGCTGCCTATGTGGAACTGCACATAGAGCAAGGGCCGGTGTTGGAGGCTGATAAGCGCGACATTGGCGTTGTGACCGGTGTGAACGGGGCCTTTTCGATCCGCGTAAGTTTTGATGGTGTTGCCAATCATGCCGGGACAACGCCTATGCGGTTGCGGCGCGATGCGGGGCAGGGCGCAGCGCGGTTTATGCGCTTTGTTGATGAACTGGCGCGGGCACATACGCCCGAATTGGTGGCGACGGTGGGGACATTCTCACTTGAGCCGGGCGCCATTAATGTCATTCCCTCGCGCGCTGTTATGACTGTAGATTGCCGGAGCTCGAAGTCGGAGCTTTTGCGCATGGCGCGTGAGGCGATGGCAGCTGAGTTGGCGGCGATCTCTGAAGAGACTGCGCTGGGCACACACATGGCGGTGTTGGGAACCAGCGAGCCGGTTGATTTTGCACCAGATCTTATCGATTGCGTGGAAGAGACTGCCGTGGATCTTGGTTATTCCCATCTGCGTCTGCCCTCCGGAGCGGGGCATGATGCGCAGATGATGGCGGCGGTTTGTCCCGCCACCATGATCTTTGTGCCGAGCCTTGGCGGCATCAGCCACAATCCCCTTGAGCATTCTTCTGAAGAAGAATTGGCTAAGGGGGCCGCGGTATTGCTCGGGGTCGTTGAGGAATTGGTGACGCGTTAAGGCGTCGCCACTCCTTAGTACGGTCGTAGCATTGGGGCGGTGCCTGTAGGTCGTTCAGGGTTAGGACGGAATGCGGGCGATGACTTTGATTTCGAAGTCAAAACCAGAGAGCCAGTTCACGCCGACCGCTGTCCAATTTGGATAGGGCGCTTCTGGGAAAAATTCCGCGCGGACGGCCATGATATCACCGACCTGATTTTCTGGGTCGGTGTGGAATGTCGTTACGTCGATGATGTCTTCCAGACCCGCTCCAGCTGCGGCGAGAACCGCCTGAAGATTTTGGTAAGCACGTCGAACTTGATCAGCAAATACAGGCTCTGGCGTGCCATCTTCGCGACCGCCAACTTGGCCGGAGACAAAGAGTAAATCGCCCGAGCGCGTGGCAGCGGAGTAGCGGTGCGCCTCATAAAGGGCGTGACGGTTCGCCGGGAAAACCGGTGTGCTTGTGGGCATAAGAATTCTCGCATGTGTTGGTCGTCCGCTATGGGACGGCGCGCCTCGATGTGATATACGGCGCGTATGTGAATAGATACAGATACGCGCCGTATGTCAACTGGCATACGCAGTGTATGTGAGTTGGTATTTGAAATGGCCCGCAAAACCCGCGCTGAAATGATGGTAGAGACACGCGCCAAGTTGCTGGCGGCGGGGCGCAAGGCCTTTGCCGAGCACGGCTATGCTGACGCGTCGATGGATACGCTGACGGCTGATGTGGGGCTAACGCGGGGCGCGCTCTATCATAATTTTGGCGACAAACGCGGGTTGTTGGCTGCAGTCGTCAATGCAGTCGACACAGAAATGGCGGCGCGTGCCCACGATGCCGTTCGCGCGAGCAATCCTGCCAATCTTTGGGAGCAATTGGTTGCCGAAGGCATTGCCTATATGGAGCTGGCCACGGACCCGGAAATCCGCCGAATTGTGCTGCTCGATGGCCCGGCGGTTTTGGGCGACCCGTCACAGTGGGAAAGCCAGAGCGCTTGCCTCGTTGGTACGCGTTCGATCTTGGTGACGTTAATGGAAGAGGGCGTGGTCAAGCGGATGGATATTGAAGCGGCGGCGCGTTTGATGAACGGCGCAGCTCTCAATGCGGCGCTTTGGGTGGCGGCAAGTTCCGATCCCGATATGACCCTGCCGAAAGCGCGAGACGCCTTCCGGCATCTGATGAGGGGATTTTTAGCGCAGTGATATGTGCCGCCACCGAACCTGCGCCTGACTAAGGGGGAGGGATCGGGGCGGTGTTTGAGTAGCGCTGTAAACTAGGCCGAGAGCTTGGCTTGCACTTGCGCGATGTCCGGCAGGGCGGTGCGGGCGCCGACAGCAGAGACGCTGATCGCGGCGGCGGCACAGGCAAAGCGCAAGGTTTCAGCCAGAGATGCGCCGGCGAGATGAGCCGCGAGGAATGCGCCGTTGAAGCAATCGCCTGCGCCGGTGGCGTCAACCAAGCTGGTTGGGAAGCTGGACTGGGTGAGAGCTTGGTCGCGGGATACCGAAATTGCGCCTTCGGCGGCGCGGGTGACGGTGATCAGCTGCGGGCCGAAATCGAGGAGCTTTTCGACAGCGTCTGGCGTGAGGGGTTCGGCGGAGGTTGCCAGAAAACCGGGCTCATTCATGAAGACGATGTCGGACAGTTTTAGGAGCGCTTCGAGGCGTTCGCGATTGGGTGCAACAGCGGCTTCAATATCGATAGCGACAAGGCAGCCATCGGCGCGGGCGAGCCGAGAAATCGCGGTGAACTCTTCGATGTCATAGGGCATCGCATAGACAACGCGGGACTGCTGGACGGCTTTGGTGAGGCTGGCCTCATCGAAGGCAACGCCCGGCATGGGCGCGTAGACCAAAGCCTTTTCGCCTTCAGCGTTGACGATGATCATTGCGGAGGCGGTTGGGTCGTCCGAGACCGTCATATAGTCGTTGGAGATGCCGAGTTTGGCATTCTCTGCGAGCAGCATGGTGCCGTCAGCATCGGCGCCGACACGTCCGAACGCGGCAGTCTTGAGGCCGAGGCGGGCTGCGGCGCAAGCAACGTTTGCCGCTGTGCCGCCCCCAAATACGCCGAGCTTGCGACCCAAGAGCTTCTCGTCGGCCAGAGGGACCCGGTCGGCGAGATAGATATGGTCGGCGTTTGGATCGCCGTAAGCGAGCAGATCGATGGCGCGCGGGCTTGCCATGCTTAAGCGGCCTTCAACTGCGTTGCGGCTTGCTTGATCTTCCGGCGGGCGACGCGCTCCTGACGAATGTTGAACCCAACGAGGGCAATCAGGGTGAGGGTTGGCGGGATCATGAAGATGATCTGCGAGGGAACGTCAAACGCGCCGAGGCGTGCCGCAAAGACGGTCGATGCGCCAAAGACAAGCGCGGCAACCAGCGTGCCCCAAGGATTACGAGCGCCGAGGAACACTGCCGCAAGGGCAAGGAAACCGCGACCGCCGGTCATGTCTGCTTGGAACAGGTTGAGGTAGCCCATCGATAGGAAGACGCCACCAAGGGAAGCCAGAAGGCCGGAGAGCAGAAGAGCCGAATACTGGATTTTGCGGACCGAAATGCCCGAGGCGAGGGCGGCTTCGCGGTTTTCGCCGACAGCACGCAGGCGCAGTCCAAAGCGTGTGCGGTAGAGCAGGATGGCCAACAACGGCGCGGCGATCAGGGCGATGTAGACGATCATATTGTGGCCGTTGCCACCATCGCCGTTAAAGATCGGATCGAGCCAAGGCACGCCTTCAAGGAAAGGCATGGAGATATTAGGCAGCATAAAGGTCGTGAGCTGCGCTGTCGAACCCTTGTCACCCGTGAGGCTAAACAGCAGGAAGACGGTCAGGCCAGCGGCCAGAATGTTGACGCCGATGCCTGCAACGATGATGTCGGCGCCCAACTCAAGATGGAACACGGCCAAAAGGCCGGACACGAGAACGCCTGCGCCAACGCCACACACGAGGCCAAAGAGGGCGTAGAACCAGATCGGCGAGCCGGGGAACCAGATGGCGGCATAACCCGAAGCGATTGCGCCAAAGAAGGCCGCAATCAGCATAATGCCTTCAAGCGCGACATTGGTGGAGCCCGCCAGGTCGGAAATCAGGCCGCCCATGGCAGCCAAAATGATCGGGGCAGCTGCGCGCAGGACGGCGGCGAGCAAGGTGCCGAAGGTGACACCCCATGCGGCGAGTTCGAAAGTCATGCGCTGACCTCGGTGGTAGAAGACTTAGCCTTGCGCTGGAACAGCTTGGCGAAAAGGGCAGGGCCAAAGCGTTCAGCAACAACGAAGATGATGATGAAGGCCTGAATGATCATGACCATTTCACGGGTCACGTCAGTCGAGCGTTCCATGATCTGAGCGCCCACACGTAGATAGGCGTAGAGCAGCGCCACCAGCGGCACCGCCAAGGGATTATTGCGAGCCAGAAGCGCCACAACCATGCCCTCAAAACCAATGCCGGGGGCCAAATCCATCGGCAGGTTTTTAAGAAGGCCGTTGGCCGTGTGGAAACCCGCGAGACCTGCAAAAATGCCGCCGATGCCCATGGAGAGTGCAGTGGCCCAGCGCACCGGCACGCCAGCATATTTCGCAAAGCGCGGGTTTTCGCCGATCAGGTTGATCTCGAAGCCGGTTTTGGTCCGACGCATGATCAGCCAGACGATGATCGCGGCCGCGATAGCGAGGAAAATAACCGGGGTGACATTGGTGCGGTTGATCAGGATCGGCATCAGGGCTTCTTCCGGGAACGGCCCGGTTGTGATGAAGCCTGCTGTCGGATCGCGCAGCAGATAGGTGATGCAGAAGCGGTAGAATTGGAGCGCGATGACATTGAGCATCAGCGTCGCCACGATTTCATTGGTGCCGAAGCGAGCCTTCAGGGCCCCGGGGATCAGGCCCCAGATAAAGCCCGAAGTCATCGCGGCAAGGCAAGCGGCCGGCAGCACAACCCAGGACGGGCCTTGCAGCGTCATGCTGACAGCACCAGCGGCGAGAGCGCCGAAGAACAGCTGGCCGTCTGCGCCCATGGTGAACTGTTTGGCGCGGAAGGGGATCGCAACCGCTAGCCCCAGCAGGGTTAGCGTGGTGGCGTCTTCGAGCAGCGAACCGACGCGGGTGAGGCGCTTGATGGAAAGCTCGCCATCTTCAAACGAGATTTCGGGCCATGCGCCGGTGAGCAAGACCTTGAACGCGCCGACCGGGTCTTCGCTGGCGAAGGTGGTCATGATGAAACCGCAGAGCAAAGCTGCTGCGATAACGAAAACGAGGCGTCCGACGCGGGAGATCATGGAGCCTTTGGCAGAAGCTGGCGCGCTCATGAAGCTGTACTCTGAAGTTCGGTAGCAAAGGGGGCGCTGAGCTGGGCAGAGGCGTCTGGCTGACGCTTGAGGCCGGTCATGTAGAGCCCGATTTCGCGCTGATCGACGGTGTCGGCGCGGAAGTGAGCGGTGATCTCGCCCTTGAACAGGACCGCGATGCGATCCGAGAGGGCGAGCACTTCTTCAAGGTCGGCGGAGATCAGGAGCACTGCGCAACCACGGTCGCGCGCGGCAATGACTTCGTCGCGAAGGCCTTGGGCCGCGCCGATGTCGACGCCACGGGTGGGCTGGGCGGCGATGAAAAAGCGGGGCTGAGACGAGAGCTCGCGCGCCATGACCACTTTTTGCATATTGCCGCCGGACAGCGCAGCAACCGGGGTTTTGCCCGATGATGTTTTGACGCCGAACTTCTTGATCAGCTCAACGCCGCGCTGCTTGATATAGCTCGTGTTCAGCCAGCCAAACTTGGAGGTTGGGGCGTGATAATAAGACGTGGCGGCAAGGTTCTCGTCGATGGAGAGCGTTGCAGCGACGCCATCGCTGAGGCGATCTTCAGGGACCGCCGCCATGCCCATTTCGCGCGCCTTACGCACGCCCAGGCCGACAAAGCTGTCGCCACCGATTTCGGCAGTGCCGGAATGCGGATCGGCGAGACCAGAGAGAACGCGGGCCAAGAAGTCCTGACCATTGCCTTCAACGCCAGCGATGCCGAGGATTTCGCCCGGCGCGACGTCGAGGGTAACGTTGGAGAGTTCGATCGTGCCTTGATTGTTGATGTGACCGAGATTGCGGACCACCACGAGTGGGGTCTTGTCGCGGGCATCAACGCGCGGCACAGGGGGGATCGAGAGGGGGCGACCAACCATCATTTCAGCGATGGTTTTATGATCGATATCGACGGTGTCGGCTGCGCCAGTCACCTTGCCATCGCGCAGGACGGTAAGGCGATTGGAGATCGCTTTCACTTCCGCAAGCTTATGGGTGATGATGACTACTGTCACGCCGGACGCCACGAGGCGCTGGATCGCGGCAAACAGCTCATCGCATTCTTGCGGAGTTAGCACTGCTGTGGGTTCATCCATGAGGATGATGCGCGCGCCGCGGTAGAGCGTCTTTAAGATTTCAACGCGCTGCTGGGTCCCGATAGAACAATCGGCAACTTTGGCAGCGGGGTTCACGTCGAGACCATAGGTCGACGCGAGATCGGCGACCGCCTTTTCGGCGGCAGCGCGGTCCAGCAAGCCATTGGACTGGCGCGGCTCTTGGCCCAGCACGATGTTTTCGGCAATGGTCAGTGAAGGCACCAGATTAAGGTGCTGCGCCACCATGCCAACGCCAGAGGCAATCGCCTGACTGGGGTGGGTGAAGCGGGCAGGCTGACCATTGATCAAAATCTGACCGGAGGTTGGGGTTTCAAGGCCATAGATCATTTTCATGATCGTGGACTTGCCAGCGCCATTCTCGCCGCAGATCGCGTGGATTTCTCCAGCACGAATGGTCAGCGAGACGTGTTCATTGGCGAGCGTGCCATTGGGATAGCGCTTGGTGACGTCGCGCAACTCAATAGCAGGGGCGCCCTCGGAAATCGAAGGGGCGATGTGCATCTAAAAATCTCCGAGGGCAGATAGGCTTAGAGAGTTGTTGGGACGTCGATAGAGCCGTCGATGATCTTGGCTTCGATGGCCTTGATCTCTTCCATCACGTCAGCTGGAACGACAGCATCGGTGTACTTGTTGACGGCGATAGCGATCGCGCCTTCCTTCAGGCCAAGCGATTCAGCCGAGCCGAGCTTGAGCTCGCCCTTCTGGAGCTGCTCGAAAGCGTAGACGACAGAATTGTCGACCTGCTTGAGGACCGAGGTGAAGATGCGCTCTGCGGTTTCCGGACGGGATTCTTCGAACAGAAGAGCCTGATCAGAATCGACGCCGATGACATAGCGGCCAGCTTCAACAGCGGCTTCAATGGTGCCCTGACCCGAAGCGCCTGCGACCTGGAACACAATGCTTGCGCCCTGATCGTACATGGCCTTGCCGATTTCCTTGCCAACGGCAGGATCAGCGAAGGAGTTCGAGTACTGCTTGAGGACTTCGATTTCCGGGATGATCGACTTTGCGCCAGCTTCGTAGCCAACGAGGAAGTCATCGATAACCGGGATCGGCATTGCGCCGACAACACCGAGCTTGGAGCCTTCGGCAATGTCTTCAACGCCAGCCGTGGTGAGACGAGCCGACAGAGCGCCAGCAACGTATGCGCCTTCGTTCTGACGGAAGAGGATGGAATAGACGTTTTCACAGCCGCAAACGGCGTAGTCCACGGTGCCGTCAAAGACGACGAAGCGGATTTCTGGGAATTCTACCGCGATCTTTTCGATCAGCGGGACCATGGTGAAGGTGCCTGCAACGATGGTGTCGTAGTCGCCGCTTTCAGCGATATCGAACAGCGCTGCTTCCCAACGGGTTGGGTCGTAACCGCCTTCGACGGTCTTGGTTTCGATGCCCATTTCAGCATTGATGCGCTGAATGCCGCGTTCCGCGGAGTCGAAGAACGACTTGTCGCCGAGAGTGCCGTTGATGAAGTAAACGACACTTTCCGGGGCGCGCTGCAGATCTTCCGCCATCGCGCCACCCGCAGTCGCCAGCGTCAGTGCGCTAACAGCAAGACCTGCGGCCTTCAAAACCTTCAACATGAGCTCTCCTAAGCTACTTCGTGAGTTGGCTGAACTGGTTAATCCTGGTCGTGTAGCGATACGTCGATACGTAGCGCATCACGCAGTATTCGATGGGCTGGCGGCGATCGGACAAGGTGACCCGCTCACACAGCAGCAGGGGCGAGCCCTGCTCAACATTAAGATGGGACGCGTCTTCAGGCCCTGCGGCAATTGCGCCGAGGCTCTCAAGTGCTTCTGCCAGCGCGATATTAAATCGAGCGCGGAGCAGCTTATAAAGGGAACCAACCTCAGCAAGCTCGCTTAGCGTGAAAGAGCTGTTTTGGGGTAGGTTCAGATAGGCTTCCTGCAAACCAACGGGCCGGTCGTCGACCGTTCGAATGCGGACGACTTTGGTGATGAGGCGCTTGGGCTCAATCTCAAGCACACCAGCGATAGCAATGCTGGCCGGAAATTGTTCGACAGAAAGAACGGTTTGACCTGCGGTTTCGCCACGCTTGCTGGTGTCGACCGAGAAGCCATCGATGAACCGCGACATCTGCTGGACGGCCGGTGGGGATACAAAGGTCCCGCGCCCATGATCGCCGTAGACGACGCCGATCGTCTCAAGAAGTTTCAGTGATTTACGGACGGTGTCGCGACTGACTTGGTAGCGCAGGGCGAGATCGCGCTCGGCGGGCAGCGGCCCATCGGCGGCAAATTCACCTGTTTCGATCGCCCCGCGCAATTGTTCTGCGAGGCGGCGGTAGAGCGGTCCATCTGTGTTCAGTGCAGAAGAGGTCATGAGAGATCCCTGTCGGACGGGGCGTGCTAAGTGGCACGTACCAATAAGTCAACTTCACGGATTAGTGATTAAATATCAGGCAGGGCTGCGCAAAATTTGACTTCGGTGGTACGTACCAATAGAAGCCGGGGTGATATTTTAGGGAGTCTTTTGTATGGCTGAGCTGCCAAGCTTTATTGCGTTTACGGGTTTGGATAACCCCGCGCAGATCGGTGATTTGCGGGCGCTTTCAGCGCGTTACCCGATTGAATGGGGCGTCTTGGTGGATGATGCGCAGACAGAAAAGCCGCTGTTTCCAGATGCAGAAAAACGCAAAGCTTTTGTGACAGCTGGTGGGCTGCGCTTGGCAGCCCACGTGTGCGGAGAACAGGCACGCCGCATCGCCAACGAGCCAGACAGCGTGGACGTAGAACTATTTGGTTATTCCCGCGTCCAAGTTAATCACAGCTTTACCGGGAGTTCGGCCGCCCACATTGAGAACACCGTCTATTTCGGGCGGAAGATCGGGGTTCGCTCGATGCTGCAGTTCAGCAAAGAGACGCCTAGCGATTCTCGGCTCGATTGGTTGTTCGATGTGTCCTTCGGCACAGGCGTAGCTCCAACCGCGTGGCCGACGCTGGCGAAGAACGGTCCCTTCGTGGGCTTCTCGGGCGGGATCGGGCCAGACACGGTCAAGGATGTGCTGAAGGCGATCGATGCGCCGCAGGGCGTTCAGTACTGGATCGACATGGAGTCGCGCATCCGCACCGACGGTTATCTTGATCTGAACAAGTGCGAGGCCGTGTGCCGGGCAGTTTACGGTTGATTTCAGGCTAAAAAGCAGATGTGAAAAGGGGCGGTATAGACCGCCCCTTTCTTGTGCCAATTACGGGTGTGGTGCTGGTGCAACGGCCAGCTCGGCTTCAGGCGTTTCCTCCGGATGGATACGGAACCACGCCACGTAAAGCGCGGGCAGGAATACGAGCGTGAGGATGGTGCCCACCAAAATTCCGCCGATCATGGCGTAGGCCATCGGTTCCCAGAACACTTCCGTCGCAATCGGAATAAGACCCAAGCTGGCAGCGAGCGCAGTGAGGATGATCGGGCGCACACGGTGTTCCGTGGCGTCGACGACGGCGTTCCATGCATGCATCCCCTCAGAGCGCAGATGCTCGATCTGCACGATCAGGATCACCGAATTTCGGATGAGGATGCCGACAAGCGCCAAGACGCCGAGAATGGCGACAAAGCCCAGAGGTTTGCCGAAGGGCAAGAGCGCCGCGACGACGCCAATGACCGCGAGAGGGGCCACAGCGAAGACGAGGATGAGGCGCGAGAAGCTCTGCAGCTGGATCATGAGCACGGTGGCCATGATGAAGAGCATCAGCGGCACCACCGCAACGATCGGCGTGATCGATTGCTCGCTGCTTTCCACCTCACCACCGGTGACGACAGAGTAACCCGCGGGAAGCGATTGGGCGAAGTCAGCGACCAATGGGGCCAATGCGCTGGCAACGCTGGCGGGCTGGATCGTGCCGACAACATCAGCATTGAGCGTGACGGTTGGCGCACGGTCGCGGCGGTTTATGACCGGTTGTTCCTGCTCATAGCGCAGAGTAGCAATCGAAGAGAGCGGGATGGAGCGACCATCGCCCGTTGCCAACTGCATGTCTTGCAGGGGTTCTATAGACCCACGATCAGTGGCTTCAGAGCGTCCGGTGACAGTGACGAGATAGATATTGTCTCTAATCTGCGTAATGGGCTGCCCCGATGTGACGCCATTGAGGGCGGTAGAGATGTCGCTGTTGGAAATGCCCAGCTGACGGGCCTTATCCTCAAGCACATCGACCTGCACAACTTGCATGCTTTCCATCCAATCATAGCGAACCGGACCGAGGTCTGGATTCTGGCTGATGACGGCGGCGAGACGCTGCGCTTGAGTGCGGAGGGTTTGGATGTCCGGGCCGCTCACACGGTACTGGATCGGGCGGGTGACAGGCGGGCCGAGTGCCAGACGGCGCACATAGGTATCAGTGCCGGGGAAGGTCTGCTGCAGATAGGCCTCGATTTCCGCCTTCACCCCGTCACGGACTTTAAGCCCTTTTGTGACAATGACTGTCTGGGCGATGTTGGGCATAGCCACGGGCACATCAAGGGTCAGAACGAAGCGTGGCGCGCCTTCCCCTATGTGGCTCGAGTAGTGATCGATATTCGGGTTTTGAGCGAGGAGATCGGATTCGAACTTGGTGACCTGCCGTTCAGTTTCGGCGATCGAGGCGTTTTGCGGCAACGTCCATTCCACGATCAACTCTGGGCGATCCGACGATGGGAAGAACTGCTGCGGAACAAGGGTCATGCCGAAGAGGGAGGCGCCAAAGAGCGCAATGGTGACGACAATCGTGAGCCATCGATGGCGCATCGCCCCTTGAATGAGGGCTGAGAAGGCACGCATGGCACGGCTCTTTTTGCCAGCCTTGTGCTTCATCTGCTTTGGCAGAATGGAAACGCCAATGAGCGGGGTGAACAGCACGGCCACAACCCATGAAACCAAGAGGGCTATTGCCAACACCACGAAGAGCGTGAAGGTGAATTCGCCAGCCTGGGATGAGTTTAGGCCGATAGGGACAAAGCCCGCCACAGTGACGATAGTGCCGGTGAGCATGGGGAAGGCGGTGGAGGTGTAAACCGCCACGGCAGCCTTTTTGAGAGAGTCTCCTGCCTCAAGTCGAGACACCATCATTTCTACGGCAATCATGGCGTCGTCGACCAAAAGCCCGAGCGAGATGATGAGGGCGCCGAGCGACACACGTTGAAGCGAAATGTCGAGATAGCTCATGAAGAGGAAGGTGATTGCGAGCACGAGCGGGATGGAGAGGGCGACCACCATGCCGGCACGCAAGCCGAGGCTGACGAAGCAGACCACGAGAACAATGCCAACAGCCTCAAACAAGGCTTTGGTGAAACCGTTGACGGCTTCTTCAACCACGTGCGGCTGATCAGAGACGCGATGGATCTCGACGCCATAGGGCAGTTCGCCAACGATGCGTTCGACTTCGGCAGTCAGCTCTTCGCCGAAATGCAAGAGATTGCCACCAGCACGCATGCCAATGGCGAGGCCAATTGCTGGCTCCCCATTGTAGTGGAAGAGCGCCGTTGGTGGGTCGGTATATCCGCGCTGAACGCTGGCCACGTCGACGAGACGGAAGAACTGGTCGCCGATCCGCAGATTGACGCGCTCAAGACTTTCTTCTGAGGAGAATTGTCCACCCACGCGCACCGCAACCCGCTGAGCGCCTGCCTGGATGACACCCGATGGGCTAATCGCGTTCTGATCCTGCAGGGTCGCAATGACCTCGGCAGCGCTGACACCCATTGCAGCAAGCTGACGGGAGGAGAATTCGAGGTAGACCTGCTCACTCTGGGCGCCGATGAGTTCGACAGTGCCAGCTTCTTTGAGAGTTAAAATCTTGGACCGTGCATCTTCGACATAGTCGCGCAACTGACGATGGGTCAGGCCATCGGCCGTGAAGGCGTAGATATTGCCATAGACGTCGCCGAAGCGGTCGTTGAAGAAGGGTCCTTGTACGCCTTGGGGGAAGGTGCGGGCGATGTCGCTGACCATGGCGCGCACTTCGAGCCAAGTCTGGCGAACGGTCGCCGCCGGGGTCTCATTGCGCAGATTGACGAAAATTGTCGTCGAGCCAGCGGTGGTTGTCGAGCGCGTGAAATCGAGCGTCTGCAAATCCTGCAGTTCGCGTTCAATGCGCTCCGTAACCTGTGTCGCCATTTCTTCAGGTGCAGCGCCGGGCCAGGCAGCGGCAATGACCATGGTGCGGATGGCAAAGGCCGGATCTTCCTCACGACCAAGGCTTAAATAGGAGAATACACCCGCCACCATGGCGACGATCATGAAGTACCAGACCATAGAGCGGTGCTGGAGGGCCCATTCGGAGAGGTTGAAGGACTTCATTTTTTGCTCTCCAGAATGAGTTTGACGGACTGGCCGTCGGTCAGGCTGTTGACGCCCGCGACGACCACGCGCTCGCCGGCCTGTAAGCCGACGCTGACGATTGCACGCCCAGAAGCTGGCGCACCGCGGAGGACGACTTCTCGATAGTGAACGGTGGCGTTGGGTTCATCGACAATCCAAACGCCGGTTTTGCCATCTTCGAATTTGACAGCACTTGCGGGAATGGTGAGTTGCTGCTTGCTGGATGCCACCAAAGCTGCACTCGCCGTTGACCCCAGCCAAAAGGCTTCCACTTCGGTCTCAATACCGATTTTGATGCGCCAAGCCCGCGTTATCGGGTCTGCTTGGGGGGCGATCTCGCGTACCGTTCCGGGGACGCTCGTTTCAGGGGTCAATTGAGGCCAAATCTGAAACTCTGTGCCGACCGAGACCTCACCCATGAGGCTATCGGGCAGGTCAAGGACGAGATCGCGCGTTGTTGGGTCGGCTAGGATGATGATGGATTGCCCGGCAGCGACGACCGAGCCTGCTTCGGTGTTTACGGCAGTGACAATGCCGTCGAAGGGGGCGAGCAGAGTTGTGTAGGAGAGCTGTTCGTGCGTTTGGCGCAAGCGAGATTCAGCTTGGACGAGCATCGCCTTTGCCCCTGACGTCTGCTGTTCAGCAAGCTCAAGATTGGCAATGGAGACGACGTCCGTTTGCGTGAGGGTGCGCAGGCGCCCTTCAGCGGCGGCGGCATTGGCGTATTGGGCTTTTGCCGAAGCGAGATCGGCGCGTGCGGTTTGAACCGCTAGGTTTTGAGTGGTGGCGTCGAGATTGGCGAGAGGTGTTCCCTCGCTGACTTGCGCACCCAGATCGACCTGACGTGTGACTAAGGTTCCACCGACGCGAAAAGCAATCGAAGCCGATACGCGCGGGGAAACCACACCAACAAATTGTGGGGCAGACGCGTGCTGCTCTGTAACGAGTTGGGTGAGTACGGGGCGCACGGTTGCGATGTCGCCCGGCGCAGCGTCTTCAGCCCATGATGGTATCGACAGGCACAGCGCAAGCGCCGAGGCGGTCAGGAGAGTGACGGACTTCATGGCTGGGCCACCTCTCGGGTATCGACAACGAGGCCGGGGGACAGGAACTGACCGCCGGAGACGACCACCTTCTCGTTATCCTCAAGCCCATCGGCAAGGATCGCGACGCCGCTCTCGTAGCGTTCGACAGCGACTGCTCGCAGAGAGACTGTGTTGTCGGCGGAGACGAGCCAAACGGCCACTTGGCCATCAGCTAGCGTCAGAGCCTGCATCGGTAGGGTAACGTGATCGTCTTGTCTGACTTGCAAGCGGACGGAGACTGGCACGCCTAGGGGCAGGCTGGGGTCAACTTCAACTTTCACCGGGACAGTGCCTGTCGCGTCCAAAGCCGGAGCAATTTCGGCTATGCGTCCGGTGGTGATGGCGGCTGGATTTGAAATGGGGGACACCGAGACCTGTTGGTTCATGTCCCAGCCAGATATTGCGGCTTCCTGCACATTGATCCGGGCGTTGCGCGGGCCATCTTCTGCGATGAGAAAGACAGGAGCGCCTGCTTGGACGACTTCGTCGACATTGGCGAGTTTGCGGATGACCACACCATCCGCACGCGCCTTGAGTGTTGTGTAGCTGAGAGCTTCCTGGGCGAGTTCGAGCTGCGCCTGCGCACTCTCAGCTGTGCCGGAGGCCGTTTCCCAAGCCGTCTTCGCCCCATCGAGCGCGCTTCGCGTCGTCAGTCCCTGATCCCAGAGAGATGTCTGTCGATCGAGCGCAGTCTTGGTCTGCGCCAGGCGTGATTGCGCTGCCGTGACACCCGCCTGTGCCGCGTCAACATCAGCTTGGTATTCTGCAGGGCTCATGCGCGCTAGAACTTGCCCGGCCTGTACGCGCTGGCCGACGTCTACAGTGAGCGTCGAAAGTCTGCCGCTGATCAGAAAGGCGGCAGACGCTTGAGCTTTGGCTTCGACCGACCCTGTGAGGGTTTGTGAAAGCGTTCGGAGCTGATGAGTGACCGTTACGACCTCGACGAGCGGGGTCGGTTTGGTCGCAGTATTCGCGGGAGCGTCACACGCGGCGAGGCCGGCAATGCTGGCCAATGCGGCAAGTTTGAGTAGTGAGGGGGTGTTAAGCATCGGCTTTAGCGTCCTTCAGCCGGGAGGAATTGAGCGAGGTAGAGGAGGCGAGCGGTATCTGCCATGCGCGCCGCGAGATCGGCAGGCGTGCAGAGCAAATCCCCTCGGATCCAGCGCACGACGAGCCACATCGATCCGCCTGCGATAACGTCAGAGAGTTGGCTGAGTTTTTCACTTGCCAAGGGACTGAGATCGTCGGTCGTACGGGTGAGCATGCGCTGGCTGACGAATTGAACGAGCTCTTCGAAGAACGCCGCGGTGGCTGCGCCTTCGATAGAGCGCAAATAGAATGCGCGGTGGGCGTCGATGTGAATGAGGGCGGGCAGGGCATGTTGCGTCACGGTCTGCTCGATGGTCTCTGGTGTGCAGACCCCAGTGAATGGCGGTAATACGGTGGCGACGCGTTCAAGTGCTGCGCGCTGCAGAGCTGAGGAAACGTCCGGGAAATGCTGATAGAACGTCGGGCGCGTAACCCCAGCTGTCTCCACCAGCTTGGTGATGGAAATGGGCTGTGACGGGTCTGCGTCGACTAAGGCGACAACTGCGTCCAACAGGGCACGTCGTGTCCTGAGGAGGCGAGGATCGTCGTCTTTATTGCGCGGCTGCGGCTCTGACATGGCTGATCATGTTTTTTACAAACGTAAAATACATCTACAGCAAGCCGCGCGTCTGTCAATCGTCTTTGCGTGGCACTAGGGGTGTGCGAGAGCGCGTAAGGCCGGCCGGAGTTGACCGGAATGCGTGTTCAGGAGTGTCTCTGCGCTGGCAAGATCTGGCGCACCTGCTGCCAACAGAATGGCTGGTTTGACAGCGAGTTGGGCCCGCTCAAGTGCCGCTTGCGCTTCTGGAAATGAGACGCCTGTGATCTCGGTAATCATGGTCTGAGCGCGCGTGACCAATTTCGCGTTGTCGGCGACAACATTGACCATGTAGCCATCATAGATGTGCCCAAGCCGAAGAGCGGCCAGTGTGGAGATCATGTTGAGCGTGATCTTTTGTGCGGTGCCTGCGCCCATGCGGGTTGAGCCCGCTATAGTTTCCGGCGGCGTGCTGAGAACAATGTTTGCATCACCCAAACTTCCCAGAGGGCTGTCTGAATTGTTGGCGATGGCAATCACCTGCGCGCCATGCGACTTGGCAACCTGCGCCGCGGCAACGGCATAGGGGGTGCTGCCACTGGCGGAAATTGCGATGACGCAATCAGCATCGGTCAAATGGAGAGCTTCCGCTTCCGCTGAGCCCGCGGTGGCATCGTCCTCAGGGCCGCCGCGCAGGTGGCGCAGTATATCCGATCCTCCGGCGAACAAGACGATTATGCGTTCTTGGGGGAAGCCAAATGTGCCCGGCAATTCAAGGGCGTCGGCCAAGGCCATGAGCGCGGAGCTGCCAGCGGCTGCATAAATTAGACGCCCGCCGCTTTGCAGCGTTTTGGCGACAATGGTGGCTGCTGCGTCGATAGAGGGGATCGTGGCTGACACGCACTGTGCTGCCGCAACCTGACCATCAGCGAACAGTGCTAGAATCTCTGCGTTTGAACGAAGGTCTAACGCATTGGCGTTTTTGTTCTTTTGCTCGGTACGGGGTTGGGGCATTGCGGTCTCCAAACGTTTGGTCGAGATAAAAGCGCCAGTTGCGCCGTATCGCAAAAGTCGATGACGAGCTTAGCTGGTATGTGATTGGTATTGATTAGCAGTAAACGCATGGTACAAGATGGTCCCATGAGCACTGCGCCTGAAGGTCTTTTCGGCAATAGTCCTGTTGTCCTGCCTCGCGGGGGGCCACTCTATCTGCAATTGAAACGCTGGATAGAGGGCGTAATTTTGGCGGGTGAAGTCCTCCCGGGTCATGCCCTGCCGTCAGAGCGTGATCTGGCGATCCGCGCCAACGTGTCTCGCGTGACGGTGCGCAAGGCGGTGCAGCAACTGGTCGGAGAAGGCGTTCTCGTACAGCGCCACGGCTCGGGCACATTCGTCGCGCCGCACACTGAACGGGTTGAGCAATCCCTGTCGCAGCTCACCTCGTTTACCGATGATATGGCTCGGCGTGGGATGATCGTGCGGTCGGAATGGTTGGAACGGGGCGTGTTCCTGCCGTCGCCTGAAGAAACCATGTCGCTCGGGCTTTCAGCAGGAGAAAAAGTAGCTCGTATCAATCGCCTCAGGTTACACCAAGATCTGCCGCTGGCTATCGAGCGGGCGAGTGTTTCGGCGGAACTCATTGCCGATCCGAACAAGATCGGCGACTCGCTCTACAAATTTCTCGAAACTCGCGATGCGCGCCCGGTGCGTGCAGTGCAGCGCATCCGCGCGGCCAATATCAGCGAGACTGATGCGGCGCTCCTGCAAGTGCCGATCGGCTCAGCGGGGCTGCAGATCGAGCGGCTTTCCTATCTAAAAACTGGGCGTGTGGTTGAGTTCACGCGCTCGATCTATCGCGGGGATGCCTATGACTTTGTCGCTGAGTTGCGACTGAGCGCATAAGCCGCCCCAATCGACTTATTTCCTGACGAGCTGATGGCTCAAACAAGTGACGTATAAGAATGAGTGATATCCAAGCCTTCACCTGTGATCGCATTTTTGATGGTCATGCCTGGCACGAGAAGGCCGCATTGCTGGTCGAATTTGGTTATGTCGCGGGCATTGTCGACCAGGCAGCTGTCCCGTCGAATGCAGAGGTGACTGACTTGGGTGCAGGCATGGTTGTGCCTGGCTTCATCGACCTTCAAGTCAATGGCGGGGGTGGCATTCTCTTTAATAACGCGCCAACGCTTGAGTCTATCCGCACGATTTGCGCAGCACACCATCAGTTTGGTACGACCGCGCTCATGCCAACGCTGATCACCGATACGGCCCAGGTCAATGAGCAGGCGATTGCTGCTGGTGTTGCAGCGGACGCTGCACGCGTACCCGGTTTTATCGGTCTGCATCTCGAGGGACCGCATTTGGCCGTAGCGCGTAAAGGGACCCATGATCCTGCGCTCATCCGCCCCATGGATAGCGAAGATGAGGAGCGACTGGTCAACGCAGCGCAGACATTGCCGAACCTTATTTGCACCGTTGCGGCTGAAACAGTGCCTCCGGCGCAGATCGAACGGCTCGTTGCGGCTGGGGCTGTCGTGAGTATCGGTCACTCGGACGCGAGCTTCGACATTGCAAAGCAGGCCTTCTCAGCTGGCGCTTCCATGGCGACGCACTTGTTCAATGCCATGAGCCAAATGGGAAGCCGCGAGCCTGGTGTTGTAGGGGCTGTCTTGGACAGCGAAGGCGTTACCGCAGGGCTGATCGCCGACGGTATTCATGCCCATCCAGCTTCGATCGGCGTGGCGCTTCGCTCCAAACGCGGTTCGGGCAAGGTATTTCTTGTTACGGACGCCATGTCGCAAACGGGCACGGATTTGCAGGAAATCATTTTGAATGGTCGCACGATCACCCGTGCAGACGGCGCATTGCGTCTGGCCAATGGAACTTTAGCTGGTGCCGATCTCGATATGATCGATGCGGTGACCTATGTGATCGATGTCGTTGGTGTGGATGCGGAAGAGGTGTTCCGGATGGCCTCGCTCTATGCGGCGCAAGCGCTTGGCATCGATAATGAGCATGGCCATTTGGGCGCTAAGGCCGTCGGCAACTTCGTTCATTTAGATGACCAGAGAGCTGTCCAGTCGACGTGGATTAATGGAAGTTGCGTCTACGCAGCTTAACCAGTTTGGGGCGCGTGCAGGATACCTGCCGCGCCCTCATTGTTTCTAAATCCTGGTTTTCTCGCGCCAATAATAGTGGTGCCGTCATCTACTAAAGTGCCGAGTTAAGGTAAAATTAACCGCCGTTAACAGTTCGTCACTGAGTGTGTGCTGAATCTGCAACAACCTCTCCGCTACGAACCCCACCTCGCACCAAAACCGCTTCTGAACGATTGCGTACGCCTCCGGGTTGCGTAGAGTGGGTCTTGCGAATCCATGCATGGGATCGTTTGTCGGTCGCGACGCGACGACAACACACTGCACCACGAATAGTGTGGTCGCGTTACGACAAACCGCTGGGTAACCGGCACAAAAATATGACTGACTTTGGAGGTCAATAATGAAACTCAAGAGCCTTATCCTCGGTTCCGTTGCTGCTGCTGGTCTCTCGACCGCTGGTTACGCTGCTGATCTCGGCGTTCTCACCTCGCTCGACGTTTGCGACTCGCTCGGCATCTCGGGCCTGACCCTTTCGTCCTCGGACAACTGCCTCCAGATCACCGGCGGCGTATCGTATGAATTCGGTATCGGCCAGTTCCGTAACGAAGGCGTAGTTGCAGAAACTCACGATTCGCGTAAGGTTCCTGTTGCTCTCAACGGTGAACAGTGGGATAGCCGTACTATCTCCTGGATCAAGGCTGTTGGCACTGCAGCTTCGGACTTCGGTCCAGCTTCGGCAACCATCAAGCTGAAGAGCGACCAGCGTTTCCGTACCACTGGTACGCCACGCACCACCACCAACACTGAAAAGGAATTCGTCTTCATCGACGAGGCTTTCGTTCAGGTTGGCGACACCACCACCATCATGGCTGGTAAGAAGGGTTCGATCGCGAACCTCGGTGACGACGCTCCATTCAACTTCCTTGGCCTCTTCAACTCTGCATCGATCGACGGTGCTGGTGTTGGCCTCGACGGTGACTCCGATCTGCTCGGCGGCAACGTAATTCAGGTTGTTTCCGAAGTAGCTGATGGCGTTAAGGTTGGTCTGGGCTTCGAAGCCCTTGGCAACGATGTGAACGTTGCTGGCAAGCGTCCAGGTACTGTAGTTGGCGTTGTTGAATACGCTGGCGAAGGTATCACTGCGCACCTCACTGCAGCTGCATTCGAAGTTCTCAACAGCAACGTTGAATCCTGGATGCTGCATGCTGGCGTTACCAGCCAGTTCGACGCGTTCAAGGTCCGCGCTGCGGTATCGTACCTGAACAAGTCGCTCATCGGCGGCGCTAACTACCTCGGCTACAACCACCTGAACGCCCTGATCTCGGCTGAAGGTAAGTTCGACCTGTTCACCATCGCAGCTTCGGCTGAAGTTCTGAACGTTTCGAACCGCCCAGCTGGTGATTTCACCGACTACGGCTTCGGCGCATCGGCTGGCTTCGCTGTCACCGAAGGTGTTTCGATCAACCTCGGCGCTCGTTACTTCCACGCTGGCGTTGAAAACCTCAACACCACCCAGGTATCGGCACAGCTCGTTGCTGCTCTGACTGAAACCATCAAGGCAACTGCTGAAATCGGCGGTTACTTCGGTGATAAGATCCAGGCTCAGAAGGCTGCTGGCGTATTCAAGAACGACAACGTTATCTATGGTACCGTTGGTCTTGCTTGGGCACCAGGTGGCGGCTTCACCTCCTCGCTCGAAGGTACCGTCAACAGCGAAAACGCTTACAAGGTTACCTTCAAGGCTGCGAAGGAATTCAAGTAATCCTTGGATTAGCTTTGAATTGGGAAAGGCCCGGCTCACGCCGGGCCTTTTCTTTTTACGCTGTTCCTAACTGACCGAGCGTGTAACTCACAAAGGGCCGGATGCGTGGTTATCGGTCCGTGGAGTTTGCTGGCGGTGGTTAGCGTGTTATCGACATCTGCCACGTTCGTGCCGAAGCTTGCCATAATGTGGGGCTATATCCCCGATCGATATCCGGGCTTTGACTTGGTGGTCGACTAAGTGATTTGGGCGAGTGAACGCCCTATCCCGTTTAGTTGGGCGACCGGTCTACGAGCGTCCGCTGGGTAGTTTGAGAATTTCGTTCTGTGTGGGTGAGGGTTTCTGCTCGCATGCGCAACGCCCAAGTGGATCAGTGATCGAACGAATTTCGACATCACAATTCATTTTTTGGACCAATCGTGCGTCATTCCCGTGGTCTGCAAATCATCGTGACCGCTCAAGAATTGTGAACTGTTTCCAACCTTCTGCGTTATGGTTTATGACCCGTTAATGCGTGTGGGCTAAGGCTGGCTGAGCTGTAATCACACTGCCCATTGGGCTGCGGCGTTGCTAGACTTCGTCTTGGGGCAAAACTTTGATAAATCAGCGACTTTTCCTTCTTACCTGTGCTCTGGTTGCGCCGACGTCGTTCGTTGCGGCGCAGGAGTTTGGTGTTGTGCAGGCGCAGGGATTGGGCGTGTTGCAAGAGTTGAACACCTGCGATTACCTCGGCGTGCCCGGCATGACTTTGGCCTCAGATACTCACTGTCTGCAGTTGCGGGGTAGTGTGTCCTATGAGCTGGAGTTGGGGCAGTTTCGGGATGAAGTTGTTATCGCGCGGACGTCTCACGACACTAAATTGCCCGTCGGGCTTTATGGCGTCGATTGGAATACCAAGGTCAAGACTTGGCTGAAGTTGGTCGATGTCTCTGAAACGGATTTTGGCCCCTCTCGTGCGGTCATCCAGATTGGCACCGAGGAAGAGCAAAAGTATTGGGGCAGTGCAGTTGGTTACACTACTGACGGCCCAATGGCGTCGTCGCGCGGCAGCAATGAGCTAAAGATTGACGAGGCTTTTGTTGAGATTGGTGACGCGACCAAGTTGATGATTGGGAAGAAGGGGTCGGTTGCCATATTTGGCAATGACAGGCCGTTTAACTATCTCGGCTTGTTCAATACCTCTTCGTATGAAGGTGGTGGCGTCGGCATTGACAATGACAGCGAGAAGATTGGTGGGCATGTCGTGCATGCAACCTCTCGCTTGAACAATCAGTGGACCATTGCTGGCGGTATTGAGGCGATTGGGTCTGACACTGGCGGCACTGGGGTGGCTTCTATCGCCTATAATCGCGATGGTCTCTCCGGGCATTTAACTGGCCTGTTATTCGACCTCAGCAGTGCGGACCGTTCTTGGATGCTCCATAGCGGTGCGTCCGCATATTTCGATGGTTTTAGCCTCAGATCCGCAGTCGCATACCATGCGAACGCAAAGCATGACGGCATTGATCGCATTGACGCTATGGCCTCCGCCGAAGGGCGCTTTAGAAGTTTGACCTTCGCCGTGTCGTCCGAACTTATTCATGATGGTCCGCTGTTCGGGACGAACTTCATAGACTACGGCTTTGGTGCGTCGGTTGGCTTCCCGCTACATAGGTATGTTTCTGGCAATGTCGGTACGCGCGCTTTTATCGACGGTCGCACGGGCCTAGTGACGGGGCAGGTTGCTGGGCAGGTGAATGCTGTCATGACGGAAGTTTTCTCGGTCGGCGCTGAGGCTGGTGTCTATTTTGGCTCGAAGATCGCTGAACAGAAAGCCGCTGGTGCCTTCCATAATGATGTTGTGGGATACGCTGGCGCCCATGTGAACGTGACGCCAGGTGGCGGCGTCACTGGCCACTTGAAAAGTGAGTTCAACACCGAGGGCGGATATAAGCTAACAGTCCGCGCCGGGAAGGAATTCAAGTAAGCGCTCGATGCTTGAGTGAAGCCTCGGTGACGAAGTCGTGCTTGGTATGTCCCCTCGGCTTTGGTACGTTCAGGTGTTGCGGCGATAATCTGGAATTAAGTTGATGATCAAGGACATGCTCAAGCGAGCGGCCCCTGGTGTTGTTTTTGTTTGTATTGCAGGTTTTGTGAGTACGGTTCACGGGCAAGCGGGCACAGCCACCACTCCATCCGGCGCTGTCGAAACGGCGACGCCAAGCCCTACCACTCTCGTTTCTGCACCGGGCAGTTTCAGTTTCGTGGCCGTCAAAGTGCCTGGCGGTGCCTTGTCGTTTCGCGGGCAGGTGCCGTCGGAGGCGACGTTGCGCTATTTGAGCAATCTGTCTGGCGTCGTTGTTGACCGCTTGGCGGTATCGGGCAATGCACCCGACGATTTTGGCGCGAAGCTTCAGTCTGGCATGCGGTCCCTTATGGAACTTGATCAAGGCCGCTTAGAGTTACGGGATGGTGGCTGGACGTTGACCGGCGAAGTCGGGTCGGATGACGTCGCGCGACGCCTGGGGGCGGAGCTGGGTGGCGACAGTGCCGTTAGCTTAACAGTGACAATGTCACGCGACGAGTGTGTGGCGCGCTTGGCGGAGCTTTCTGCGCACAACGCCATACTTTTTCGGTCAGGTTCGTCGGTGATTGCTGAATCGGCTTCAGCTGAGTTGGACCTCTTTGCCCAAGCTTTGAAGGGATGCGGACACGCAGCCGTAGAGGTTGAGGGCCATACTGACAGCGATGGCGACGATCAGAAAAATCTTATCCTATCAGTGATGCGCGCCGAATCCGTTGTTAAGGCACTTGTGGGACGCGGCATCGCTGAAGAGCGATTTTACGCGATTGGCTACGGTGAGACTGTACCGGTAGCGGTCAACGATACGCAGGCTGGGAAATCGGCGAACCGCCGGATCGTCATTAGGCTGCGCGACTAGAGATTTAGCGGCGCGTGCGAGTCGACGGCGGCTGGGTAATCTGGCTGATGAAGCTGACAATGGTTTCGACCTCTTCAAAGTGTTCAAAAAGGGCAGGGGAGCCTTGCCCCGAAATGGTGAGTGCGGTCGCGTCAGGGCGGCGGCGCACCATTTCCTCGTAGATTTCCCGACGCAGAAGATCCGTCAGTTGCGTGCGGAAAATCAACAGTGGCGCGCATTGAAGGGTGTCAAAAAGCTGCCATTGAGGCACCAGAATATCGTCAAAATCAAATTGGTCGAGGCGTTTGATGAGGCGCTCATCGAATAGCGGGAGGGCCCGACCTTTTTTGCCGGTGCTATGCGTGCGCTTGGCGAGACTATCGAGCGCAATTTCGCTGAGCTCGGGGTAGTCGCCCCCAAGGATGCGGCGGAAGCCGGAACTCACAGCTTGCCCCTGCCACGAGGCAATATGGGCAATATTGCTACGCAAACGCACTAAGCCACGCGAATCGGTTACCGGACCGGCGTCGACCAGAACTGTGCCTGCGATCAGGGTTGGATGACGGGCAGCATAGAGCATGGCGATTTGGCCACCGTGCCCTTGTCCAAAAAATATGGCGCGCCCGATTCCTAAACTGGCCAGAACATCCTCGAGGTCGCGAACGTCATTGAGCGAGTTGTAATCCTCGATCTTCGAACGGTCGTCGGCTCGCCCGCGGCCGGGAAAGTCCACTAATATCAATGGCCAATCAGCCAGCTTGGTCTTTTGGAGAATGTCCAGAAAACCGGAGAAATCCGCCATGTTGCGATGGTAGCCAGCCAGGCAAACTAAAGGTGGCCGTCCGGGTTCGAACTTTCCCCTGATGTGGACTGCTGCGTGGGTCTTTCCATCGTGTAATGGGACGCGTGTGACATCCAGCCCAGCGAAGGCTGGGTGATCGGCGGGCGTGGTTCGGTGGCGTCGCAGCAACATGTCCATGCTTCTTGTTTATCGATCTGCGGACAGGACCCACAAGCACCATTTGCTTGTCTTGTGGCGACGCACCGTTGAAAGTATGGTGCAGCGCATCCTGCGCCGCGCGTGTGCAGGCAAGATTGGAATCACGCCAGCAAAGGGCTGGCGATAATTAGGGAATATCGGCAAAATGCTGCGAGGTTCGATTACGGCACTCATCACTCCCATGCGCGATGGGGTAGTGGATGAGAAAGCCTTCGCTAGCTTTGTCGAATGGCAGATTTCGCAGGGGACGCGCGGTCTGGTGCCGGTTGGCACGACCGGCGAAAGCCCGACGGTTAGCCACGAAGAGCACAACCGCATCATCGACATCTGTATCGAAGTCGCCAACAAGCGCGTACCGGTCTTGGCTGGTGCAGGCTCGAATGCAACGGCCGAGGCTGTGGCTCTGGCTCAGCACGCCGAAAAGTCAGGCGCTGACGCGGTTTTGTCGGTTGTTCCATATTACAACAAGCCGAACCAAGAAGGCCTGTTCCAGCATTTCTCGGCTGTCGCAAAGTCCATCGGTATCCCGGTCATTCTCTACTCGGTGCCGGGCCGTACTGTCGTTGATCTCTCCGTCGACACCATTGCGCGTCTCCACGAAGCGCACAGCAATATCATTGGTGTGAAGGATGCGACGGGTAATCTCGAACGCGCGTCCATCCAGCGCCAGAAGCTGGGCAAAGACTTCATTCTGCTGTCCGGCGACGATAGCACCGCTTTGGGTTTCAATGCACATGGCGGCATGGGCTGTATCTCGGTAACAGCAAACGTTGCTCCAGCTTTGTGCTCGCAAATGCAGGAGTTGTCGCTGGCGGGTGACTTCATTGCGGCGCGCGAAATCAACGATAAGTTGGCTTACCTGCACCGTGATCTCTTCATGGAGCCGAATCCGGCGCCTGCGAAGTATGTCGGTAATCGTCTCAATCTGTGTGCGAATGAAATGCGGCTGCCGCTTGTGCCTGTGAGCCAAGCAACGCAAGACGCAATGGACTTTGCAATGCGCCACGCAGGCCTTATCTAAGGTCTATGGCACAGGCAAAGAACGACAAGAGCAAGAACGGTTGGATCAGCCACGGTCTCGTGGCTGAAAACCGTCGTGCTCGATTTGATTATGAAATCGGCGATACCATTGAGGCCGGTGTGGTTTTAACCGGCACCGAAGTGAAGTCTCTTCGCTTAGGCAAGGCTCAAATCACCGAATCCTACGCCTCTCCAGAGATGGGGGAGCTGTGGCTGATCAACGCGCATATCCCTGAATATCTGCAGGCAAACCGTTTCAACCATCTTGAGCGCCGTCCGCGCAAATTGCTGGTGAGCAAGAAGCAGTTGGCCAAGCTGGACCAGGATGTGGCGCGGGCAGGGCACACGATTGTGCCGCTGAAGTTGTTCTTCAATGACCAAGGTCGCGCCAAGCTGCTGCTGGGCGTTGGCAAGGGTAAGAAGAATTACGACAAGCGCGCGACGGCCCGTGATCGGGATTGGAATCGCGACAAAGCCCGCATCATGAAAGAAGGCGGACGAGGATAAAAAAAGGCCCGGAGCGATCCGGGCTTTTTGTTATTCTTCGTGCGGGCGTGGCGCCTGTGGTGGGCGGCCCACTGTTTTCGCCAAATCAGCCACATCCATAAAGAAGTCGGCCTGACGACGCAGATCGTCCGAGATCATGGGCGTCTGGCTCGATAGGGTCGAGACCACTGTGACGCGTTTCCCGCGGCGCTGAAGTGAAGCCACAAGCGCCGTGAAATCACCGTCGCCGGAGAACAAGATCATGTGATCGTAGAATGGAGCTTGCTCTAGCGCGTCAACGGTGAGCTCGATGTCCATGCTGCCCTTTACTTTGCGGCGGCCGGTAGCATCTGTGAACTCTTTTGCTGGCTTGGTGACGACGGTGTAGCCGTTGTAATCAAGCCAATCGATGAGCGGGCGAATAGAGGAATATTCCTGATCCTCAATTAGAGCCGTGTAATAGTTTGCGCGCAATAGATAAGCTTTGCCGCTGAACTCAGTAAGTAGCTTGCGATAGTCGATGTCGATACCGACAGCTTTTGATGTGGCATAAAGATTTGCACCGTCAATGAAGAGGGCAATCTTCTCACGTGGATCAATAGCCATTATAAACCCCTCAAAGAGTGCCTAGGACTTGCCTGGCGAAATCAATATACTGTGTGGATAACTTAAGTTCGGTATTCGCACGTTTTTGATCGGCGAGCAACGGTGAGATCGCCGCATCTGGTGTTTTCGCTTCCGCTTGTCAAGCAGCCGTCCTTGGTGTATTCCGGCCCTTCATTCCCTTTAATAAAAAGTGGAGACGTTCGTGGCACGCGTCACCGTTGAAGACTGCATTGAAAAGGTCGAGAATCGCTTCGACCTCGTCCTCATGGCCGCTCACCGCGCGCGCATGATTTCCTCAGGCGCACAGATCACCGTTCCTCGCGATAACGACAAGAATCCTGTCGTTGCACTGCGTGAGATTGGCGACGGCATGATCTCGCCAGACGACCTGCACGAGGATCTGATTCACTCGCTGCAGAAGTATGTTGAAGTCGACGAGCCAGAAGATAGCGCTGCTCCGATGATCGAAAGCGCCGGCGACGACGATTCGATCAACTTCGACACCATTTCGGAAGAAGAACTTCTGCGCGGTATCGAAAGCCTTGCTCCGCCGGAGCGTCGCGACGACTGATCCCGCTTGCGGGCTAGCCAGTTCAAGCTATATCTGGAGCGTCCGGTTTTCAAACTGGGCGCTCTTTTCATTTCTAGTGCAGGCGCTAAGCTCTCCTCCCCAGAGCCGCGGCTACTTTCATGATGCGACAGTATGAGCTCGTCGAACGCGTTCAGGCGTATAACCCTGACGTCGACGAGAATTTGTTGAATAAGGCCTACGTCTACGCCATGCAGAAGCATGGTTCGCAAAAGCGCGCGTCTGGCGACCCCTACTTCCATCATCCGCTAGAAGTCGCTGCAATTCTCACAGAGTTGAAGCTGGACGACGCTTCGGTGGCTGTGGGCCTCCTCCACGACACCATTGAAGATACCGACGCGACTCGCGCGGAGATCGATCAACTTTTTGGCGCGGAAATCGCGGCCATTGTTGACGGTTTGACTAAGATTGAGCGCCTCAATCTCGTCTCTCGTGAAGAAGCCCAGGCGGAAAACCTGCGTAAGCTGCTGCTGGCGATTAGCCAGGACGTCCGCGTGTTGCTGGTGAAGCTGGCTGACCGGCTGCACAACATGCGTACGCTCGACTTCATGCGCGAGGACAAGCAGAAGCGCATTGCCCAAGAAACCATGGATATCTACGCGCCTCTCGCGGGGCGTATGGGTATGCAGGATATGCGTAACGAGTTGGAGGATCTCTCGTTCAAGATCCTGCAGCCCGATCATTACGCTGCCATCAAATCCCGCCTCAAGGAACTTGAGGACGAGAACCGCGAGATTATCGCTTCCATTTCCAATGAACTGACCGATCGTCTCGCCGATGCGGGGATCGTGGCGCGGGTAAAGGCGCGGGTGAAGGCCCCGTATTCGATTTTTTCCAAG
This sequence comes from Devosia sp. MC1541, assembly GCF_012847305.1. Lineage (NCBI taxonomy): Bacteria > Pseudomonadati > Pseudomonadota > Alphaproteobacteria > Hyphomicrobiales > Devosiaceae > Devosia > Devosia sp. MC1541. Next base: position 33,788 of record NZ_JABBDZ010000011.1, read on the forward strand.
ATCGAACGGAAGTCGATCGCCCTTGAGCAGCTCTCGGACATCATTGGTTTCCGCGTGGTCGTTGGTTCAGTCGAAGAGTGCTATCGGACCATGGGTCTGGTGCACACGACCTGGAAGGTCGTGCCGAACCGGTTCAAGGACTATATCTCGGTCCCGAAGAACAATGATTACCAGTCGATCCACACCACCATTGTTGGGCCGGGGCGACAGCGTGTTGAGCTGCAAATTCGCACCGAAGAGATGGATCGGATCGCTGAGTTCGGTATCGCGGCTCACGCGCTCTATAAGGACGGTGCTTCCGCGAGCCTATCGCGCATTGAAATGGAATCGGCGGCTTACGGTTCTCTGCGCCAGACGATTAGCCATCTGACCTCGGGTATCCCCACCGAAGAATTCCTTGAATACACCAAGCTGGAATTGTTCCAGGATCAGGTGTTCTGCTTTACCCCGCGCGGCCGTCTGATCGCCTTGCCGCGCGGCGCGACCCCAATCGATTTTGCTTATGCACTGCATACCGACATCGGGGATACCTGCGTCGGGGCCAAGATCAACGGGCTTATTCTGCCACTCGTCACTCAGCTCCGGTCGGGCGATGAAGTGGAAATTATGCGCGACCACAATCATCGCCCGCCAAGCAACTGGAGCAGTATTGCTGCGACCGGCAAGGCGCGTGCTGCAATCCGTCGTGCTGTGCGTCAGCAAGCAACCCAGCGTGCCTTGGCGCTTGGCGAGCAAGTGCTGAGCCTGCTGCTCGACCGTGAAGGCGTGATGCTGGAAGACAGCGAAGCGCAGGCACTGGCTGAGGCTTTGAACCAGCCCAATAAGCGTGAATTGCTGATCGCATTGGGCGAAGGCAAAATTGGCTCAGAAGAGCTGGGCACTGCGCTTGAGCAGGTTAAGGGCATCCGCAAGCGTCGCCGGAAGTTGGAGCTTCCTGTGGCTGATACGGCTGATGGCTGGTTTGCGCTGCGCGCCACCGATCATTTCCGCTTCCGCGTTGCGGGTGGGCACCTCGAAGGTTCCGAAGCTTGGCGTGCGCTCAAGCAGCTCGACTTCCACACCGCTGTTGTGGTGTCGGGGGAGGGGGTTGTTCCGGGGGATCGCCTGATTGGCATTCTGCAGCCCGAAAAACCGCTTATGATCTATCCGGCACATTCCGAAGCGCTCATCGCTATGCATGATAGCGATGTGGCCTGGGTTGATGTGCGCTGGAACATTGCCGCGGACGCACCAGATAATCTCTACGCGCTGGTGATTTCGATGGAATCGGTCAACCGCCCGGGTTCTCTGGCGCAGATCTCGACCGCCATCGCGTCATGCGATGCGAACATCAATAACCTTGTCATGCGGATGATTTCGCCTGACTTCCACCAGATGATCTTTGAAATCGAGGTGCGCGACCTTGCGCAGCTCACCGATGTTCTGGCAACGCTCAAGCGTAGCCCTGGCCTCTCTGCCGTCCAGAGGGCTGGCCTGCGTGAAGCGGGAATGATCTCTACGCTAGAATGGGACGGCAAAGTCGACAGGAGTGCGCGTGATGAATAGGGACGAAGTTCTGGATATCTTCCGGGAATGCGGTGCGATGCTGGAAGGACACTTCATTCTGTCCTCAGGCTTGCGCTCGCCGGTTTTCCTGCAGAAGGCCAAGGTCTTCCAATACGCGCATCAGACGGAAAAGCTCTGCAAGGCTCTGGCCGAACGCATCAAGGCTGAAGTGCCGGGCGTGACCAAGGTCGTGTCGCCAGCAATCGGCGGCATTATTCCGGGTTACGAAACCTCGCGTCACCTCAACCTGCCAGCGCTCTATACAGAACGCGTCGACGGCAAGTTCGAACTGCGTCGTGGCTTTGAAATCTCGCCTGATGACAAGGTCATCGTGGTTGAGGATATCGTTTCGACTGGTCTTTCGATCCGTGAGTGCGTGGAAGCGCTGCGCGGCATTGGTGCCAATGTGGTGGCTGCTGCGTGCCTGATTGACCGCTCGGGTGGCGAGGCCGATGTTGGCGTGCCGCTGATCTCGTTGATTGAATTTAAGGTTCCTGCCTATCCTGCGGACAATCTCCCGCCAGAATTGGCCGCTATTCCAGCTGTTAAGCCGGGGTCGCGCGGGATTCAGGGCGTAAAATAACCGAACGACGGAACGCTTGTGGCTCGGGCTTCCTGTTCGGGTCACAGGCGATCACACAAAGGGAAAGAGTATGATCATCGGCCTCGGCTCTGACCTTATCGAGATTCATCGCGTGCAGGCGACGTTGGACCGGCACGGCGAGCGGTTCACCAATCGCGTGTTTACAGACATTGAGCGCGCCAAGTCGGACCGTCGGGCTGAACGGGCGGCTTCTTACGCGAAACGCTTTGCGGCGAAAGAAGCCATGTCAAAAGCCTTGGGAACCGGCATCAGTCGTGGGGTTTATTGGCGCGATATGGGCGTCGTGAACCTGCCGAGTGGCAAGCCCACCATGAAGCTCACCAATGGTGCAGCCAAAGCGCTGGCCCGGATGATGCCAGAGGGGCACGAGCCCCACATTCACATAACCATCACCGACGACGCAGGTTTAGCGCAGGCTTTCGTTATCATTGAAGCTCTCCCGGTCGCTCAAGGTTGACCAGAACAGCGCAAACGCCTAACCCTTCGGCAGCGCCTTATCGGATGAAAACATGAACCAGCTTGCGGACAAGCCCCAAAAAACGCTCAAGCCTAAGTCGGCAAAGAACGAATGGCTCGATACCATCATTGTGGTTGTCGAAGCGCTGGCGATTGCGATCTTCCTGCGGTTCTTCCTCTATCAGCCGTTCTCGATCCCGACCGCTTCGATGCAGCAGACGCTGATGATCGGCGACTACTTCGTCGCTAACAAGTTCGTGTGGGGCTACGGCAAGCACTCGTTCTCGCTTGGCCGCTATGGCAATTTCGCAGCGCTCGATTTCGAATTGCCAATCGGCAATCGTATCCTGGGTCGTGATCCGAACCGTGGCGATGTTGCTGTGTTCCGTCCCGTTCCGCAGAACATGGAATACATCAAGCGTATTGTCGGCATGCCGGGCGACCGTATTCAGGTTAAGGAAGGGCGTCTGTACATCAACGGCACCATGGTTGAGCGCGAAGAGATCGGCAAAGCCATGGATACCGACTCCAATTTCGACACCCGCGAAGTCACGGTTTACCGCGAGACTTTCCCGGAAGGCACGAGCCACATCATTCAGGAAATCAGCGACAATCAGCAGCTCGATAACACGCCTGAGTATGTTGTGCCGGCGAACCACTATTTCATGATGGGTGACAACCGTGACCGCTCGGCCGACAGCCGCGTGCTCAGCCAGGTTGGCTATGTCCCTTCGGTCAACCTTATCGCAAAGGCGGAAGCACGCTTCTTCTCCATCAAGGACAACCTGCCGCCGTGGCAGATTTGGCAGTGGCCTGCCAATGTTCGTTGGGATCGCATGTTCCAGTCCATTCACTAATGACATCACGTATTAAATCGCGGACCGCGCTGCAGGACCGGCTAGGCTATGATTTTGCCGACCCGGACCTGCTCGAGCGGGCCCTTACCCATTCCAGCGCTTTGTCTCCGGCAAAGCGCATTGACCGTTCTTACCAGCGGTTGGAATTTCTCGGCGACCGTGTGCTCGGGCTCGTCGTCGCTGACATGCTTTATCAACGCTATGAAAAGTCAAACGAAGGCGAGTTGAGCCGTACGCTCAACACGCTCGTGCGCAAGGAAACCTGCGCGGACATCGCGCGTCGTCTTGGCTTAGGCAAAGAGATGGTGCTCGGCGACAGCGAAGCGCGCTCCGGCGGCGCTGAAAAGGATGCTATTCTCGGCGACGTGACGGAAGCCATTATCGGGGCGATCTATCTCGATGGCGGTCTCGATCCAGCTGCCCATTTCATCCAGCGCAATTTCGAAGGCGTTCTGGATGGTGGTCAGGCAAACCGTGCAGACGCGAAAACGACCCTGCAAGAATGGGCGCAGGCGCGGGGACTTGAAGTCCCGGCCTATACGCTTGTCGAGCGCACCGGTCCCGACCACGCCCCAGAATTTACGATCGCCGTTGATCTTTCCGGCTTTGAACGCATTTCAGCTACAGGCCCTTCCAAGAAGATCGCCGAGCATCGCGTCGCCGAACAATTCCTGATCCTGCAGAAGGTCTGGAAGGAAACAAAATGACACAGAATATCGAAATGACCGACACCGCTTGCGGCTTTATCGCGCTGGTTGGCGCGCCCAACGCCGGTAAGTCGACCCTATTGAACTCGCTGGTTGGCACGAAGGTGTCCATCGTGACTCACAAGGCGCAAACCACCCGTAGCCAAGTGCGCGGTGTGCTGACGCTTGAACAGACCCAGCTTGTTTTCGTTGACACGCCCGGTGTGTTCCAGCCAAAGCGCCGTCTTGACCGCGCTATGGTCGATAGCGCCTGGGGCGGGGCAGGTGACGCTGACATCGTCGCCTTCATCGTCGACGCAGAGCGCGGCATCACGAGCGACATCGAAGCGCTCATCGAGGGCTTGAAGAACATCAACCACCCAAAGGTGCTGATCCTCAACAAGATCGACCAGGTACAGCGCGAAAAGCTGTTGCACCTCGCGCATGATCTCAACGAGCATCTTCGCTTTGAAGCAACCTTTATGCTGTCCGCGCTCAAGGGCGACGGCGTCAAGGACTTCATCGATTGGGCTGCAAAGCACGTCCCACCGGGCCCATGGCACTTCCCAGAAGATCACCTGACCGATCTGACCATGGCGATCACTGCGGCGGAAGTGACGCGCGAAAAGCTATTCCTGCGCGTCCATGATGAGATCCCATACAACTCCACGGTCGAAACCGAGAGTTTTAAGATCCAGAAGGATGGCTCCTACAAGATCGATCAGGTGATCTACCTGTCGCGTGAGAGCCATAAGAAGATCGTGCTCGGTGCAGGTGGCCAGACCATCAAGGCCATTGGCGCGGACAGCCGTCGTGAACTGATGGACATGTACGAAGTGCCGATCCATCTCTTCCTTTTCGTCAAGGTCCGCGAAAAGTGGGCTGAAGACCCAGAGCGCTATCAGGAAATGGGCCTCGAATTCCCCTCTGATAAGAAGTAGGGCGCTGTCCCGAGTACACGATGGAATGGACCGGTGAAGGCCTGCTGATAGGCGCTAAACGCCAAGGTGAAACCAGCCTCATTGCTGAGGTGATGGTGGCCGGGCGCGGGCGTCAGCTGGGCCTGATCCGGGGAGGGCGGTCGCCCAAACTGGCGGCCGCTTTGCAGCCAGGCAATGTGCTCCAAGTGACGTGGCGTTCGCGGCTTGAAAGTCAGCTTGGCTTTTTCACGGTAGAGCTACTCCATGCTCGTGCTGCAGAGCTGATTGCCGATCGCGATAGGCTCTATCTGGCGCAGACTGTTTTTGAGCATCTCCATCTCCTGCCAGAGCGTGAAGCGGCCGATCGGCTGTTGGGCATGGCCCTGCGTTTGATCGATGCGAAACCCGATGCGATTGCATTGGTGCGGTTTGAGCTCGCGCTGCTGGATGAATTGGGTTTCGGGCTAGATCTCACCCAATGCGGCGCCACTGGGGCTACACACGACCTTACCCACGTTTCTCCTCGAACGGGCAGAGCCGTATGCCGCGAGGCGGCGGAGCCCTATCGTGATAGGCTCCTGAAATTGCCGAGTTTTCTGTTTGAACGTGGGAATGCGTCGCCAGACGACATCCGGGATGCGTTCACATTGACAGAGCATTTTCTCAGGGCCCATTTCTGGTCTACCGGTCAGACCCATGCGCCAGCCACTCGTGCGCCACTCGTTGAAAACCTAACAAAGCATTGATTCACTTGCTGTAAATCTGGCCTTGTTATCCTTGCTCTACAGCTTAGAGCAGGAGGCTCGATTGGTTGGTAAAATCATATACTGGGTCAGCACCGCGATGTTTCTCGCCATTTATCTGGTGAGCACATTTGCCTACATCACTGACACGGCCGGTGCGCAAGCAGGGTATGTTGCGATCGGCTATCCTGCCTATCTCGTGCCGCTGATGATGATTGTGAAGCCGTTAGGCGTTTTGGCCGTTCTGGTTCGTAAGCCTGTCTGGCTCGCGCAGCTTGCTTATGCAGGTTTTTTCTACCACCTCCTCATCGCTGCGAGCGCTCATATTTCCGCGGGCATACCCGGTGTTGAAATCGCGGTAGCCCTCTTTGTTTTGATGCTGTTGTCCTATTTCACGCAGAACGTAGCGCGCGCTGAAAAGGCGGCTTATGTGCCTGATTGGTTTAACCGTTTCGCATAACACGCTGTTCTGACTCTTAGATTGACCGCCGCACGGAGTATTCTCTGGGTGGCGGCAAAAGTGCTCTCGGGTCCGGGAAACTGGGCAAAACGAAAGGTGAGTACATGCGCGAAACGTACTTGCGCTGTATTCTGCTCCCGATTCGTTCTCATGGACTGAAGCACTCATGTCAGATGCAGATACCACCCCGCCGCCGGATGACCTCCGGATCGTCGACCTTAAGCAGGCGCTTGAGGAGAGGTATCTAAGCTACGCCCTCTCCACCATTACGCAACGTGCGTTGCCAGACGCGCGTGACGGGCTCAAGCCTGTGCACCGCCGTATTCTGCACGCAATGCGACTGCTGAAGCTCGATCCGAGCCAGGGCTATAAGAAGTCCGCGCGTGTGGTTGGCGACGTGATCGGTAAGTTCCACCCACACGGCGACTCTTCGATTTATGACGCCTTGGTGCGTTTGGCGCAGGACTTCTCGCTGCGCTATCCGCTGGTCGACGGGCAGGGCAACTTCGGTAATATCGACGGCGATAGCGCTGCGGCGATGCGTTATACGGAAAGCCGTATGACCGAGGTTGCTACGCGTCTGCTCGAAGGCATCACCGAAAACGCCATCGATTTTAAGCCGACCTATGACGGGGAAGACGACGAGCCGATCGTGCTGCCGTCGAACTTCCCGAACCTGCTTGCCAACGGTTCCATGGGTATTGCTGTGGGCATGGCGACGTCTGTCCCGCCCCATAACATTGTTGAGCTGTGTAACGCATCGCTCAAGCTCATCCAGAATCCAAATGCGACGGTTGAAGAACTCATCCAGCAAGATCTGTCCGCGCCGCCAAGCATGGATGACCTTGTGCGCGGGCCGGACTATCCAACCGGTGGCCAACTGGTCGAAAGCCGCTCGGCGATTGTTCATGCCTATGAGACTGGGCGTGGCTCGTTCCGTACGCGCGCCACGTGGGACAAGGAAGACAAGGGACGCGGCGTCTATCAGATCGTCGTCACCCAGATTCCTTACGGCGTACAGAAATCGCGCCTCGTCGAAAAAATTGCTGAACTGCTGTTGGCGAAAAAACTGCCGCTGCTTAAGGACGTGCGCGACGAGAGCGCCGACGACATTCGTCTTATCCTCGAACCGAAGAACGGTCAGGTCGACGCTGTCATTCTGATGGAGCAGCTGTTCAAGCTGACCGAGCTCGAAGTGCGCTTCGGCCTCAACCTCAATGTGCTTGATCGGGGCACAATGCCCCGCGTGATGAGCCTCGCCGATGCACTGCGCGCTTGGCTTGAGCATCGTAAAGAAGTTTTGGTTCGCCGCTCGCAGTTCCGCGTTGACCAGATCACGGCCCGTCTTGAGGTGCTTGATGGTTACATCATCGCCTATCTCAACCTCGACGAAGTGATCCGGATCATTCGTGAGGATGACGATCCCAAAGCCAGTTTGATTGCGACGTTCAAACTGACGGACAATCAGGCCGAAGCTATTCTCAACATGCGCCTGCGCTCTTTGCGCAAGCTCGAAGAGATGGAACTGCGGACTGAGCACTCGAACCTGTCCGAAGAGCGCACCAAGCTTGAGGCATTGCTGGGGTCTGAAAAGCGTCAGTGGGGCGAAATCGCCAAGCAGGTGGAAGCTCTCAAGAAGTCCTATCCCTTGTTCACCAAAGACGGCGTGCCGCATCCGCTGGGCGCTCGGCGCACTATTCTGGGTGTTGCACCGAAAGCCGACCTCGCGGAGATCACTGAAGCCTTTATCGAACGTGAACCGATTACCGTGGTGCTCTCCGAAAAGGGTTGGATCCGTGCGCCAAAGGGGCATAATGCCACTGTGGACGATAAGGCGTTCAAGAGCGGCGACCGCTTGCGGCTGTCGTTCAACTGCGAAACCACCGACAAGCTGCTCATGCTGACCACGGATGGTCGTGTTTACACCATCGTTGCGGACAAATTGCCCGGCGGGCGAGGGCAGGGCGAGCCAGTGCGCCTGTTGGTGGATATGGAAGAGGGTGCCGACATTGTCGCGCTGTTTGTCCATAAGCCGGGCCAGAAGCGTATCATCGCCTCGTCGGCAGGGTATGGTTTCATTGTGTCCGAAGATGACATCATCGCCAACACCCGCAAGGGCAAGCAGGTGCTCAATGTCAGTGCGCCGGAAGAAGCGAAATTGATCGTACCGAGCGACGGCGACCGCGTGGCGATCATCGGGCAAAATCGCAAGCTGCTGGTTTTCCCAATGACACAGCTTGCGCAGATGACGCGCGGCAAGGGCGTTCGGCTCCAGCGCTATAAGGATGGCGGTGTTTCCGACATCAAGACCTTCTTCGCCGCTGACGGCCTCACCTGGCAGGATAGCTCAGGACGGACTTACTCCAAGCCGACCGAGGAGCTGGTGGATTGGGCCGGGGACCGAGCGGCAGCAGGGCGCCAACCCCCAACCGGGTTCCCGAAGAATAACAAGTTTGTTGGCTAATTAGCCCGATCTGAACAAGAGAAAGCCCACCTGACGGTGGGCTTTCTCTTGTTCAGATCGGGCTCTTTTTTGACTCAAAGGTCTTATGTGCTGACCAGCTTCGTGCTTGTTGGGCATGGGGTTAATCATGAACACGTCAACGACCTTATCGAGGCGGTGCGCCTGCTCTTCGGTTTGCTCAATCGCAGCATTTGTTTCCTCGACTAGCGCGGCGTTGTGCTGGGTCATTTCATCCATCTCTCGAATGGAGCGGCTAATTTCCTCAATTGCTGCTGCCTGCACCTGACTCTTTTGGGCAATAACCTCGACGAGTTCGTTGGTTTTGCTGGCAGAAGTTTGCATCGCATCGAACCGATTGGCAGCTTCGGTAACAAGGCGCCCTCCGTTCCGCACTTCCACCCCCGACTGCTCGATCAGGCCTTTCACCTCACTGGAGGCCTGTGCAGTCGACTGCGCTAGGCGCCGGACTTCAACAGCGACGACAGAGAAACCGTTTCCGGCTTCGCCCGCACGCGCTGCCTCGACAGAGGCATTGAGCGCGAGGAGGTTGGTTTGGAATGCAATGTCGTCGATCATGCCGACAATCTTGGCGATCTTTTCGGACGTGTCTGCCAGTTGTTCCATGGCCGTTGTGGCTTCCGACATGGCGAGGCGTCCTTCTTCGGATGTCCTCATGGACAGGTTGGAGGATCCAGCGGCGTCATTGGCGATCTTGGCGTTGTCGAGGACCGCGTCGACAAGCTGGTTCATCCCGGTGGAGGGTCGCTCGATGGTTGCGGCTTGGCGCTGTGTTCGAGCCGAAAGATCGTTTGCACCGGAGAGAAGCTCCGATGTCGCGATTTTAAGCGACGAAGAGGTGTCTCGCAATTGATGGATAATGCCAGAGAGTTTTTCGCCCACAGCGTTGGTGTCCCGCTTAAGCTGAGCCATGCTGGGATCAAGCTCCTGCTCGATCCGCTCCCGTAGGTCACCATCTGCCATTTTTTGAAGGACATTGCCGGTTGCTGTCACAGCATGCAGAACCTTGTCGGCGTTTTCCTTGGAAATGGCGGCGGCGTCTTCGGTCATTTTGTCGAAATAGACGGTCACGGCCTGATCGACGTCGATGAGAATGGCTTTGAAGACCTGAGTGAGGGCGGCGCCGAGCTCAACAACCTTTTGGTTGGTCTCGGCATTGTCATTGCCGGTTTTCCGGCCAAACAGGCCCTTCGCACTCGTTTGTAGATTATCGGCGATAAACTCTTGAATGACCCCGCTTACAAGGTGGTCGACAATCACGCCGTAGCCGCCGATGTACCAGCGGGGCTCTAGGCCGATACGCGCGTGGCGCAGTCCAATACGGCGGGAGGCCTCGACATACTGCTGGTCGAAGCGGCCTGCGGCGATCTTCTTCCAGTGATCAATTTGGCTACTTTCTGCTCGCCGCATTTGTGCATTGTCGGCAAAGAAGCGATTGACCGCTGGAACTGTCGCGATTTTCTCGTAGAACCGCTCGAGGGCCACAGGCAGGTGACGGTCGAGATACCCTTGGATGGTTGCGAGCTCCGCGAGAGCTCTTTCATCTAAACCAATGAAGGTGAGACGTTCTTCCAATTCACTGGCGGAGCTAGCTTGTGCAGCCATTTATGACCCCAGTTGATAACGATACAGAGCCCAAAGAGTGGGAATAATAGTCAGGGTGGTCGCTGGTTAGCTTTAGGTCTGTGCGCGATTAGCGGTCGACGCATATGCGGCAAAACTAACCAGTGTTATTCTTCGCTAGCCGCCCATGCGAAATTGCAGGCCCGCGCAGTGGTTTAATGCGTGAGCTTCAGAATAGTTTCAATTTGATGGAACTTTTTAGCGTGACGCCGCGAGCGTGCCTGTGCCGCCCAGGTTTTGGGAGTGTGCTAGTGCACGATCACCAGTTTTGTGCGAGCTAAACGGTCGATCAACTGCAGTCGCGCATACCGCTGACAACAAGCTCGGCAGTTGACGTCACGGAAGGCCTTACAAAACAGGCGTGTCTCTTTGCGCCCGTTCCTGATGTCCTATGGGGCTAATGCGTAGCACTCGAGGTCGGGTGTTGGGGCAGGTAGCGGGGCCACTCGGTCGTAGCGGGCCAGATGTTCGAGTGCGGGACCTTCGCTATAGGCGCTAATCACTGGCGCGAGGCGTGGATCTTGCTTGAGAAAATCAACAACGGGCCATTGGCCACCGAGCGCGCCAGGGGTGACAAGCAGCACATCCGGCGGATTGCAGAGCAGGTCATTGGCAAGGTCCGATCGGATATCATCAGCAATCGCCTGTAGCTTTGGTGAGAGGTCCTCTCCGCTCCGCAGGGTACTGTTTATCTTCACCAGCATCCAGTGATGGTAGTAGCGAGAGACGTTGATGAGGTCATTCCGTTCGAGAAGGGGCCAGGTTTGAGTGGGGTCAATGAGCACGGTCGCCACTTTTGTGCCGGGCGCTAAGTCGCTAACCAGTGGAGCTGCATACTGTTGGTACGGACGCTCATTCTGAACGAAGGGCGATAAGGCAAATCCGACCATTGCCACCAGTAAGGTGCGCTTGTGCAAAGTGATTGGGCCCTCTCTCCATACGATGTTGAAGAGAACAGCCATCAGCATTGCCGAGGCGACCGGGTCGCCGTGGTAGAGAAAGCCCTTAAACTGGACCAGCATGGAGCCGGTAAAGCCAACACCCATAGCGAGAAATGCTTGGGCAGTTGGCGGTATAGACCCCCGAAAACTCCAGAAATAGAGCGCTACAATCGGCAGCATGAGAGCGGCGCGGCTCAGGAAGACTCTGAGTTTATGGCCACCGAAATCGCCATAGGCTGCCGTGACGGCAGGAATGATGTCGGTGAAATAGGCAGGTGCAAAGATCGCAATGCTGGCGATGTAAACTACAGCGCCGATGGCAAGACATAGGGTTTCGGGGCGGAATGGCTTGAAGCTGCGACTTTTGTAAATCAGCCAAAGTTCAAGCGCGATTGGGACCAAGGCAATGTGAGGCTTGAGTGCGATCATCAGCGCGGCGAAGGAGCCGATGACTAGCGCTAGGGCCCATGAAGCGGCTTTACCCTCTGCGCGCCAAGCAATGAGCAGTACATAGGGCGGGAGGGCGATCAGCGCCATGTGATCGCGTTGCCCAAACTCGATGTAATGCGGGCCAATCATGCAGAACAGCAGCCCGGCGAGGATAAGCGTCTGCCGAGACGGCGACAGGTGGCGCAAGAATATCCAACACAGGGACAGCGACAGAGCGATCTGGAGCATAATGCCCGTGACCATGAGATTGGGCTGGGGCAGGCCTGTGAACGCTGAGAGATAGGCAACCGGCCGCGCCATCCAGAACCAGAGCGGCGGATTGGTCTCGTTGATCCACTCGTAGAGGGGGATGCCAGCGTTCATTTGGCGCGCGATCCACATTTGCCACCAGCTGTCGCTGGAGAACGGCGCAAATTGAACGAAGATGAGGGCAATAAGCCAGAGGCCGGCAGTTATGGTCGCAGGCGATAGGGCGTGGTTGGCGCGGCTGCGCCATTGTGCGGTATCCAACGTCATATTGGTCTCAACGCTGCGCTGCGATAGCGTGGGTCAGCTTTTCTTGAAGGTCGCGCGCGTCCTGCGGCTGAGCGTTTTCCGCGCCTCTGCGGATTTCATTGACGATGTAGAGCGGGCGGCGCTTAGCTTCCATATACATGCGCCCGAGATATTCGCCGAAAATGCCCAAGACGAGAAACTGTCCGGACCCGATCACAAGCATGATTGACGCAAGGCTCGTCCAACCTTCAACGGCGCGGCCGGTGACGAACGACCAGCCGGTATAGAGCAGCATCAGGAGGCCGGCGATGCCCATGAAGAAACCAAGATGGGACGCAAGCCGCAGTGGAACGATAGAGAAGCTGGTTATCCCATCCATGGCCAAGGCGATCATCTTTGGAAAGTTGTATTTGGTTTCGCCAATGAAGCGCTTGTCGCGATCGTAGATGACAGCGTCTTGGCGTAGGCCGACCCAGCTGATCATGCCGCGGACAAAGCGATAGCGCTCCGGCATGGAAAGAACATGGTCTAATGCACGGCGACTGATGAGGCGGAACTCCCCAGCGTCGAGAGGCATGTCAATGTCGACGAGACGACGCCAGAAGCGATAGAAAACATGAGCGGTTGCCAGCTTCATCCGGCCTTCGCCATCGCGGCGGCGGCGTTGGCCATAGGCAACGTCCGCGCCTTGGTCGAGGCGTTCCATAAGTTGGGGCAGTAGTTCTGGGGGGTCCTGCAAATCGGCGTCGAGGATGAGGATGCGCGCGCCGCGCGTTGCCTCCAGCCCGGCGCTGAGCGCGATTTGTTGGCCGTAATTGCGGGCGAGATCAACGACGACCAAGTGGTCATCGGTTGCGGCCAAGCGATAGAGGGTTTCGAGGGTTGCGTCTTTCGAGCCGTCGTTGACCAGAACTATTTCGTAATCGTTCCCGACGGTGGACTGGCAGATAGAGCTTACGCGGCGGTGGAACTCATCAAGTCCACTTTCTTCATTGTAGCACGGCGCGACAACTGAAAGAGCGACTGAATGAATATTGTGAAATTGCCGCTGCACCGTTGCCTCCACCGGTTTTGTGAAAGCATTGTTACGAGTATCTTCCTAATGCGGCGTAAAATTACTGCTGAGGAACAGTATTTCCATCGAGGTGTAGAGGCACCCAACCGAGATTGCCCTTTTGAACTTCAAGCGGCTGGTAATGCGCTTTGTAAGCCATCTTGGGAGAGCTTTCGACGAAATAGCCGAGGTAGACGTAGTCCAGCGCTGCAGCGCGAACTTGGGCGATATGATCGAGAATGATGAATGTCCCCAAACTCCGATGGCTCATGTCGGGGTCGAAGAAACTATAGACCATCGATAGCCCGTCTGGCAGCACATCAGTAAGCGCAACGGCGATCAAAGGCTGATCGGGATGATTAGCGAGCCGATACTCAACCAGAATGGACTGAACTGGTGTGTCTTCGACCATATATTCGTAATCTTGCCAGTCCATTTGCGTCATGCCACCGGTTTCGTGGCGCGCATGGAGATAGCGCTTGAACAGGTCAAACTGTTCGAGTGTGGCGACGGCCGGACGCACCTGTACGGCGATATCGGCATTCTGGCGCGATGTGCGTCGGAACCGCTTGTTCGGTACAAAGTCTTTGGTGATGATGCGCGCCGATTGGCAGGCGTTACAGCCATCGCATGCGGGGCGGTAAATCAGGTTCTGGCTGCGACGAAAACCGTTGTCGCTGAGCATGTGATGCAATGAAGTGGCCCGGCGGCCGGAAAGATGCGTGAATAGCTTACGCTCCATTCGGTCCGGCAAATACGGACACGGCATGGCTGCTGTTAGGAAGAGCTGAGTGGTTTCAGGCGTCTGATCGGTCATCTACATAGCAACTGAGCACAGAACGCATAGGATACTCCTGTGCTCGCTCGGCTGCAATCTCTCAGTACGTATCGTGACCAGTCGTCCGACGCCAATGGCGCACCATAGGAGAACGACGGACCATCAAGCCACCGACGACCAGATCATGCAGCATCTGGCGCCGTGGCATGAACAGCGGGAAAAGCACAGCAATTGGCCATGCGATCCAGAATGTCGCCCAGAACAGAGCGGCGTGGAGAATGGCCATCCAGCCATCGAGCGGCTGTCCCCGCGCTGGCGTGAGGACAATATCCATCATTTGCATGCCCCAAGTCGCCCGGCGATGCGAACCCAATGTCACTGCGTAGTAAATCAGTACTGAGGCCGGGACGACCAACGCCAGTGCTGCCCACGCCAACCCGAAAGTGAAAAAGCCCAAAATCAGGCCCGCGAATCCGAGGATCAGGGTGATGACCCCGATCAACGCAAGGTCGATAAGGTAAGCGACCACGCGCCGGGTCAAAACGCCCTCGAAAAGTTCTGGGGCAGTTGTTGGGTTCGGCAGTTCAGGGCGAGCGGCGAAGTCTGGGTTCATGCGTAAAACATGGGAAGTGGGGCCGTGTTTGCAAGTGGCGGGTAAACTAACTTTTCGAGGCAGTTTGGGCCTCGCTCTTGGGCTAGGCTCGACATATGGTCCGCAGAAGTCGTTTCAGCGGCATGAGTCGTTACCCTGAAGACCCTAGCCGGTATTGGTCAATGTCCACTTCTTCACCGCCCGCAGAGTTAAGTCACAGGCCTTTACGTGGGTTTGTGCTCATCGTCGCGGCGACGCTGCTTTTCGCCTATAATGACACCACCAATAAGCTTCTGCTCGAAGACTATAATGTGCCCATGGTTACGGCCCTGCGCTACATCGGGCATTGCTTGCTGATGATGGCCTTGGTCGCGCCCTTCCGTGGCAAAGAGATGGTCAAAACGGTACGTACCGGCTGGGTTTTGGTGCGCGCTGGCAGTCTTGCGCTTGGTTCGCTGCTCGTGAGCCTTGCATTCCAGCGAATGCCGGTGGCGGAAACCACTGCTATTGTCTATCTCGCGCCCGTGCTGGTTGTGGCGCTATCCGGCCCGATTTTGAGCGAAAAAGTTGGCCTAAATGCCTGGGTCGCGGCTGGTATCGGTTTTGCCGGCGTGCTGCTGATCGCGCGGCCGGGCGGCGGGCTGGACCCGTGGGGCGTGATTTTCGTTCTCGGAAACGTCATCGTTTCAGTTTCTTACAACCTGCTCTCGCGCGTGCTGGCCAGGACGGAGCGCACGACAGCCATGCTGTTTTATTCGGCCTTGGTGGGCGCTATTGGTTTCGGCATTTTCTTGCCCTGGACCATGCATGGCGTATCACCGACGCCGTTCCAAATGCTGCTGTTCTTTGGCTTGGGCGTGTCAGCGTGGCTGGGACATTATTGCTTTACCCAATCCTATCGCTATGCCCCCGCCGCATTCATCGCGCCGATGAGCTATATGCATCTGCTCTGGGCGGGCATTTTGGGCTGGGTGATTTTCGGCCATGCGCCAGAACCCATTGCTCTTGTTGGCATGGGCCTTGTCGCTGTTGCGGGTGTGGTTAGTGCACTTCGCCCGCGTCGGGGCAAGCGGCCAGCACAATTCGCCTCAGAAGATGGGCTGACCGATAAGGCCGGGTAGGGCGGTCGCCTAAATCGGGGCGGTCGACCGCCACCGGTTTAGGCCGTTTCGGGCGAGTTAGCGGTCTCGATGTAGCTTGGGATGCGCCTGACGAGCGCCAGTGCTGTAGCGCCGCAGATCAGAGTAATGCCTGTTGCTGCAATATACAGCGGGACGATGGAGCTCAAAACGCCCTCATTGCTGGTCGCGACTGCATAGCCCGCCATGTTCGCCACCACCCCGCCCAGAGCTGCGCCGATGGCATTGCCGGCCGATTGTGTGGTCGGGATGAGCGTAGACGTTTTATCCCGTTCCGCGGCGCTGCTCGACTCGATCAGGCTGATCATGGTGTAGCCTGTGCTTGTGCCAAAGCCCAAGCCGATGAAGATTTGCGCAACGGCCACGATCGGTGGCGAGGTTAGCTGCAGTCCGATCAGAACCGTTATCAGCCCAATCGCGACCAGCAGAGGGCCGATGCAGATGAATATCTTTCGTGTTGAGCGCTTCTTGATATTGGCGACGGCGATAGAAGACGCACTCCATGCCATCGACATAAACGCTGCAAAGGCACCCGCCAGCGTCGGGCCAAAGTCCCACAGCTGTTGCAGGAGCATGACGACGTAGACCGCTGACATTGTGCCCGCAATTGGCAGAAGGAGAATAGTCCAGAAGCCGGGGCCCAATGTCGTGTTCGACCAGAAAGCGCCCTTTGGCGTCATTGGGGTGGGGTGGCGGCGATCAAGCCAAATCGCAGCCGTTACGAGGAGTGCTCCCAGTGCCACGAGACCAGCGGCCTCCAACCAAGGCATGACTGCAGCGAGGGCTATCAGGAGGACGCCGACGCCAATTCCAAAGAGTCGAATGCCGGGGAACGCCATCTTCTCGGCACTGCTGCGTGTATTGGGAACGACAGCGAGGACCATCACACAGAAAATCAGCGCCAAGGGCACATTGACCAAGAATGCGGCGCGCCATGAAATGAACTCTGTCAAAGCACCTGCGCCAGCGGGGCCACCAAAGCCAGCAATCGCCCATATCATCGCATGGGTACCGAACACTTTTGGCACCAAGCGATTGGGAAAGAGCTCGGGGATAAGCGCAAAGCACAACGCGGCAACTGCGCCTTCACCCAATCCCTGAATGGCGCGGCCAATGAGAACCTGCGTCATCGAATTGGCAAAACCGGCGATGAGGGTGCCGATTATGAAAACGCCTGCGGTGGCGATAAGAGCCCAACGCGCGCCGAGCTGTTGTTTGACGAGTACGGCCCCAGCGCCACCTACAATGGCAAACACCAAAAATAGTGTCGTCGCCCAAGCGATAACTTCAACACCGTCCAATTCGCGCACTGCAGTCGGCAGGGTCGTCGTGGAGAGGAAGGAATTGAACGCTAGTAATGCCACGCCAAGGCAAATGATTGCGGTCGCTCTGAGATAGGAGGGGCCGAAGATTTCGGCCCAACGGCCCTCAACACGATCTGACATTTGCGGCTCGTAGTTTTCCAAGTAAAAACTTGGTAAATCGCTTGGGTGCGGAAAGCAAGTGCGTGGTATGGAAGTGGCGCGATGCGAGCTTTGGCAAAAGGTCTCGCGAAATCATGGCCTTGTCTCGAAAAGCGGAATCAGACTGAGAGAAGGGCACACATAAAAATCCCCGCCGGAGCGGGGATTTCAAAGGTACTTTGCTAGGCCGGGCCTTATTTGGCCAGCTTGCGAGCCATTTCGAGGGCATAATAGGTGAGGATGCCATTGGCCCCAGCACGCTTGAAACTCCACAGGCTCTCAAGCACGGCAGCATCGCGATTGATCGCGCCAGCCCGGCCCGCGAACTCGATCATCGCGTATTCGCCACTCACCTGGTAGGCGTAGATCGGCACGTTGAACGCATCCTTGGCGCGACGGATGACGTCGAGATATGGCAGACCCGGCTTGACCATAATGCTGTCCGCGCCTTCAGCGATGTCCTGCTCGATCTCACGCAGAGCTTCATCGGAATTGGCGTAGTCCATCTGATACGTGCGCTTGTCGCCTTGCAGACGCGAGCCCGAACCAACCGCCTCACGGAAGGGGCCATAGAAGCACGAAGCGTATTTTGCCGAGTAGGACATGATCTGGACCTGATCAAAGCCTTCATCGTCCAGCGCGGAACGGATAGCAGCAACGCGGCCGTCCATCATGTCAGATGGCGCAATAATGTCGGCGCCGGCACGCGCCTGAACGATTGCGGACTTGACCATAGCGTCTACGGTTTCGTCGTTTAGAATTGCGCCGTCGCGAACAAGGCCATCTTGGCCGTTTGCCGAGTATTCATCCAAGGCAACGTCGGCAATCAGTCCGATCTCTGGAACGGCGTCCTTAATGGCAGCGAGAACCCGGCACATGAGGTTGTTTGGGTTATAGGCTTCTTCTGCACTTTCGCTGCGAAGCTCGCCCGGTGTATTCGGGAAAATAGCGAGGGCAGGGATGCCAGCATCGCGCGCCTGCTTGGCGGCTTCGACCATAAGATCGATAGACAGGCGTTCGACGCCCGGCATCGTCTTGATCTCAGTGCGCTCGTTCTGACCTTCGATAACAAAGAGCGGCCAAATCAGATCGCGGGGAAGCAGTTCGGTTTCGCGAACCATGTCCCGGCTCCATGCCGATTGGCGGGTGCGTCGCAGGCGACGGCCACCCAGGAAGCTCATGTCATGCTTGGGCCAGTTGCTCATCACTATGCTCCAGAGGAAAATGCTTTGGTGCGCTTATCCTCCCCTTGCGAGGGGCAAACAAGAAAATGCTGAATAAGGCACGCAGTGTTGAAAGGGTTATCCAGTGCTCTTATCAAACCTAAGCAAAAGCTCACAAGGCGCGGCTTGTCCCAATAAAGCGAGCCAGCTATCAATCATGCCATGTTGTTCCCTGCGCCCAATCACGGCCTTTACATTCGCATCGTCGCTCTCTTCACCCTGGCTCTTGGCCTGAGTGATGCTGCGCGCCTGTTGGGCGTGAGCACGGTCGGGGTCAGCCCAATGGAGCATATGGGGGCAACGGCTTTCACCTATCTCGGTGGTTTTTGCATCGCGCGCCTGTTTGCGGCGGTAGGGCTTTGGCTAAAATCCAGTTGGGGCGCGGTGTTAGTTGTCGCTGCGACAGTATTTGAGCTTGCGCTTTACCTTTCCGGTAACCCTGATGTGCGGATGTCGATGGCCGGTTTCTTCGTTCGCATCCTGCTTTTGCTCGCAATTGTGCTGATTTTTGCACTAACTTTGCGATTAAAACGCGCGGCGGCTGACTAAAAACTCCAGCAAAACTTGCCTTTCATTTGCATCAAAGCACGGGTGTGGCGCAATTTTATGTGTTTACACCTGAGAAAGGTTACGAGTTTCTGACTAGGTGTAAGGCTCAATTAAGCTAAATTGTCATTGCATTCCAGTAAGATAGTTTTAAGCCTGTCAGTTAGTTCGATGTTTATGGGAGACGCCTAGTTTCATCCTCACGAGATGCGAAAAATCGCACAAGCAAAACAGTGAGGCACACTATGGCAATCAAATCGAACGCGGCCGAGGCGCTAACCCCTGAACGCTCTAGCGCAGGCCTGAAGCCACTCTACCTCGAAGCAGTATCCCGTGTTGAACGTCTCCACCGTCGTTTACTCGACCTGATAAAGGATGAGTTCGACCGTATGGGTTGGGACGACATCAACCCGGTTCAGGCGCTGCTGATGTTCAACATCGGTGACGCAGAGCTCACTGCAGGTGAACTGCGCTCTCGCGGTTATTACCTCGGTTCGAACGTCTCCTATAACCTCAAGAAGCTGGTCGAAACTGGCTACATCTTCCAGGAACGCTCGCGCACTGACCGTCGTTCGGTTCGCATCAAGCTGACCCCTAAGGGTGAAGAAGTGGCGGAAGTGATCGACGAGCTCTATGACCGTCACCTCAAGTCCATCGATAAGGTCGGTGGTCTGGGCGATGACGAGTTCGATGGTCTGAACAAGGCTCTCGCTCGACTTGAACGCTTCTGGGTCGACCAGATCCTCTACAAGCTCTAAACCCGCAACGATTAGAGCGGACACAAATCTTCGGCAGATGGTGGCGTGTGTTGCCTCCGTGCCACGACTCCGAAACAAGCGCCGGCCAGTTGGTCGGCGTTTCTTATTTATGCCGCAAAATTGCGCTTTTCAGTGCGTTACAGGGTTTGAAACCATTAACCGTTAGGTCTATGTCGTTTTCGTTCCTGCGTGACTGTTTTGGGGCATCCATCCTTTGATCGTTATGAGGATGGTAGGGGCCTGCGGGCAAAGAATTTTCTGGGTGGCTAGATGCTTTTGAATCGTCGCAAGTTTTTGGGAGGCTGCGCCTATCTTGGGGCAACTCTAACTCTCCCGAGCGCTCATGCTCAGGGGTGGTTCGGTGGCAATCGCGTTGTTAAGGTCGATCAGGCGGGCAACACTGCCGCTGCAGAGGCGCTCATTGCGACTCGCGAGCCTATCCTCTCCTTCGACACCCTTTACAATTTGCAGCTGGCGATCTCGCAATACGAACCTTTCGTCGCTGCTGGTGGTTGGGAAGAAATTCCGCAACAGGCATTCCGCCTCGCTCTCGGCGCGAGTTCTCCGGCCGTCGTTGCTGTGAAGCGCCGTCTGATTTCTTCTGGTGACATGCCATTGGTTGAATACGCGGACGACAGTTTCGATGCCGACACGGATCGCGGCGTGCGTGCTTTCCAAGCGCGCCACGGCCTCGTTGTGAACGGACAGATCGACGAAGCCACGTGGTACGCAATGAATGTGTCTGCAGCGCAGCGCATGCAGCAGCTTTATCTGAACTACACCCGGGTTCAGAACATGGCTGCCAAGCTGAACGCGCGCTATGTCGTCGTGAATATTCCGGCGGCAACCATTGAAGCGGTGAACGAAGGTGCGGTGGAACAACGCCACACCGCCGTCGTCGGTCGTGCCGATCGCGCTACGCCGATCATGGCCTCGAACATTCATCAGGTGAACTTCAACCCATACTGGCATGTGCCCAAGTCATTGATCCGTCAGGATCTGACCAAGTACATGATGGAAAATTCCAACTACCTCGCAGAGCAGAATATTTTCATCTACGACGGCAGCACCAAGATCGATCCGCAGACGATCAACTGGGCAAATATCTCCGATCGCGAAGTGAACTATATGTACCGTCAGGAGCCGGGCGCGGCGAACTCGATGGGTCACTGCAAAATTAATTTCTACAACCCGTACGATTGCTATCTGCACGACACCCCCGGCAAGGAATTGTTCGGCGAAAACGCGCGTTTCCACTCATCAGGCTGCGTGCGCGTTAATGACGTCAATCAGATGGTAAACTGGCTCCTGCGTGACAATGGTGACTGGGATCAGAACAAGGTCGACTCGACCTTTGAAGCGCTGACCCGTCTCGACGTTGAAGTGAAGGCGCGTGTTCCGATCCACACCACCTACATCACCGCTTGGGCCAATCGTCAGGGCACAGTCAGCTTCCGTGATGACGTCTACAAGTTTGATGAACAGGGCAAAGTTAGCTTCCAGGCGTAGGCGCTCTGGCTCGACAGGTTGTAAGGCTCCGCTCCGGCGGGGCCTTTTTGCTTTTTGGTGGCAGGGTGCCGGTTGCTGGGGCCAAGACAGCAAACAAAGCGGAGAAGGGGTGTCTGGTGGTCAGCGCCCCATGTTACCGAACTCGCAACTGTGCTAAAATGACGATAGAGCGCTGTTTTTGGAGGCCAATATGGAAGGCGAGGTGTTTTTCGAGTTCGTTCAGCTTGGTCAGCAGATGCGCGTTGCCGCCATTGACGTCGACAGTGGCACTGAGGTGATCGTCATCGCTCCGGTCAATACGGCGCGCGGTCATATGCAGCAACTTGCCCTAGCAAAACTCCGTAAAAAGCTGGCCCAGACCCAGCCTACGCCGCCTCCCGGCACATTGGGCAAATACGCTTAGCTTTAAGGACTAAGGCTTCTTCCCATTGAGTAGGTCAAAGATGCCTGTAGGTGGCCCATCGTCTTGCGTGCTGGCAGGCGTCGGGCGGAACAAGGCGTTGAGGATCAAGCCGCGTTCCTCTTTGGTAATCTCACTCTTCACATCCTTCACTAAGCCTAGATAGGTCATTGTCATTACTTCTCGATAACTGGCGTCGTCGGCTATAGCGCGATTGATCAGAAACACGCGGCTTACTTGCTTGCGTATCCACGCATAGCCCAAAGTCGGAATGAGGAGAGCGGCAACCAAGCCGAACGGGATGGAGCTTCCCGATTGGCTTACTACTTTAAGTTCTGGCCAAAGCTGCCAGACCAATAGGGCCGCAAGGGGCAGAGCTGCGCCGACCAACCAAAAGAAAAGTGATAGGAACTTCCGACTAGTCTTTTCAGCCGATGCTGCCTTGTTCTTCCAAAAAGTTGCAGGTGTGTCGACGCTAAGCTTCGTGTGGTAGGCCTCGTGAAGTGCCGAGATTTCGACTTTTTGCTCGCCAATCCAATTCACTAGTTCTTTTTGTTGGGCAGCTATGCCAGTTGATGCGGCTTTTTTTGCGGCTTCAATGTCGCTTACGAGTTCGCCGAAACGGTTTCCGATGTCCAATAAGTAGAGGTCTTGCTGGTTGAATGCGTTAGGAATGCTGTCGAGCGTGAGGCTGCTGTAAAGTTGGATTTCAACAGCGGTATTGGCGCTAGCGAGTTCGTCTTTTTCGGGTAGCCATTTTTTTGCTGTTAGAGCTTCGAGGGCTAGTAGAATCCCCAGAGGAGCGGCGTGGATAAGTTCCTTGATGGTTTTTCCAAAATGGCCATGAAGTACAGCAATTTGACGAGTGCGGACTTGCTCATCTAATATTTTGGGAAGGTCGGTCTCGCTTGCTCCTCCGATAGCGCTGTAAAACCTGTGATAAGCGGAAAAAAGAGTTTCGTACCGGAGGAGGGTATCGCCGGCTAAGGGCGACATTTGGTGCAATTTGCGGACACGCGCGTGAAGCGCATTCCATAACTCCAGCTCTCGCTCAATCCATTGGCGGGGGGAAGTCCAATGTAGAAAGCTGTCGTTCGAGTTATCTGCATGAGGAGGCGGGGCATCCTGAACGTGTTCGGCGTTGTCAATCATCACTGGTGTGCTCCCTAGCTACTGTCATTTAAGGATCTTCATCGCTGTGGGGCAAGATGCTGCTCTGCACATTCATCCCTCTTCCCCTTCGCCCCATTTTGCGGCATAACGCTCTGGTTCGTGCGACTGGCGAGTAAAGATGGGGAACCATCGGGGAGCGCGGACCTTGTTGAGCCGCTCGCCTGGGCACCCATTCGCAAATAGGGGAGCCCTATGGACCCTTTGCACATCGTCCGGCCTTGGAATCGCGCGCTTTCGCGTGATAAAGCCATCGCCAATTCGTCCACTTCGAACTCTTGCGAGGGAACCCTCCGATGAGCGCTGCAAATCTGTTTCCAAACTTCTTCACCAATTCCGTTGCCGAGACCGATCCGGAACTCGCCGCAGCAATGGGTCAGGAACTCGGACGTCAACAGCATGAAATCGAACTGATCGCGTCCGAGAACATTGTCTCGCGCGCTGTGCTCGAAGCACAGGGTTCGGTTCTGACCAACAAGTATGCCGAAGGCTATCCGGGCAAGCGCTACTACGGCGGCTGCGAATATGTGGACGTGGCGGAAAGCCTTGCCATCGAACGCGCAAAGCAACTGTTCGGTGTTGAATACGCCAACGTTCAGCCGAACTCCGGTTCGCAGGCGAACCAGGGCGTCTATCAGGCGCTGGTACAGCCAGGCGATACTATTCTGGGCATGTCGCTCGACGCTGGTGGTCACCTGACCCACGGCGCCAAGCCAAACCAGTCTGGCAAGTGGTTCAACGCTATTCAGTACGGCCTGCGTCAGCAGGACGGCTATGTAGACATGGATCAGGTGCGTTCGCTGGCTCGAGAGCACAAGCCAAAGATGATTGTCGCAGGCTTCTCGGCCTATTCGCGCGTCATGGACTGGGCTGAATTCCGCGCAATCGCTGACGAAGTCGGCGCGCTGCTTTTCGTCGATATGGCGCACGTTGCAGGCCTCGTGGCCGGTGGCCAGTACCCAAGCCCATTCCCACATGCGCACGTCGCGACCACCACCACCCACAAGACCCTGCGCGGCCCACGCGGTGGTCTGATCCTGACCAATGACGAAGCGATCGCGAAGAAGATCAATTCGGCCATTTTCCCAGGCATTCAGGGCGGCCCGCTGATGCATGTGATTGCTGGTAAGGCAGTTGCGTTCAAGGAAGCTCTGCAGCCTGAATTCAAGCAGTACGCGGCGCAAGTTGTTGCTAACGCTAAGGTGCTCGCTGATACCCTCGTAAAGGGTGGTGTTGAGATCGTCTCCGGCGGTACGGACAACCACTTGATGCTGGTTGACCTTCGTCCGAAGGGCCTGACCGGTAAGGCAACAGAAGCTGCCCTCGGCCGTGCTTACATCACCTGCAATAAGAACGCTGTGCCGTTCGATCCTGAAAAGCCAGCGATCACCTCCGGTATTCGTCTCGGCACTCCAGCGGGCACGACCCGTGGTTTTGGCGAGGCTGAATTCCGCGAAGTTGGTGAGCTCATTATCGAAGTTCTCGATGGTCTCAAGACCAACGGCGAAGACAACAACGGCGCTGTAGAAGCGGCTGTGCGCGAGAAGGTGAAAGCCCTGACCGCACGCTTCCCGATCTACAGCTAATAGAGGTTACGGCCCATGCGCTGCCCCTATTGCAGCAATGACGACACGCAGGTGAAGGATAGCCGCCCGACGGAAGATTCGGGCGCTATTCGGCGTCGCCGCGTGTGCAACGCTTGCGGGGGGCGTTTTACGACCTTCGAGCGCGTGCAGCTTCGTGACCTAACTGTCGTGAAAAAGAGCGGACGAAAAGTCCCGTTTGATCGGGATAAACTCGCCCGCTCTGTTAACACGGCCTTGCGTAAGCGCGCTGTAGAACCAGAGCGCGCAGAGCGCATGATCTCCGGTATCGTCCGTCAGCTGGAAAGCTTGGGCGATATGGAGGTCACCTCTGACCAAATTGGCGAATATGTGATGGAAGGCCTCAAAGGGCTCGACGATGTCGCATTTGTTCGCTTCGCGAGTGTGTATAAGAACTTCTCTGCGGCGGACGACTTCCGTAACTTCCTAGCCGAACTTGCTCAGGACAAAACCGTCCTGAGTGAAGATGACTGATAGAACCGATTGAACAGCCGATGACCGACCATCCAAAACGTGATCCCGGCGCTGTGCGCCCCGCTAATCAGCGTGGTGCTGCGCGCCTTGCCGCCGTTCAGGCGCTCTATCAGATGGATATTGGCCGCGCGACGCTGGAAGACACGCTCGCACAGTTCGGCGCCTTCCATCTCGGCCGTGAAATCGAAGGCGAGCAGTATCTACCCGCTGACGCCGATTTCTTCCGCCAGATCGTGTCCGGTGTTGCTAAGCACCAGCTCCAAGTTGACCCGACGGTCGACAAAGCGCTGGCAGAAGGCTGGCCGATTGGGCGTGTAGACGCGACCCTGCGCGCTATTTTGCGCGCCGCTGCCTTTGAGTTGCTGTTCCGCAAGGACATTCCGGCACGCGTCGTCATCACTGAATATGTTGATGTTGCACGCGCGTTCTATGAGGACGATGCAGCGGGCCTCGTGAATGGCGCTCTCGACAAGATCGCCCGAGACGCCGGTTCCGAGCTCTAAAAGAGCCAAAATCAAGAATTCAAAATGCCCGGAGAAATCCGGGTATTTTTTTGTTCTGCGATCGCCCTATCCTGACCGTTGGGAGGGTCGGGGATGGGACAGACAACCGCAGACAGACATGCGGGGGCGGATTTACTCCGCCTCGTCGCCTTCTGCGCGGTTGTTTGCATTCACGCCTATGGGGCTTTTCCCGAAGGCGATCCGATGCGCGATATACTGCGCGACCTGTCGCGCTTCGCCGTGCCAAGCTTTTTCATCCTTGCTGGATACTTCAGCGCCAAGATCGTCCCTGTTCGCAAGCTCTGGCAGCGCGTGGCATGGCCGCTCGTGTTCTGGCTCGCGTTCTATAACTTGCGCCCCAGTGCCTTTGTGGGCGACCCCGTCACGCTCGTGGAGCGAGTTCTGCTCGTCGCGTGGACCGGAGGGGCGGGATATCATCTGTGGTATTTGCCGGCCTTGCTCGTCGGCGGGGCGATCGTATTCGCTGGTTTGTCGAGCATGGGCTTTGCCGCAACCGCGGTACTGACGACTGTTTTATACGCAACGGGCATGTCGCTAGGCGTATATAGCGCGCTGCTGACTGGCGAAGTTTTTCCGATCTATTGGATGCGCAGCGGACTGTTCTTCGCGCCGCTATTCTTCCTGATTGGTGTCAGCCTGAAGCGCGATCCAAGGTGGATGCAACTCTCGACATGCTGGTGGCTCCTCGTGTGTCTTCTGGGGCTCGTGCTGCACGTGGTTGAGAAGTACAGGCTTCGAGGGGCAAACTTCTCGGACAACGAGTACTCAACTGGCACGCTGTTCTGGGCCGTGGGGGTAGGCGTTGTATTCCTACGTATCAGTAGGCCGACTTCGCCCATTCTGTCGGCACTCGCGCAAGCCAGTTTCGGAGCCTATCTGGTCCACGTCTTCATCCTAAGGCGGGTTGAGGAGTACTTCCCGCACTGGAATCCATACACGCAGATCATTGTGGTGATCGCGGTGTCGTTAGGCCTTGCAATGGCTTATCGGTATGGCCTCGCTTGGGCACAATCACAGCGGCCAAGAAAACAAAAAAAGCCTCGGAAAATCCGAGGCTTAAATTCGTTTCTGGAATCAGAATTAGAACGAGGAGAGGATCGAGTCGATGAAGGTCGCATCCTGACCGAAAGATGGGGTGCGGCGGGTTTCGATGTCGACCGCGCGGCCATCCTGTAGCGAGTAGACAGCGCGCTCGCTGACTTTCTTGCTCTTGTCGAAATAGACCGCCAGAACCGTACGTTCCTTGATCTGCGTGAAGCCAAACGAGGTTTGGTTCACCTTGGTCTCGACATAGTACCAAGCGGTCTGGTCACCGAATGTGTTGGTCGACTGTGGCGACCCCAGAACCAACTGTACCGTCTGCTGACTTTGACCCGGACGGATCTGCTGCAGCGCAGTGCTTGGGATGACGTACCCTTGGGTGCGCTGTGTCACCAGAGCAGTGCTGCTACTGCAACCAGCTAGCGCAACGGCCAGAATGGTCGCGACAACGGAGGCTTTTGCAAGACGCAGGCTCATAGTTTGACTTTCCCAATGGCTCTCGACTATAGGCGGTTGTAACGAGGCGCGTGCCTTTTGTGGCCGCCGGAATGTGTAGCTGTCAACTTAGCTTTCTGGCAAGCTGACAGTGGTCCGGCACCCCAATCTGCCTGTGTTTGACCCATACCGACGCCGAGCGCAATCCCATGATTATGTCCTTGTTTCGCAAGAACTCCGCTACAGAGCCAGTTTATGCGATTTATAACGCCATTGTGGCGCAATCCCGGCAGCCTATTTTCTATGCCGAATGGGGTGTAGCTGACACAGTTACTGGCCGTTTCGACATGATCAGCCTTCACATGGCCCTGCTTTTTCGCCGTCTGCGCGCGGGCAGCGAATCTGACAAGGCGTTTAGCCAAGCCGTATTCGATCTCTTCTTCAAGGATATGGATCGCTCGCTGCGCGAAATGGGCGTGACGGATATCGGTATTCCGAAGAAAATTCAGAAGATGGGCAACATCTTCTTTGGGCTCTTGGCAGCCCTTAATACCGCCATCGATAGCGGCGATAAGGAAGCCTTAAAGGCCGTTCTTGCCCGCAACGTTTATGACCAGCCGACCGACGAACATGTCTCGGGTCTTGCGACTTATGTGTTGGCACAAGACCAAGCACTGGTGGCGCAGAGCACCTCAGACATAACCGACGGTAAGCTGACTTTTGGAGCCTAAATTATGACTATCCAAGACGAGCCAATTTTCGACGCCATTGTGCGTCTTGATAAGCTCCCAGCGTCTGGTCGTTCCGTTAACGTCAACGCCGACGAAGCGCAGCGCGCTGCAATTGCTGAGTCGCTAAAAATACTCGCCGTTGATCGTTTTGTTGCCGAGCTGACCGTTGTGCCATTGCGCGGCGGGTTACGCGCGCAGGGTTTTGTGGACGCAGTAGTCCAGCAAGCCTCGATCATCAGCCAGGATCCGGTTGAAGAAAAGCTGCGTGAGCCTATCGATCGTGTGTTTTTGCCTGCAGCTAAGGGTGAAAAACCTGCTGCGCCAGGCTCGGAAGTGTTCATCGACCTTGAAGATGACGAATTTCCAGATCACATCGATGGCTCTGAGGTCGATTTGAGCGCTTTGATGCTTGAAACTCTTGCACTTGCGCTCGATCCCTATCCGCGTCTCCCGGGTGAAACCGTCGAGAGCTTAAACTTGCAGAACGAAGGGGAAGAAAATCCCTTTGCTAAGCTCGCAGCCTTGAAGAAGGACGCAGACAAGTCCTAGGTTGAAGGGCTTGCGTCGACCCCATCTTGGGATATGTTTGCTCGCCCCACCGGCGGGCCAGATAACAGGCTGAAATGAACGATACTATAACTATTTCCGTGGACGCTATGGGCGGCGATAACGCGCCCCGCGCGGTCCTCCACGGTGCCTATCTGGCGCTGAAAGAGCGCAAGAACACGCGTTTTATTTTCCACGGCATTGAGGAGCAGGTTGCTCCGCTCCTTGAAGAATTTCCTGCGCTTAAAGCCGCCTCGACGCTCATTCCGTGCGAAACCGTGATCGCGATGGACGAAAAGCCAAGCCAGGCTCTGCGCAAGGGGCGCGGTACGTCGTCCATGTGGAAGGCAATTCAGTCTGTTAAGGACGGCGAAGCCGATGTTGCCATTTCAGGTGGTAACACCGGTGCTCTTATGGCCATGTCGACCTTCTGCTTGCGGCCGATGGAAGGGATTTCCCGTCCTGGTATTGCAGCTATTTGGCCGACTGTGCGCTCGGACATCATCGTTCTCGACATGGGCGCGACCATCGGCGCTGACGCTCAGCAGCTGGTGGACTACGCCATTCTGGGTTCGGCACTAGCGCGTGCACTGTTTGATTCCGAAAATCCGACAGTGGGCCTGCTCAACGTTGGCACTGAAGAGGTGAAGGGCCTGGATTCTATCAAGGATGCTGGCAAAATCCTCGCTCAGGCGAGCGGCAATGGCTTCACCTATCATGGCTTCGTTGAAGGCGATGATATCGGCAAGGGCACCGTCGACGTTGTCGTCACCGAAGGCTTTGTTGGCAATATTGCGCTTAAAACTGCTGAAGGTACTGCCCGTCAGGTCGCTGCCTATCTCAAGCAGTCTCTGACCGCCAATTTGATGAGCAAGATTGGGGCGCTATTCGCGTCCTCTGCCTTGCGCGCTCTCAAGCGCAAAATGGATCCACGTACCGTCAATGGCGGTGTGTTCCTCGGCCTTAACGGCGTGGTCATCAAATCGCACGGCGGCACTGACGAAGTCGGCTACAAGAGTGCTCTCGGCCTTGCCTATGACATGGCGCGCAATCGCCTGATGGACAAGGTTGGCGATACCTTGCAGCGCTTCCCCATTAACAAGACAGAGACCTCTCTGCCTACAGAAACCGAGGCATAATCGGCGTGACCAGAGTACGATCCATCATCCGCGGTGTGGGCAGCTATCTGCCTGCAAACGCTGTCACGAACGAAGATCTCGCTAAGCGTGTGGACACTTCGGACGAGTGGATTCAGCAGCGCGTTGGTATCAAGAAGCGCCACATTGCAGCGGAAGGTGAGTTTACATCTGACCTCGCCACCGCGGCAGCACGTGCGGCGCTCGACAATGCAGGGCTCACGCCTGACGATATCGACCTGATCATCGTCGCGACCACCACGCCTGACTATACGTTTCCATCGGCGGCCTCGCTGGTGCAGATGAAGTTGGGCATGAGCCACGGCTTTTCATTCGATATCCAGGCCGTGTGTTCCGGCTTTGTCTATGCGGTGACAACCGCTGACACCTATATCAAGTCGGGCATGGCCAAGCGTGTTCTGGTTATAGGCGCGGAAACCTTCTCCCGCCTCCTCGACTGGAATGATCGCACCACCTGCGTCCTCTTCGGGGATGGGGCAGGGGCTATCGTACTGGAGCGCGTCGAATTGGCTGAGGGCGAGCCAGAGCGTGGTATCCTAGCGTCTGCTCTGCGTTCGGATGGCAAGCACTGGGACAAGCTTTACGTCGACGGTGGGCCATCGACGACAGGCACCACTGGCCACGTGCGCATGCAGGGTCCGGAAGTGTTCCGCCATGCCGTGGGCAAGATCACCGACGTTGTGTACGCAACATTGGAACAGGCCGGCTACACGACTGATGACCTTGATTGGTTTGTGCCGCACCAGGCCAACAAGCGGATTATCGACGGCGCTGGGGCCAAGCTTGGTCTGGCGCCAGAGAAGGTCGTGACCACTGTTGATCAACACGCCAATACTTCTGCTGCGTCTGTGCCGCTCGCATTGAGTGTCGCTGTCGCAGACGGCCGTATTAAGCCGGGTGATCTGGTGATGCTCGAAGCAATGGGTGGCGGATTTACTTGGGGCGCTTCGCTCATTCGCTGGTAAATATCTGACATGCATTGACGTTAAGCTGTTCAAGGCATTACTGTCTCCCTCGGGGAGAAGGATCCAATGCCTGGAGCGTGCTTATGCCGCGAAATGGGCAGTATTCGTTGTGCCAAAGGGCGCAGCAGTCTCGTCGCTTTCGATACTGGGTACGGACATTCAGTCCGTTGGATTTTGGGGGTGCTATGTCGCAGAAGACTATTACGCGCGCCGATTTGGCCGAAGCAGTTTATGGTTCTGTGGGTCTATCTCGGACGGAATCTGCTGAGCTTGTCGAACGAGTGCTTGAGCTGGTCTCAGACGCTTTGGTTGTCGGTTCTCACGTCAAATTATCGTCCTTTGGGTCGTTCCACGTGCGTTCGAAGAACGAGCGTATCGGACGTAATCCTAAGACGGGCGAGGAGGTTCCGATTTTGCCTCGGCAGGTTCTTGTGTTCAAACCGAGCAACGTGTTGAAGTCCAAGATCAACAAGTCTATGGTTTCCTCTGCAGAGTAAGGCTTTCTTACGAGGGGACCGGCTGTTTTGGATAAGTCGCCCGACGCGTTCCGCACGATTTCGGAGGCAGCTGAAGAGCTGGATCTACCGCAGCACGTACTGCGGTTCTGGGAAACTCGGTTTGCTACCATCAAGCCTCTAAAGCGAGGTGGTGGCAGGCGATACTACCGGCCGGAAGATGTGATGCTTTTACGCGGCATCCGCCATTTGCTCTACGATCAAGGGTTTACCATCAAAGGCGTCCAGAAGATCCTCAAGGATCAAGGGCCGCGCTATGTCATCGCCGTAGGCGAGGGGAAAGGGCTTGATGAGATACTGCCACTGATTGAAGAGGCGGAAGCTGCGGGAGATGCAGCTGAGCTTGAAGAAGCCGTGCTGTCGGCTAGCCCTGAGCTCGATGAAGATTCGCGCAATAAGCTTTCAGAGGTTCTGCGCGAACTGCTCGAGTGCAAGCGTATCCTAGAGCGGGCTCGCGAACACTAAATCAGTCACGCAATGAATACGGAAGAGCCGCGCTTAGCGCGGCTCTTCGTCGTTTTGAGTGGTCTCTGTCGGTGCCGCCTCTGGGGGCGAAGCGTCGTTCTTTGGGAATTTGACGAAGAAATTCCATACGAAGTAAACCAGAACTACGCAGACGATAGAGGCCCAGAACATGTCGCCTGTATAGAGCAGTTCCCAGCCTAGCCAAATCGCAAGGAACACGGAGATACCGCCGCGTATCCACATCGGTCTAAAAAAGCTGACGTCGTTTTCTTTCAGCGCCATCTGGCCCCCTCACAAAAACATTGAGGGCCTTAGTACAAGGCCCTCAACCAATGCTCCAGCATTTATTACGCAAGTGTTACGCTGTTTGTAGTCTGTTTGGGGTGCTGTCGCGTTCGACCCAATAGATAAACACCGATGCGCCAACAATCAAAAGGGCGCCAATCCAGAAGTAGCCAGACGGCACTTGTCCTAGAGCGATCCAGCCGATCAATCCGCCAAGCGGCACCTTGAGGTCTCCAAAAGGCTGCAGATAGGTAGCGTCTGCATTGCGATAGGCAAAGGCTAGCAGATAGTTCGCTGCAGCGGTGAGTGCGCCGAGCAGCAAAAGCAGGACCAGGCCAAAACCTTCAGGCAATGCAAACGGGAAGCCAGTGGCCAGTCCCGCAGGGAGCACTGTCGGGGCAAGCCAGCCGAGAGCATTGACGATCAGTAAGATTGCCAGATGGTTGGGCGTCACCAGCAGCAGAAGCGAAATGGTAAGCGTTTCGGGGCTCTCCTCGCGGGCGAGGTGTTTAGTGATAATATCTGTACCGGCCCACAGGGCTGCAGCGAAAATGGGTATCAGTGTTTGTGCGGAGAAGCCTTCGCTGCCAACGCCCGAGACGATGACTGCGCCGATAAAGCCCACGATTGCCGCGCCAAGGCGGGCAGCAGAGACGCGTTCCCCGAGAAAGAAGTACGAGCCCATAATGATAAAGAGGGGGCCGGTTGCAAGTAACGTCACCATTTGCCAGATCGGTACGCCGGAGGCGAAGCCGTAAACGAACACGTGCACGCCCAGTGCCGACACAAACGCGCGAAGCTCGTGTAACATTGGGTGTCGTGTTCTGAGGTTTTGCAGGCCAATGCGCATGATCAGCGGTAGGGCGAGCAGGGAGGCAATGACATATTGCCAGAATGCCATGCCTGTGGAGCTCATGTTAAACTGCCAAGGCAGCACAGACTGAAGCGTGTTTGATCCTGCGAAAGCAAGCGAGGCAGCGAGCATAAACATCGCGCCGACGGCAGCATTTCGGGTCGGGGAGGAAATCTGGTTCATTGTCGTCCTTTCCGTAACCAGTTTCCTCAGGGTTACGGGCGGCGACAGCAGGTATGCGCGCGCAAAGGCATGCATACCCAATCTGGGTACCTAATCCCGTTCTCTATCATCCGGACTATGACCGTCGGCTCCGGAATCACACCGGATCTGCTGACCTTCCCGAAGGAAGCGCTCGCGGGCTCGGCCTTGTGAGCCTTACCGCCGGTGGGGACTTGCACCCCGCCCTGAGAACTATGCGGTTAATCCCGCATGCCTCAGACCTAGGGGAGGGCGCCAGAGAATGCAAGAGAGCACAAGAGTGTAACTGGCGCAGGAAGGCGACGGGGCCGCTTAAGTTTCTAGAAAGCGTACTCAATCCGGATACCTCAGCACCCGGATCGAGCCTAGCTTGCTAGCTCAGGATAGGGCCCTAAGAAGAGAACGACGATTAGCGGTTGGCGACCAGAGCGCCGACAGCCGCACCGCCAGCGCCACCAACGACAGCGCCGGTATAGCCGCCAAGGGCGCCGCCAACTAACGCGCCGCCAGCGCCGCCTACAGCTGCGCCGGTCACAGTGCGCTCTGTGGTTGTGCATGCGGTCATTGTCAGAGCAGCGAAAGCGACAAGTGCGATTGGTGCGAACTTCTTCATTATAGTCCTCCGGATAGGTATGGGAGTTTGAGCATAGTCGATCTCGCAGGCGAGCAAAACACTTATCCCGCACCCGCAATGTGGCTGTTGAACCGCCGACTTTGCGGGGCGGTGAGCTATTGCCGTCATTGGTGCCCGAGATGTGTAAAACCTCCCGATACTCGGCAAATGGTCGATGCGCCGACTTTTTAGGGGTTGCGCCAAAACCCCTGTTTCCTTATGAGATTTTCTAGTCGGGGCGTAGCGCAGCCTGGTAGCGCATTTGTCTGGGGGACAAAGGGTCGTGGGTTCGAATCCCGCCGCTCCGACCATTTTAATGATGACAGTTCGCACGCCGCTTAGCCTCGCTGAGCGGTTTTTTTGTCTGCTAAACCTTCGAGGCTTGGCCGCTTCTTGCCTGCGGCGAGTGTTAGGCGCGGCTGGGCGAGTATCAGCGGCCAAGAGGCCGCTCGGTCGTCTCCTGAGCTGCCTCAATATCCTTGCATTTATGGGAGTCGGCTGTCCCCAAGGCCGGGGAAGACTAGCGCCAGGGCGTGTGCTGGTTCTACCTTGGGAAAGCTAATCGCAGCACGACGGGACTTAATACGCATTCCCGGACGAGAAGAGGCGGAACGGCGTAAGTACAAGGATCTTGAGGTCGAACAGGATCGACCAGTTTTCAATGTAATAGAGGTCGTGGTTCACGCGCTGTTCGATCTTATCGAGCGTATCAGTTTCGCCGCGCCAGCCGCTAATTTGAGCCCATCCGGTTATGCCGGGCTTGACCTTGTGGCGAGCAAAATACCCTTCCACGGCTTCATAATACAGCGTGTTCGCGGCTTTAGCCTGTAGAGCATGGGGGCGAGGGCCGACGATCGACAGTTCACCTTTGAGCACATTGAAAAGCTGCGGTAGCTCATCAATTGAGGTCCGGCGGATAAACTTACCAACCTTGGTGACGCGCGGATCGTCCTTAGTCACCAGTTTTGTAGCATTGGCGTCGAGCATGTCCGTTCGCATAGAGCGGAATTTGTAGATGCGGATCAGCTCGTTGTTGAAGCCATGTCGATCTTGGACGAAGAATATCGGACCTTTGCTCTCTAGCTTGATAGCAAGTGCGGTGATGAGCATGATGGGCGAAAGCGCGATGAGCGCAAGTAATGCTACTGTTTTGTCAAAAGCCCATTTGAACACAAGGTTCCAGTCTGAAATCGGTCTGTCAGCCATGTCGAGCACGGGCAGGTCGCCGACATAAGAATATGCCTTATTGGTGAAACGCAATTTGCTCATATGCGCTGAGAGTCGGATGTCGACAGGCAAAACCCAGAGCTGGGTCAGCATGTCGAGAACGCGCTTCTCTGCGGACAGTGGCATGGAGACGAGCACGAGGTCGACACGCGTGCGACGGGCAAATTCCACCAGATCAGAGACACGGCCGAGCTTATAAAATCCACTCACTTCATCTGGTGAGCGATCGTCAACGCGATCATCAAAAAGTCCGATAAGCTCAATGTCGGACTTGGCGCTAGTTTGGATCTGGTTGATCAGCTGAGCTGCGTCTTGTCCGCCACCGACGATAACAGTCCGACGCTTGAGTTGTCCGGCGTCGCTCCAATGTTGAACCAACGAACGCAGACTAAGTCGATAGACTACGAGGGTAATGCCACCGAGGGCCCACCAGCTCATCAGCCAGACGCGGCTAACCTGATCGCCCGCTTTGAAGAAGAAGAACCCGATAGCCAAGATTGCGATGACACTGGACCAGCCTGCTAACACGCGCCCCAGTTGCCAAAATCGCGATCTATAGGCGCGGATACGATGGGTTCGCGCAATGTTGAAGAACAAGTTTGCCACAAGGCCACTTGCCGAAATGACCGGCAGATAGAAATTCTCTTGTCCCGTGCCGACGTAGCTCCAGTAGATCGCACAGCCAATTGTGATCAGTAGGATCGCTTCAACGATCTGCGCGATACCCGTAATAACAGCGCTTGAATATCCCACGTCAGCAGGTTCGCTTATGAGTTCCTCTGCGCGCGGCGATAATGTGCCATCAGATGGTGCTCTCTGGCTTACCTGATTTTGTAATACTGACTGCGTGTCGATCTGAAACATATCGAATTAATACCCGCTCTATGGGTACTATTGACCACAAACATCAGCTAATGTGTGAATCGATATGGTCGAAGTTATTTGCTTGGTTGGTAGATGTTTAATATCGACGTTGTCATTGAATCTAACGTAAAGAATTCAGAGACATAGCTGCGACGGGCGTGCATCGCATTGATTTCGTTCGTCGGGTTAGAAAGGTGCGCCTGCATTGCCTTGGTCAGGGCGGTTGTATCACCGGCTGGAATTAGCCGCTCCTGAGTGGGGCCGAATATTTCAGCGATTCCGCCAACACGGGTGCTGATCACCGGGAGACCTGCGGCGGTTGCTTCCATCACTACATAGGGTAGGGATTCAGCGAGGGACGGGAGCACTGCGCACTCGCCCAGCGCAAAAGCCTCGCGCGCCGGACGCGATCCTAAAAACTGGACTTGATCAGTCAGTCCTAGGGTTGAGATCATTTGCTCGAGTTCTGGTCGAGATGGGCCATCGCCTGCCACGACGAGGGTCGGTCCGCTACCATCGGCTCGCTTGATTTGGGCCAGCGCTTCTACAAGGTGGAAGATGCCTTTGAGCTCGCGTAGCTCGCCCACAAAGACAAAATCCGACAGCGGCTGGATATGTTCGAGGGGCTCGAATTCGGCAGGGCGGAGCCCGTTATAGATAACACTCGTCGGGCAGGTGGGTGCTCCGATCAACGCGCTGTAGGTTTTGAGCGCGAAATGGCTTTCGAAAATTATCGCATCTGTTTTGCGCATGAGTGCGCGTTCCAACTTGTGGAATATCTGCCCAGAGCGTGAGGTGGACGGAAAATGCAAGACACCACCGTGAGGCGTGTAGACGGTGCGGGCCGTATTGCCGCCCAGCCGGGCGAGACGAGCGTAGAACCCGCCTTTGGCGCCGTGACCGTGAATAACATCCACGTTTAGGCGTTTGGCCAATTTGTTGACCGCGAACGGTGTTTTGAGGTCGCCCATGCCGAAAACGCGGGGCATTGGATGGCGGTAGACGCCCAAGCTCGTGAACTGTTCTATCGCTTTGAGTTTATCTTCTGTCTGGGCGTCGCTGGCGAGGGCATCAACGACTATGCCGATTTCGTGTCCGCGCGCCGAAAGCTCTTCGGTAAGATCGCAAACATGACGGAAAAGGCCGCCCACCGGAGCGCGCAGCACCTGCAAAATACGCATTGGTACGCTCCTTATGCGCGAATATCTGTTTAGAACCAGCGCTCTGAAACCACCACCGTGTCGCCGGGGGCAATCGGGAAGTCCAGTGGTTCTGGGCTACGGCCCATCTTGTCGGCCTGGCGGCGATAGACGACCACTTGGTTTCGGTCTGCGGTGGGCGTGAAACCACCGGCAGTGGCGATCGCGGCGCGCGCTGTCATGCCGTAAACATATGGAAATTGGCCGGAGGTTTTCACTTCGCCGGCAATATAGAACGGGCGATATTGCTCGACCTCAACTGCCACATCCGGGCTGCGCATGTAGCCATTGGCGAGCGCCGAGGCGAGACGCTTTGACGCCTGTTCTGTTGTGGTGCCCCGGACCTGAACCGCGCCGACAAGCGGGAAGGCAATGGCGCCCTTGTCGTCCACACGGTAGCTTTTGGATATTTCGGGGTCGCCGTAAACCGACACCCGAACAGTATCACCCGTGTCTAGTTGGTAGGGGCCGCGTGTTTCAACAGAATAGGCTGTTGGGCGCGTTGTGGTGCATGCGCCCAACATAACCGGCAAAACCAACGCAATAATGAGAGCGCAGCGCATCTTAACCCTACTTATTCTGTCTTTGAACTTATGTTCTGTCGTGGTTAAGAAAGTGATAGCGTCGAGTAGGTGTTAGTAAAAACGCGAGAAGATTAACTGAATTTTGATCGTAACGGCGCTCTATTCCAACAAGGAATTTGGGGTCCACTAATGGTTTACGAGTCACCAGTCATCGATGATGGGCGAATTAACGTTGCTGGCTTGCTCTCTGCAGTAGGTCGGAAGTTGCCGCGAATTATCGCGGTAACACTTGCTTTGCTCGCGGTGACATTCGTAATTCTAATGTTTGTTCCAAGGACTTACGAAGGTACTGCGGCTGTTCTTGTGGAGCCGCGACAGAGTGCGTCCGGACAGAATTCGGGTGATGCGCGGCTTAGTATGTTTGCCACGAACCCGGCCGGTGTGGTGGCAAGTCAAATACAGCTCATCAAATCACCTGACACTCTGATGCGGGTAATTGATGAGTTGGATTTGCGCTCGGTGCCCGAATTTAGTGGCGCTGAAGAAGGTGGCTTTGACCTCGGTGCCTTGCTGCCGCAGCTCGTTCGCCGCGCGGAAACACCACAAAGCGTCGACGCACAGGTTTTATCAGCTCTTTCTGCTAGCTTATCCGTGTCGCAGCAGCCTCAGTCCGCCGTGATCGCGATAACGGTCTCGTCGCGTGATCCGCAGTTGGCCGCCCAAATCGCCAATGCCATCGCGAAAGCGCATGTTGAGCGTCGTGCGGGATTGAGCCTCTCCGATAATGTCGAGACGTCCGGTTGGCTACTCGAGGAAATCGATCGCCTGCGGGTGTCCGTCGGTGAAGCCGAGCGTGCGGTCGCTGACTTCAAAGTCGCCAATGACCTTTACATAGGACAGGGAAACACCAGTCTGCTTGATCAGCGGCTGTCGGCCATTGCGTCGCAGATCAGTGCGGCACAGGAGCAGCGTGGCAATGCTGAAAAACGCGCTGCGCTGATCCGTGACGTCATCGGGCGTAACCAGCCGGTAGAGAGTTTGGTGGACGTTCAGTCATCCCTCGTCGTGCAGCAACTGTCGCAAGAGAAGGCGCGCATTCAGAGTGAATTGGCCCAGAGGTCTGCAACGCTCCTCAGCAGCCATCCAACGATGCGTGCTCTCAATGCTCAGATGGGCGAACTCAATGCGCAGGTCCGTGCCGAAGCGCAGCGGATGGCCGTCGCGCTAGAGGCCGAAGCGCAGATTTATACCGACCAAGAAGCCTGGCTGCGTGCTGACTTTGAAGCCGCCAAGAACACCGCGTCGACGGCAACCATCGATACTGTGACCCTTGATAGCTTGCAGCGTGAGGCTAAGTCGCAACGCGACCTGCTGGAAGCGTATTTGTTGCGCTACAACGCCTCGTCAACACGGGTCGACATCAACTCGGAATTGCCTGACGTCCGTGTCGTAACTGCTGCTGCTGCTGCTTCTTCCCCGTCAGCGCCGAAGACCGCTCTCATTATGTCTGCGGTCGCATTTGTGTCGATTTTCTGCCAAATCGGCGGGGCAATTTTTGGGGAGCTGATGTCCGGTCGCGCGCTTGTGTCGTCGCGAGCAGGGCCGGAACTTTGGGGCCAACAAGCCCGCCCGTCGGACGAGCCCAATAGCAGTACCGGGGGCGATCTCGCAGAGCATATCGCTACGCTGCAACAGCCCGTTCTCGCTGGAGCCGCTTCTGATGATGAGACCATCGCAACTGCGGAACAATCGCAGTCCGGCGGTGTGGATCTGGCAAATGTCAAAGAAATGGTGCGCAAGATTCTTGCCGAGACAGACCAGAACAGGGCTCCTGATGCTTCGCCTGCTCTTGTAGAGGATGCGTCTGTTGAGCGGTTTGGTTTCAATGCGGCTGAGCCTGTCGTTGAGCCCGTCGACAAGGGACTGATCCGTTATGACGAACTCGTTGCTGATCTGGTTTTGGGGCGTACCAATCTCCTTCTGCTGACCGATCACGGAGCCGAGGAGGGTGGTGAGCATCTTGCTGAAATTCTCGTCGCGGATGCGCTTGCCAAGGGCCTAAGTGTGGCTCTGGTTGATGCGGGGTCTGGCAAGGTTACGGCCGCGCCGGGACTGTCCGATCTCACTCTGGGCGAAGCGCGCTTCGGAGATGTGGTCCAGAAGTCTGCCGATAACAGCTTTGCAGAAGTGTCTTGGGGTCGCCACGCTGGTCTCGATCGCACCTCACCGCGTCCTGTGACATTGATTGAAGCCCTGACGGATATCTACGAGGTCGTCGTCGTCCTGACTGGGGAAACGAAGACGCAGTCCTTGCTTGCTGATTTTGCGCAAGTGGGGGGGCGTGTGGTTCTGGTTGTTGGTCGCAATAGCGAATTGACGTCAGCCTTTGTGGCCCGACAAAAGCTGCTTGAGGCCGGATACGCTTCAGTGGACGTCGCTGCGGTCACCAAGTCTGTCGCAGCCTAGGCAGTTTGACTATGGCGTTAAAATACACCTTGATCCGTGCCGCTTTTGAGGCACTTTGGCTCGCGAACGCATCGAGGTTGTTCGAACAGTTTTCAGACGCGCGGGGCGTCATTTGGACACTGCATCGCGTGCTGCCTCAGCCCCCAAAGGCTTTTGCGCCAAACGGCATATTGCAGGTGCAGCCGGAATTCCTCGCCTACTGCCTCGAGCGTCTGGCCGATCGCAAAATACCGGTTGTAAACTTGGACGAGGCGCTGGATCGCCTCACGATGCCGAGGGCCAAATCGACATTTGTCGTGCTGACTTTCGACGATGGCTATAAGGACAATTTGATCCATGCCCTCCCAGTGCTGCAGGCCGCCCGCACCCCATTCACGCTTTATGTGCCGACCGCATTTCCTTCGGGCGGCGGGCAGCTCTGGTGGCAAGCTATCGAGGACATAATCGGCAAGGCAGGGGAGGTTCGGTTCCAAGGCCCCGCGGGTGCCGTCGTTCTCCCTTCTCGCTCAACAAAAGAAAAGCACACCGCTTTCAATCAGCTCTATTGGCATATGCGCAAAATGCCGGAAACGGAGCGACTGGCGCTGCTGGCGGAATTCACTGCCAATTACGGCTATGACCTCTCAGCCCAATGTCGCGCAGAAATCATGGGTTGGGACGAGATCAAGCAGGTGGCCAATCACCCACTGGCAACGATCGGGGCGCACACGGTCAACCACTATGAATTGGCCAAACTGCCGTTGGAGCAAGCACGCGCTGAAATTGTCGAGTCGGTGACCGCGTTAGAGCAGCGCCTTGGCCAGCGGCCGAAACATTTCTCTTATCCCCTCGGCGGGCCGCTTTCTTGCGGGGAGAGGGAGTTTGAACTTGTCGCGCAGCTGGGGTTCACCTCGGGCGTGACGACGCGACCCGGCGGTCTTTATCCTCATCATCGCAAAACACCCACGGCGTTGCCGCGGGTGTCACTCAATGGGCTGTTTCAACAAAAGCGGTATGCCGACGTCTTCGCCAGTGGCGGGCTGTTCACCCAGTTGGGCCGGATATCGGGTTAGCGTTGGGGCAGGGGATTGGGCTTGGCCATCCAGCGAATGAGAATCATTGCTGGGATCGTCCAACCCATGCCCGCAAAAATAAAATAGATGATCAGCACTAGCCCCGGCAGCCCTTCAGGCAAGAGTAGATAGCCCCAAGTGCCCAAAACGGCCCATCCAGCGATGGAAATGACCAGCAAAAATGCGCCAATCAACTTGCGGTTACGCTGACTCATATGCGGCATCCGGTCTGTTGCGATAATGTCGCGGGGGGATTACCACTCCCGCACCTTAACTGATACTGGAAATTAGCGTCGTGACCTTCATGCAAGATGCGGCCCCGGGCAAAGTGAGCTTTGCGGCCGACCGCCTCCGCCCGGTGCGTATTTGGCTTTATGGCATGGCGGCATTCGTGCTGCTGATTGTCGTTGTGGGCGGCATCACCCGCCTCACCGAGTCTGGTCTGTCGATCACAAGCTGGAATGTCGTCGCGGGTGTAATTCCTCCATTGACCCAAGCCGATTGGGAAGCGGAGTTCGAAGCCTATAAGCAGATCCCGCAATACACGGTCATCAATCATTGGATGAGCTTGGATGATTTCAAGCTGATCTTTTTCTGGGAATGGTTCCACCGTCTTTTGGCGCGCGCGCTCGGGTTCGTCTTCCTGATCCCATTTGTTGTGTTCTTGGCTCAGAAGCGCTTTTCCAAAGACCTTGCTCTGCCGCTTTTCGGTCTGTTCCTTTTGGGCGGTTTCCAGGGCTTCCTTGGCTGGTGGATGGTGTCCTCGGGCCTGTCTGAGCTGACCTCGGTATCTCAGTATCGCCTAGCGGCGCACTTGTCCGCCGCTGGCGTGCTGCTCTACGCCTTGCTCTATGTTGCACGGACGATCACACCCGGACGTACACTTGGACACGTCAGCAGCTTTAACTGGGTGACGACGATTGCTCTGCTGCTCGTCCTTGTCTTGCAGATCGCTGCGGGTGCGTTTGTCGCCGGTATGGATGCGGGGAAGGGCTATCAGACTTGGCCACTCATGGATGGCTCGATCATTCCGAACGGCCTCTTCGTGATGGATCCGGTTTGGAAGAACTTCTTTGAGAACGCTCTGACTGTTCAGTTCAATCACCGCAACATCGCCTATCTGATCACAGCCTTCGTTGGTTTCCTGATCTGGCGTCGTGCCAAGGACGGTGGTTTCGCTGGCGTGCACACTTGGCTAATCCGCATTGGCGTGCTCGTTCTCGCTCAAGTCGCCCTCGGTATTGCGACACTCCTGTCGGACATTCAGATCGATCTGGCTGTCGCGCATCAGGGTCTCGCCTTTATTCTGGCAGGCGCTATCGTGCTCTATTTGGCTGATATGCGTCGCGCCCGATAACAACACGAAGAACTGCGGTAATATAATACCGCAGTTCTAACCTGTTGTTTTTGTTGAGCTTTT
Organism: Devosia sp. MC1541; assembly: GCF_012847305.1. NCBI lineage: Bacteria > Pseudomonadati > Pseudomonadota > Alphaproteobacteria > Hyphomicrobiales > Devosiaceae > Devosia > Devosia sp. MC1541. The sequence goes on from NZ_JABBDZ010000011.1 coordinate 75,843, forward strand.
TAAAGGCTCTTGACGGGTGAGGGAATCCCTCTTAAACCCGCCACGAAACGGCCATCCGTGCGCGGAATTGGCCTCCTGAATCTAGGGAATTCGATTATGACAACGTTCTCGGCAAAACCGAGCGATATCGAAAAGCAGTGGATCCTGATCGACGCCGAAGGCCTCGTCGTGGGTCGCCTTGCTTCGATCATTGCATCGCGCCTGCGCGGCAAGCACAAGCCAACCTTTACCCCACACATGGACATGGGTGACAATATCATCGTCATCAATGCCGACAAGGTAAAGCTCACTGGCCGCAAGCTCGACCAGCACCGCTTCTACTGGCACACCGGCTTTGCTGGTGGCATCAAGGACCGCACTGCACGTCAGCTGCTCGAAGGTCGCTTCCCGAACCGCGTTCTTGAAAACGCTGTTCGCCGCATGATGCCAGGTGGCCCGCTCACCCGCGCTCAGCTCAAGAACCTCCGCGTTTACGCTGGTTCCGAGCACCCACACGTCGCACAGAACCCAGCTACGCTGGATGTTGCTGCGATGAACCCCAAGAATGCACGGGTGAAGTAACATGGCCGAAACCATCAATTCTCTCGAAGATCTCGGCACTGCAGCAGTCGCTCCGGCTGTTAACACTGCTCCGGTTCATGTTCAGAAGCTCGACAGCCTCGGCCGCGCCTATGCAACCGGCAAGCGTAAGAACGCTGTCGCTCGCGTATGGATCAAGCCAGGCAAGGGCACTCTGACCATCAACGGTCGTGAGTTCTCCAAGTACTTCGCTCGTCCAGTTCTCCAGCTCATCGTCAAGCAGCCAATCGTTGCGACCGAGCGTCTGGACCAGTACGACGTGAACGTCACCGTTGCCGGTGGTGGTCTGTCCGGTCAGGCTGGTGCTGTTCGTCACGGCATCTCCAAGGCTCTCACCTACTTCGAACCTACCCTGCGTAGCGTTCTGAAGAAGGGTGGCTTCCTGACCCGTGATAGCCGTGTTGTTGAACGTAAGAAGTACGGTAAGGCGAAAGCCCGTAAGTCCTTCCAGTTCTCCAAGCGTTAATCGCTACGGATTCTGTATTTGGGAAAGGGCCGGGAAACCGGCCCTTTTCTTTTGCGCGGTTGTGGCGGTAGAGGACAGCGCATTATTCTTCGTGCGCCCCTCCCAATTGCGCGGGGCATCGCTATATAGCCCATCATGCAGTCTCTTATTACTCGCTTCCATCTCTTGGTTTTTGGCGTCACGGTCGCGATAGCGGCGGTCGGCTATCTGCAGATTCCTGAAACGTTTCTATTCCCCGCGCATTTCACACGCAGCACCGCCGATTGGCTGTGGCCGCGCAATCTTGCACTGCTCACTCCGCCGGCGATCCAACTCGTCATTATGCTGGGGTTCTTTCTCCTTGGTCGCGCGTTTACGAAAAACCATTTTGCCAAAACTCAGCATATTTTAGAGCCTGCTATCCGGTTGATCTTGATGGTCATCGCGGGATGTCAGCTTGGCTTGTTGCTCATGGGGATAGGGTCAGACCTTGATTTCTTTCGTGTAACTGCGGGCTTGTGTGCAGCAGCACTTATGGTGCTGGCGGCAATGCTGTTTGAAGCAGAGCGTCACAGCTACGGCGGCTTGCGAATGCCGTGGCGCGTCGTTTCGGATCGTGCGTGGGTGATTGTGCATCGTGGTTCCGCACTCGTCAGTGCGCTCGGCGCTGTGAGCCTCGGCTATGCGGCGTGGTCAAATCCGGGGCCGGGGGCCTTAATCCTGACTATCTCGGCAGTTTTCCTCGTCCTGCCATTGGTGGCGGGTCTACTGACTTTGCTCACGCGCCGCTCTTGATACTGTTTTCGGCGCGATCGCATTAAGCGAGTAGAAAAAACTTCTCTCCCCGAAGGAAATGAAACGCCATTCGCTGCGTTTCGTAACTCACAGGCGTAGAGTCTGGCCAATTACTAGGCAAGTTGCTCACAACTCGGGCGATGCCGTTCTTTGGGGAAGAAAGAAAATGCCCACCTCATTATCGTCAGGCGTCACCTCTCGCGCACCAAAGCCTTGGTACACCAATTTCGGTGTCCAGGTTCTCATCTCCATGGTGATTGGCCTCATCCTGGGCTTTATCGCCCGCAACATGGGGCCAGACGCCGCCGGCGGCGCGAACTGGCTCACTGTTACACTGTCCACCGTCGGCTCCTCCTTTGTGTCGCTGCTGCGCGCTCTGGTGCCTGTTCTGGTGTTCACCGCCATTGTGGCCTCCATTGCCAATCTGCGTGAGCTCAACAACGCTGCTAAGCTCGTCTGGCAGACGCTTCTGTGGTTCGCCATTACTGCCCTCATTGCTGTCGCCATCGGCATCGCGCTTGGTCTGATCATTCAGCCGGGTGTGAACACTGCAGTCGCCGCAGAAGCGGCTCGCGCGCCTTCGTCGACGGGTTCCTGGCTCGATTTCTTGAAGGGCCTCATCCCGTCCAACTTCATTGGTTTGCAGGCATCAACCCGCGTCACCGATGCTGGCGCGACGACCAGCCTTAACTTTAACGTTCTGCAGATCCTGATTGTCTCGATCGTTGTGGGTATTGCTGCGCTACGTGTTGGCCCCGCTGCTGATGCGTTCCTTGCGTTCAATCGGTCCTTCCTCAAGATCATCCACAAGGTACTGTGGTGGGTCATTCGCCTGACCCCCATCGGCACCATTGGCCTTCTGGGCAATGCTGTGGCGGTCTATGGTTGGGACGCGCTGGCGCAACTCGGCTGGTATGCCGCTGCCATCTACATCGGTCTCTTCCTCGTGCTCTTTGTCGTGTATCCGGTTCTGTTGCAGGTCAATGGCCTCAACCCCATCCGTTACTTCCAGAGCGCTTGGCCTGCTATTCAGCTTGCCTTCGTGTCACGTTCGTCCATCGGCACATTGCCCGTCACAGAGCGTGTGACGGAAAAGAGCCTCGGCGTTCCGCGTGAGTATGCCTCCTTCGCTGTGCCTCTAGGCGCGACCACTAAGATGGATGGTTGTGCTGCGATTTATCCGGCGATCTCCGCAATCTTTGTCGCGCAGTTCTTCGGCATCTCGCTCGGTCTGGAACACTACCTGCTCATCGTGTTCGTTTCGGTGATCGGTTCGGCGGCGACGGCTGGCCTGACCGGCGCGACCGTCATGCTGACCTTGACCCTATCGACCCTTGGTCTGCCGCTGGAAGGCGTTGGTCTGTTGCTGGCGATTGACCCGATCCTCGACATGGGCCGCACAGCGGTCAACGTGGCTGGGCAGGCTTTGGTCCCGACCATCGTTGCTAAACGTCAGGGCATCCTCAATCAGTCTGTCTACGACAATGGCAAAACCATCGAAGACCTCGATGCAGACGCCGTTGCCGCAGAATAAGCGCGGCACATCATCCTGAATCAGAAGGGGAGGCTTTTGGGCCTCCCCTTTGTTTTTGCACGCGTTTCGACTTCTGGTACTATTAGCGCTTGAACTACTTCCAGCTCACCATGAGCTTCGTGAGGCCGTGGAAGTGGTAAACGTCTCCATACTTTGGCTCTTCAGCGATGCGCAAATTCGGTAGGCGCTCGAAAAGCACGCTCATGGCCTCCTGCAACTCGATACGCGCGAGCGGCGCTCCGATGCAGAAGTGAATGCCCGCGCCAAACGACACGTTCGCGCCATCAGTCCGGAAGGGATCAAAAGTGTTCGGGTTAGCGAAACGTACCGGATCACGGTTCGCCGCGCCCAACATCATGCCGACCACATCACCCTTGCGCAGGGGGATGCCGTTCAGCTCCGTGTCGTTACCCAGTGTGTAGCGGGTGAACAAATGCAGCGGCGCGTCATAGCGCAGGCATTCTTCCACCGTCTTTTCCGTCTGCTCTGGCGTTGCGAACAACGTTTTGGGATCAAGACCGCTCTCGAGGATGGATTTTACTCCATTGCCCGTCGTGTGCACGGTCGCTTCGTGACCGGCATTGAGCAGAAGAATGGCGGTCGACATGACCTCATCTTCGATCAGAACGTCGCCATCGCGGTCTGACGTCAGCATGTGGCTGAGGAGGTCCGCCTTGGGCTCCTTACGACGTTCAGCGATGACCCCGCGCAAATACTTGGTAAATTCCTTAGCCGCCTGATTGGCGTCGAGCTCGGTGTCCATGGTCACATTGTACATGTACATGGTCACCATACGGTTGGACCACTCGAGCAGCTTGGGTGCCATTTCCGCAGGTAGGCCAATCATCTCGGCGATGATGATTGCCGGAATAGGGGCGGCAAAAGCTTTAATCAGGTCAACGCTGTCTTGGCCCTCAAACTTATCGATCATGTCGTTGGCCAGCTGGCGAATGCGCGGACGCAAGGCCTCTACCTGGCGGGAGACGAACGCGCGGTTCACCAGCGTGCGCAGGCGCGTGTGCGCTTGGGCTTCGAGATTGAGCAGCGAGTATTTTTCGGTCAGATCGAAGTCTGCTGTGTGCGCTTTTGGCGGTTCGAGGCCAATTTCTTCGCGCGTTGCCACATGCAGAATGTCGCGGCCGAAGCGCTTGTCGCGCATAAGTAGGCTGACGGTTTTAAAGTCCGCAAAGCACCAGTGGCCATATTCCTCCCAGAAGAACGACGGGCTCGTGGCGTGTCGTTCAGCATAGAACGGGTAGGGGTTCTGGAAGAATGCGGGGTCTTGTGGCTTGGCACTCGCCCGCAAATGGGCGGGGACATCGGTGACTGGTCGAACTTGAAGAATGGAGGCCATGGGTCGGGACTTTCATACGATGGCCCAGCTTAAGGCGCTCTTGCGACAAAGCAAATCCACTTCTTGCATGCCAGTTTGCCCGCAAACACCGAGCCTTTCAAAAGCCACTGTGAACATAGAGGGCTTGGCATTTGCCTCGCAATCATGTCTTGAAGGAGCAAATACGACTGAGGATTCTGGACAAGTGAGCGATATCACCGTCTCTGCCGCGATTGACGCCGTACTGGCATCGATCAAGAACGACAACGAAGACTTGGACCTGCAGATTGCAGCGCTCAAGGCCGCTATGGCCCATGAAGGCGTCAAGGAAGCAGTGTTTGAAACAGCCAAGCTTCCCCAGCCGAACCGTCAGGGTCGCAAGCTGATGCAGTCCTACTTCAAAAAGAAGGGCGTAGCTGTCAGCTTCAGCTGATAAATTTGCGCCTATTTACCGTTCTGCATCATAGGGCGTGCTTCCTATTGAAGCTTGCCCTATGGGTGCCTATCTCTGCCTTTACCGCGCGTTAAGGGCAAATCGAATGCAATCGGCTTCAAACGCGCCGATTCGTTTCTTTGTCACGTTATGGTCCTGTCCGGTGCGCGTAAGGGACCAGAGGTGAACTAAAACCGCTCACCCATTCGGGGAGCCAAGGGGCTACACATGCGGGATCCGCACGATATTCTGACCAACACGCTCGTTCCGATGGTCGTCGAGCAATCCAATCGTGGCGAACGCGCGTTCGACATTTACTCGCGCCTGCTGCGCGAGCGCATCATTTTCGTGACCGGTCCGGTCGAGGACAACATGGCCTCGCTGATCGTCGCGCAGCTGCTTTTCCTTGAATCGGAAAACCCGAAGAAGGAAATCGCGCTCTACATCAATTCCCCGGGCGGTGTTGTGACCTCGGGCCTGTCGATCTACGACACCATGCAGTTCATCCGCCCTGCGGTTGCGACCATGGTTATGGGTCAGGCATGCTCCATGGGTTCGCTCCTGCTCGCAGCGGGTGAGGCTGGCATGCGTACAGCGCTGCCAAACTCGCGCATCATGGTTCACCAGCCTTCCGGTGGTTTCCAGGGTCAGGTCACTGACATCATGATCCACGCCAAGGAAGTTGAAGGCCTGAAGCGTCGCCTGAACCAGATTTACGAGAAACACACTGGTCAGACTTACGACCAGATCGAAAAGGCTCTCGAACGCGACAACTTCCTGTCGCCAGAAGAAGCCAAGGCAATGGGTTTGATCGACACCGTGCTTGAAAAGCGCGTTGTTCCAGACGCTGCCATCTAAGGTTTGGTGCGTTAAGCACTAAACCAATGCGCCGTGGAGTGTGATCCTGGTGCAATTGCGCATAGCCGAAGCGACCTTTAAGGTTGTTTCGGCTTAGACTTTCTTTATGCCTTGAGCGTTAGCCTTAAAGGCGAATGCTTGATTTTGGGGGCGATGAGTCTCCGGGAGTGACTGATGTCCAAAGAGACAACAAACGGCGAAACGTCCAAGAACACGCTTTACTGCTCGTTCTGCGGAAAGTCGCAGCACGAAGTTCGGAAGCTAATCGCCGGTCCGACCGTGTTCATCTGCGATGAATGCGTCGAGCTGTGCATGGACATCATCCGCGAAGAGAACAAGACCTCTATGGTCAAGTCCTCCGAGGGCGTGCCGACCCCTGCAGAAATCTGCAAGGTGCTCGATGATTACGTCATCGGCCAGTACCGCGCTAAGCGCGTGCTCTCCGTGGCTGTCCACAACCACTACAAGCGCCTGCACCACGCGCAGAAGAATCAGGATGTTGAACTTTCCAAGTCCAACATCATGCTGATCGGCCCGACGGGTTCGGGTAAGACTCTGCTCGCGCAGACCATGGCTCGTATTCTCGATGTGCCGTTCACCATGGCTGACGCCACCACGCTGACCGAAGCCGGTTACGTTGGTGAAGACGTTGAAAACATCATCCTGAAGCTGCTTCAGGCTGCTGACTACAACGTTGAAAAGGCGCAGCGCGGCATCGTCTACATCGACGAAGTCGACAAGATTTCCCGCAAGTCGGACAATCCTTCGATCACTCGCGACGTGTCGGGCGAGGGCGTACAGCAGGCTCTTCTCAAGATCATGGAAGGCACCGTTGCCTCCGTGCCTCCGCAGGGCGGCCGTAAGCACCCGCAGCAGGAATTCCTGCAGGTCGACACCACGAACATTCTGTTCATCTGTGGTGGCGCGTTTGCGGGCCTTGAAAAGATCATCTCCGCTCGCGGTGAAGGTTCCGGCATCGGCTTTAACGCTGTCGTCAAGGATCCAAACGATCGTCGCGTCGGCAAGATCCTGGCGGATGTTGAGCCAGAAGATCTGGTTCGCTTCGGCCTGATCCCAGAGTTCATCGGTCGTCTGCCAGTTCTGGCAACGCTCGAAGATCTCGACGTTCCGGCACTGCTCGAAATCCTGACTGCACCGAAGAATGCACTCGTTCGTCAGTATCAGCGCCTCTTCCAGATGGAAGAAGTTGAACTGACCTTCCACGAAGACGCTCTCAAGGCGATCGCGGAGAAGGCAATCGAACGCAAGACCGGTGCTCGTGGCCTGCGCTCGATCATGGAAGGCATTTTGCTCGACACCATGTACGACCTGCCAAGCCTCGAAGGCGTCCAGGAAATCGTCATCTCGGAAGAAGTGGTCAAGGGCAAGGACGTTCGTCCGCTCTACATCTACTCCGACAAGGCCAAGGAAGAAGCCCCGGCAACCGCCTAAGCTTCCCCGCCTACGAATTGGAAAAGGCCTCCCTTCGGGGAGGCCTTTTTGTTTTTGGGTAAAGGTCCCCTGCCGGTTCCTGCACCCCATCCCCCGTCATTGCCCGGCTCGACCGGGCAATCCATTGCTATGGCGCGTCAGTCTCGATCCCCGAGACAAGCCCGGGGATGACGGCTTGGAGAGGGCAGTGGGTGAGTGTGTGGTGCCTAGCCCTCTTCCCCCGTCACAAACTCCATCGGCCCAGGCTCTTCGCCCATTATGGATCGCCCAAAGAGGCTGGCGACCAAATCCACGAGAACCGTGGCGCTTTTCCCGCCTTCATCGAGGAACGGGTTCAGCTCCACAACATCGAGCGACCCCATAACGCCGCTGTCGTGGATCATTTCCATCATCAAATGCGCCTCACGATAGGTGAGGCCCCCCGGCACCAGCGTGCCACCACCCGGAGCAACCGAGGGGTCGAGACTGTCGACGTCAAAGCTGACGTGCAGATGCGCTCCCGCAATATTCGCCTTGTCGATAACTTTTTGCATAGCAGCAACGATACCAAGCTGATCCAGACGGCGCATATCGACCACATCGACACCGCGCGCTTGCACCAGCCGCCGTTCATCGCGATCCACAGACCGCGCACCAAAAATCGTCACATTGCGAGGCTCAATCCGACCGAGCCAGTCGCCTTTAAAACTCTCGTCAAACTCTGGCTCGCCACAGAGCAGCGCCAGCGGCATGCCGTGCAGATTGCCGGTAGGGGAGGTTACGGGCGTGTTGTAGTCCGCGTGGGCGTCAATCCACAACACATGCACAGGTCGGCCCGTTGTCGCGCAGTGGCGGGCGACGGCCGACACCGTTCCGATTGCGATCGAGTGGTCGCCACCTAAAAAGACCGGGGTATTCCCAGCCTGCAAAATTGCAAAGCCAGCGTCGCTGGTGCGAGCCGCCAAATCCAGCACATCTGCCTTGCGCACTTCGGGCAGGCGCGTGCTGGATGGATTGGTGGAGACTTCTGGCTGAGAACGCCTCAGGTCGCCATAATCGGCAACCTCGTGGTCAAGGTCGATGAGGGCTTCCACAAGGCCCGCGACACGGAGCGCTTCAGGGCCCATGCCGCATCCTCTCACTGAGGCGCCAGACGCGGTTGCGATCCCTAGAATGTCGATGCGCTTGGGTCGGAATGGGCCAGTCATGGGGCGCTCCTTGTGCTCCGGTTCAGAAACTATACACCCGGCCTGAATGCAAGGCACATCAGTGTTCCCTGTACTCGGACATATCTCCTGTGCGTAGGGCATAGATGTGATAGAAAAGCGTCATTGGTCACTTGCGACAGCGTTCCTTAAACCTATTTATTAATGGAAATCGCCCAACCTAGTTTGGTTGAGTTGTCGCAATACGGGTGCGTCATTTGCCTGCCTCAGGCGCACCTCGGAAAGGAAATGTGATGTCGGAAGTTACTTCCACCGGCGAAACCAGCCGGGACCGGGTTTATCCGGTTCTCCCTCTGCGCGACATCGTCGTCTTCCCAGGCATGATTGTGCCGCTGTTCGTTGGCCGTGAGAAATCGGTCAAGGCGCTGGAAGAAGTTATGCGCGACGACAAGCATATCCTTGTCGTGACGCAGAAGAACGCGCAGGACGACGATCCGGCGCCAGACCAGATTTATCCTACTGGCACGATTGCCACTGTGCTGCAGTTGCTCAAGCTCCCCGATGGTACCGTTAAGGTACTGGTGGAAGGGCTCAGCCGCGCCAGCATCGACCAGTATTTGCAGACAGAAGACTATTTCGAAGCCGAAGCGTCTGTGCTGGAAGAGCCAGTCGAAGACGCCACCGAAATTGAAGCGCTGTCGCGCTCGGCTCAGTCCGAGTTCGAAAATTACGTCAAGCTGAACAAGAAGATTTCAGCTGAAGTCGTTGCCGCTGTTGGTCAGATCGAAAACGCTAGCAAGCTGGCCGATACAATTGCGAGCCACCTCGTCATCAAGATTCCTGAGAAGGAAGAGCTTCTGCAGATGGTCAGCGTTATCGAACGCTTGCAGAAGATCATCGTTCTCATGGAAGGCGAAATCGGCGTCCTTCAGGTCGAAAAGCGCATCCGCTCGCGTGTAAAACGCCAGATGGAGAAGACCCAGCGCGAGTACTACCTGAACGAGCAGATGAAGGCGATCCAGCGCGAGCTGGGCGATGGCGAAGAAGGTGCCAACGAAGTCGCTGAGCTCGAAGACCGCGTTGCCAAGACTAAGCTTTCCAAGGAAGCCAAGGCTAAGGCCGAAGGCGAAATCAAGAAGCTTAAGGCGATGAGCCCGATGTCGGCGGAAGCCTCAGTCGTTCGCAACTATCTCGATACGCTGCTCGGCCTGCCTTGGGGCAAGAAGAGCAAGGTCAAGCGCGACCTGGCTATTGCCGAGAAGGTTCTCGACGCGGATCACTATGGCCTCGAAAAGGTCAAGGAACGCATTCTCGAGTATCTGGCTGTTCAGGCGCGTACAGGCACGTTGAAGGGGCCGATCCTCTGTCTCGTTGGTCCTCCGGGCGTCGGTAAAACCTCGTTGGGCAAGTCGATTGCTAAGGCTACAGGCCGTGAGTTCGTCCGCATGGCCCTAGGCGGCGTGCGCGATGAAGCCGAAATCCGTGGGCACCGTCGTACCTATATCGGCTCCATGCCGGGCAAGATCATCCAGTCGCTCAAGAAGGTGGGTAAGAACAACCCACTGTTCCTGCTCGATGAAATCGACAAGATGGGCCAGGACTTCCGGGGCGACCCGTCGTCGGCTCTGCTTGAAGTGCTCGATCCCGAACAGAACAACTCGTTCTCGGACCACTATCTGGAAGTCGATTTCGACCTTTCGGACGTGATGTTCGTGACGACCTCGAACACGCTCAACATTCCAGGTCCTCTGATGGACCGTATGGAGATCATCCGCCTCTCCGGCTACACCGAAGAGGAAAAGCACGCGATTGCTAAGCAGCACCTGCTTCCAGAGGCTGCGAAGGAAAATGGCGTGGCGCACGGTGAGTTCATTCTCTCCGATGAGATGCTGATGAAGGTTATTCGCGGTTATACCCGTGAAGCTGGCGTCCGTAACCTCAAGCGTGAAATCTCCAAGCTGATGCGTAAGGCTGTCACCGACATCGTGCGCAAGAAGGTCAAGTCGATCACCATCGATGATGAAAAGCTGACCGAATATCTCGGCCCGCTGGTCTTCAAGCACGGCGAAATCGAAGCGGAAGCACAGGTCGGTCTGGTGACTGGTCTGGCGTGGACTTCGGTTGGTGGCGAAATGCTGACCATTGAAGGCGTGATGACGCCGGGTAAGGGCCGCATGTCGGTCACCGGTAACATCAAGGAAGTGATGAAGGAATCGCTGACTGCGGCACAGGCCTATGTGAAGTCCCGCTGCATCGACTTCGGCATTAAGCCGCCGATGTTCGACACGCGCGATATCCACGTCCACCTGCCAGAAGGGGCAACCCCGAAGGATGGCCCATCGGCCGGTATCGGTCTGGCAACCGCAATCGTTTCGGTCATGACCGGCATTCCGGTTCGCAATGACGTTGCCATGACGGGTGAAATCACGCTGCGTGGTCGCGTGCTTCCAATCGGCGGGCTCAAGGAAAAGCTCCTTGCGGCACTCCGTGGTGGCATCAAGACCGTGCTGATCCCAGAAGAGAACGTTCGCGATCTCGTCGAGATCCCGGACATCGTCAAGCAGGGCATGGAAATCATTCCTGTGAGTCGGATGGATCAAGTCATCGAGCATGCTCTAGTGCGCAAGCCTGAGGCAATCGAGTGGAACTTCGACGAACAGCCAGTGGTCAAGACCACTGACACTTCTGACGAAGCAGCGCTCGGCGTGACCCACTAATCGGGCCGCAGACCAAACTTTTAAAATGGCGACCTTCGGGTCGCCATTTTTGTTTCTGGTTCGGAATCAATGTCTGAGAGACAATCGCTAGTGCATTGTTTCAAAACGAAAACAGCGCCGTCCCAAAGGAGGCGCTGTTGGCAATTTTAGTGATAGGCTCTTAGCTCAGAGCTTGCTGGGCCGTGGAAACCGACGTGCACCCGCAGCTGCGGCAGCGATCGTCGCCTCGATAAAGGTCACCGAGGTTTCTAGCCCGTTTTCCTGGTTTAACGCTTCGCCGATGTTGCGTGCGTTAATGGCCATTTGCTTATTGCTCGTGACTTCATGCAGCGCGTCAGCGAGCTTTTCTTGTGTCATCTCGCGTTGACGGATCGGCGCTGGGCCGCAGCCCAAGGCGCGCACGCGACGGCCCCAATAGCGCTGGTCATATGCCTGCGGCACGGTGAAGGTCGGACGACCTGCGCGCAGCCCCACAGCCGTGGTTCCGGCGCCACCGTGGTGCACGACTGCCGAGCAAAGGGGGAAGAGCTTGTCGTGTGGGGCTTCATCGACCGCAAAGACGGTATCCGGCAAATTGTCGGTGTTGATGCCGCCCCAGCCGCGCGAAACGATTGCCCGACCGCCCCAGAGGTTGATCGCGCCGCGCAGAATTTCCGTATTGCGATCCGATCCAAACGGCATTGAACCAAAGCCGATGTAAACCGGGGCAGGGCCCGCATCGAGAAACGCTTGCAGTTCTGCTGATGGTTTCCAGCCTGTGCGGTCGTCGAGGAACCAAAAGCCCGTCACAACCGCCGTCTGCGGCCAATCCCGCGGGCGCGGGGAAACCAGCGAGGAATAAGTGTAAAGCGTCGGCAGATTATTGCCGAGGCTGTCCTTAAACAGCCCGCCCTTCTTGCGCGGTCCGAGACCCATGAGTTCCTTGCGCAAACGATCGCGCGGCAGGTCAAAATAGGCCTGCTGGAAGTTCATCGAGATATAGGAGAGCTTATTGAACGTCGCTCCGAGATCAGGAATTTCGTAGGCGCTAATCGGGAATTCGCGCGTTGGGTTCAGCGGCTGCATCGCCGTCATGATGACTGGGATGTTCAGCGCTTCGGCAATATCGATCCCAAAGCTGGTGTTGATATTGACCACAATCGCGTCGGCGCCCTGCGCCATGGTCCAGGCATTGCGGGCAGCAGTTTCGACCAGCGCCTGACCCTTGCGCAGGATCTGAGGGAACTGGTGAATCTTCATCTTGCTGACCGCGTCGTCGAACCGGCTGTCGTTCAACCAGTCCTGAATACGCGTTCCAAGATTGCAGAATTCGATGCCGTGGCTTTCCACAAGGTGCTGAAAGTCGGCGTTAGTGCCCAGAATCACATCATGGCCGGCTTGCTTCAATTCCAGCGCAAGCGCGAGATAAGGGCGAACGTCGCCCGAGGTGCCTATGGTTGCGATAGCGATACGCTTCTTCATGCACCTACCTGAATAATTCCGGCCGATAACCCTTGGGGCAGACATAATTGTAGCGCCTCTACGGCATTTACAAGCACGGTCGGACAACTTATGAAAGCTTGGTCACGCGTCGACGTGGTACCAGAAGTCGTTTCCGAAGGGCAAGAGACATGGCGTCTCCGTTCACTGTTGCATGGTTTGGAGCTGCGCTCACCGGCAATATTGTGGCGGCCGTTGCGGTCGCTAAGGCGAGCGCCCGATAGCTCTTCCCAATGGCCACGAGCTGGCCGGGAAGAGCCGAATAGAATTTGTCGAGGTCCGCCGAGCGGACTCTTAACCCATTCAGAACCACAATTCCGCGATAATTGATCTCCTATACAGAGGTCTGCTGCCTGTGAGCGCGTCGCGACCTGTTTCGGTCGAAAAGACCACGAGGACCCCATGAGCGAAGTATTCCATCGCATCCGTCGTCTCCCGCCCTACGTTTTTGCTCACATTGACCCGATTAAGGCCAAGCTGCGCGCCGATGGCGTAGACATCATCGATCTGGGCATGGGCAATCCAGATATGCCGACCCCTGAGCGTATTGTTAATAAGCTCAAGGAAACGGTCAACGATCCGCGCACCCACCGCTATTCCACTTCGCGTGGCATTCCCGGCCTGCGCCGCGCCCAGGCAAACTATTATGAGCGTCGCTTTGGCGTGAAGCTGAACCCGGACACTCAGGTTGTTGCAACCTTGGGTTCGAAGGAAGGCTTTGCCAATATGGCTTCGGCCATCACCGCTCCGGGTGACGTGGTTCTGGTGCCAAACCCGACCTATCCAATTCACTCGTTCGGTTTCATCATGGCTGGCGGCGTTGTCCGCTCCATGCCTGCTGATCCTAATGAAGATTTCATGCGCTCGCTTGATCGCGCTGTGCGCCACTCGATCCCTAAGCCGATCGCATTGGTTCTGAACTACCCAGCGAACCCGACCGCCTACACCGCGACGCTCGATTTTTACGCTGAAGTCGTAAAATACTGCAAAGAGCACGACATCTTCATTCTGTCGGATTTGGCCTATTCGGAAATCTTCTTCGACGAAAGCGAACCACCTCCGTCGGTTCTGCAGGTTCCGGGCGCGATAGACATCACCGCTGAATTCACCTCGATGTCGAAGACTTATTCGATGCCAGGTTGGCGCGTTGGCTTTGCCGTCGGTAACGAACGCCTCATCGCCGCTCTTGCCCGCGTAAAATCCTACCTCGACTACGGTGCATTCACGCCGATCCAGGTGGCAGCAGTCGCTGCGCTCAATGGTTCGGACGATGTCATTGAAGACGTGCGTAAGATCTACAAGAGCCGCCGCGACGTTATGGTCGAGAGCTTTGGCCGTGCTGGTTGGGATATTCCTGTGCCAAAGGCGACCATGTTCGCTTGGGCACCAATTCCAGAAAAATATGCGCACCTCGGTTCGCTCGAGTTTGCAAAGCTTCTGGTTCGTGAGACCGGCGTTGCCGTGGCTCCAGGCGTTGGCTTCGGTGAATACGGCGACCAGTACATTCGTCTGGCCTTCGTTGAAAACGAACAGCGCATTCGTCAGGCGGCCCGCAACATCAAGGCTTTCCTTGGCGGCAAGTCTGATGAGAGCAACACCGCTCCAGTCGCTGAAGTAAAGTAATTTCAAGCTTAGGGAGGCGGGGTCCGCCTCCCTATTTGCCGTGAGGTAAACGGGTGAATTCATCTCTGAGCACCGTTATGCAATGCGGCTACTACGACAATGGCGTCTGCCGCTCGTGTACGCTCATGGGGACACCCTATGATGCGCAGATTTCCTCAAAAGATGCGCATGCCCGCGCGTTGCTCGCCGCATACCCTTCGGCGCAATGGCTACCAGCCATGCTCAGTCGCCCGGAGGCTTTTCGCAATAAGGCCAAAATGGTTGTGGGCGGCACGATAGAAGCGCCGACACTCGGCATTCTCGACCCAACCCAGCACGGCGTCGATCTCTCAGCCTGTGGCATTCTCGAAACTGGTCTGCGTGCCGCTTTCGACCCAATCAAAGCCTTCATCACCGCCGCGCGAATTCCGCCCTACGATGTTGCCAATCGTCGTGGCGAACTCAAGAACGTCCTCCTCACGCAATCCGCCACCGGCGAATTGATGGTGCGCTTCGTTCTGCGTTCCACCGAAGCGCTGAGCCGGATGCAAAAACATCTGCCGAACCTGCTTTCCGCGCTCCCTCAGCTAGCTGTCGTTACTGCAAACCTGCTGCCCGAGCATAAAGCCGTGGTGGAAGGGGATGAGGAGGTTCTGCTGGCGGGCGATGAAACGCTCGCTATGCGTTTGGGCGAGCATGTGCTGCACCTGCGCCCGGCGAGCTTCTTCCAGACCAACACCGATATTGCCAAGGCTCTATACGATCAGGCGCGCGAGTGGATCGACGAAGCCGAAGCGCACAACGTTTGGGACCTGTATTGCGGAGTAGGGGGCTTTGCCCTTCACGTCGCTGCGCCGGGACGGAAAGTGCATGGCGTCGAGGTTAGTCAGCCCGCCGTCGAGTCTGCGCGTCTGAGCGCCGCTGAAGCGGGCCTCGCCGATGTCACCTTCGCTGTCGGAGACGCCACAGGGCTCGATGCTCAGACAACGATTGACGCCATCATCGTCAACCCGCCACGTCGTGGGCTTGGCGACAAGCTTTGTGCTACGCTCGAAACGACTAAGGCCGAGACAATCATCTATTCCAGCTGCAATGCCGTCACCTTGGCACGCGACTTAGAAATGCTGCCATCCTATGCAGCCGAGCGTATCCGCCTCTTCGACATGTTCCCGCAAACCGATCACTACGAAATCATGGTTTTGCTCACCCGTCGAAACTGACCACGCGGGCATCCAATAATTTACATGACAATGATTGTCATCTTTTGTAGGTTTCACTAAACCGCAAAAGGGTGCGCAATGCTGACGAAGTCGATTGTATACGCCGTTCCGCTGTTCCTGCTCGCTGGCGCCAGTTTCGCCCAAGAGTTCCCCCTCACAATGCAGCACACCTACGGGGAGACAATCATCCCTGAGAAGCCGGTTCACATTGTCACTTGGGGCTGGGCCGTTCAGGACGCTGTCGTTGCCTTGGGCGAAGCGCCTGTCGGCATTCCGCATTTCACCTACGGTGGCGACGATAATGGGGCTCTGACTTGGACCAAAGACGCGATTGCTGCGCTTGGCGCTGATTTTCCCACTATTCTCTCGCAATCCGGTGGCGTGCCCTATGAGGCCATCGCAGCGCTTACGCCCGATGTGATTATCGCCGTTTATTCCGGCATCACCGAAGAGGAATACACCCGCCTCAGCCAAATCGCGCCCGTTGTAGCATTCCTGGACAAGCCATGGAGTACGACCTGGCAGGACACAATCACCCTGACCGGCACGGCTATGGGCAAGGCCGCAGAGGCTGACGCATTGGTCGCTGAATTGGAGCAGTTTATTGCAGACGAAACGGCAAAATACCCGCAGGTACAGGGCGCCAGTTTTGCCGGTATTGGCGGTTATGATGGCGCTGTGTCGGTCTATACGGCGGTCGATCCGCGCATGACCTTCCTCGAAGACGCTGGCCTCACCCTCGCGCCCAGTGTTGCGCAATTGGGTGACGTGAACAGCTTCTACTACAGCCTCAGTTTCGAGCGTGCGAACGAGCTGACCAGTGACATCTATATCACTTATGCTGACACCGACGCCGATGCGGAGGCCTTCTTTGGCCACCCAGCCATGGCACGAACCCTTCAAGTGCGCTCCGGCGCTATTGCCAGCATGGTAGGTCCCGAGTTGATCAATTCAGTATCGCCCCCGAGCGCTCTTTCGCTCAAATGGGGCTATCCAGAATACATTCGGCGCATCAGCGAAGCCGTGGATAAGTCTAAAGCGCAGTAATATCGGGGCGAAACGCCTTGGCGTTAAATTGACATCCCCTTAGGCGCTGATAGCCTGCCTGAGGGGATATTGTCGGGGCGTCGTGCTGCTGCCCCTGTTTGTGGGCGGCTGGACTGCACTAATGTCGACGACTGTAATCCTGCTGGCTTTAACCGCAGCAATTTTTCACGCCACGTGGAATGCCTTCTTGCGCTCCGGTGCCGATCGCCTCTGGGTGCTGACGGTCATGAGCTTTGCCGGCACCCTGATCTCTATTCCGCTGGTGATCGCCTTGCCTATGCCGAGCGCAGAGGCGTGGCCTTACATTCTTCTTTCGGCACTCTTTCAGACGGCCTATGGCTTCTTCCTTGTGGCGGCCTATCGTTACGGCCAACTGGGGCAGGTCTATCCCATTGTTCGCGGCACCGCTCCTCTACTGGTTATGCTGGGTGCATTCCTGCTCACCGGAATAGTGCCATCGCAACTTCAGATCATTGGCGTTGCGATCATCGCAGTCGGCATCATGAGTCTGGCTTTTTCGCGGGGCAGGGCCAACACCAGTTCCATACTCTTTGCCTTTGCCACAGGTCTGTTCGTTGCCAGCTATCAAACCGCCGACGCAATCGGCGTGCGGTTTGCCGAGAATGCCATTGCCTATTCGGCCTGGGGCAATATCTGCTTTGGCATTCTGCTGCCGGTCTGCGTGCTGGCCGTTCGCAGGCGATTCACTGTCGATTGGAAAAGCAGAGAAACCCACAAGGCTCTTCTTGGTGGCGCGATCTCCATGGTGAGCTATACGCTCGTCATTGTTGCATTCTCCATCGGTTCGGCTGGGCCCGTATCTGCCTTGCGTGAAACCTCAGTTGTGTTTGCGGTGATCATCGGTTGGCTGGTCTTGGGCGAAAAACTCAACGCATGGCGCATCGTCTCGGCGGTCATCGTCGCTATAGGCGCGATTTGCTTGGGTCTCGCTCGATAATCGACCAAACTCCTATTGACCTCTAGGCGATTTCCTATGCAGATGGCGCCCACTATGAGTGACATTCAGTCTTTCCGCCAAACCGTCGAATCCTTCATCTCTGCTCGTGGGTGGACACCCACCCGTTTCGGCAGAATTGTTGCAGGGGATCCGCTGTTCGTTTTCGATCTGCGCGATGGCCGTGAGCCACGCACCGAAACGCGCGCGCGTATTCTCAAGGCGATGGCGGAACTCGGCGAAGCTGACCGCCAAGCACCACTACGCATTGGCGTAGCTGGCCTTGGCAATGTGGGTGCGACCTTGGTTCGTATCCTGCAAAAAGACGGCACCGAACTCACGCGAAAACTTGGTCGACAGCTCGAAGTTGTTGCTGTTGCCGCGCGCTCGCGTTCCCGAGATCGCGGCATTGATATTTCTAACATAGAGTGGTTCGACGATCCGGTCGCCTTGGCGAAATGGGATGGCATCGATCTCTTTGTAGAACTCATCGGCGGCGAAGATGGCCCCGCCTATGCAGCCGTTAAAGCTGCTCTCGAAATCGGCCGTCCGGTCGTCACTGCAAACAAGGCCCTTCTTGCCAAGCATGGCGTGGGCCTTGCTAAGATCGCCGAAGAATCCGGCGCGCAGCTCGGCTTTGAAGCCGCCGTTGCGGGCGGTATTCCGGTCATCAAAACCCTGCGCGAAGGTCTCGGCTCCGCTCGTATCGCCAAGGTCTTTGGCATTATGAACGGCACCTGCAATTACATCCTGACCCGCATGGGCAACGAAGGCATTTCCTTCGCCGATTGCTTGAAGGATGCGCAGGCCCTTGGCTATGCCGAGTCCGACCCGACCTTCGATGTTGAAGGGTTTGACACCGCGCACAAGCTTTCGATCCTCGCGACTCTTTGCTTCGGCTATGAGATTGCGCCGGACAAGATGCGCATCGAAGGCATCTCCAACATCACCCAGCACGACATTCAGGTCGCGCAGGACCTTGGTTATAAAATCAAGCTCCTCGGCATTGCTGAGCGCACCGAGAACGGCGTTGAACAGCGCGTTCACCCGACATTCGTGCCCAAGGGCAGCGCCATTGCTGGCGTAGATGGCGTGATGAACGCCGTCGCGCTCGAAACCGACCACGTGCACGAACTGCTCCTCGCAGGTCCAGGCGCAGGTGGTCCTCCGACTGCGTCTTCGGTTCTTTCGGATATTCTAGATATTGCCCGTGGCACCCGCGTGCCGCCTCTGGGCGTGCCAAGCGACGAGCTACTTCCCTATGTTGAGGCGCCATCGCTTCCTCATGCAGGTGGGTTCTACGTTCGCCTTGCCGCTAAGGATGTTGCTGGGGCTTTGGCAGCCATTACCGCACGCATGGGTGAAAAGGGAATTTCTATCGATTCTGTCATCCAGCGGTCTGATCTTGGTGCTAAGGCAGTCGCTCCGGATGGGTCACCAACCCGTACCGTTGTGATGATTACCCAACAGACTTTGGAATCATCCGTGCGAGAAGCGCTTGCGCTCATCGCAGCAGATGGGTTCATAGTCGGGAAAGCACAACTGATCCGCATCGAAAAGCTCTGACCTTACCGGTCTGGGCCTAGTGCTCGGAGGGGGACGGCATGAAGCTGAGTAAAGTCGACCAGGACAGAAACGCAACCAAGCTGCATCGCTGGCTGACGCTGGAAATGGTCCGCGTCACCGAGCGGGCCGCAATTGCTGCCGCTGAATGGCGCGGCAAGGGCAATGAGAAGGCCGCTGACGAAGCGGCTGTCTCAGCCATGGTGACCGAACTCAACCGCGTTCAAATCTCCGGTAACATCGTTATTGGCGAAGGCGAACAGTTCGAATGTGACGATCTCTACGTCGGTCAGACAGTCGGCTTGGGCGAGGGGCCCGAAGTCGATATTGCTGTCGATCCGCTCGAAGGCGTCACCCTCTGCGCCAAGAACCAGCCTGACTCGATCGTCGTACTGGCCATGGCCGAACGAGGCGGTCTGCTCAACGTTGCTCGCAACGTCTACATGCACAAGATCGCCATTGGTGCTGGCTACCCGGCCGGAACGGTTCACATTGATTGGACCGCCACTGAAAACGTCACTTCGCTCGCGAAGGCCAAAGGCGTTCCGGTAAGTGAAATCACCGCTATCGTGCTCGATCGTCCCCGTCACGCCGCTCTCATCGAAGAGCTGCGCAGCGCTGGTGTTTCCGTAAAACTCCTCAGCGACGGCGACATCGCTGGCGTTATCCACGCGGTGAACACTGAAGATACCGGCGTCGACATCTACCTCGGCTCCGGCGGCGCGCCTGAGGGCGTTCTGGCGGCCGCAGCACTGCGCTGCATTGGCGGGCAGATGCAGGGCAAGCTCATTCTCGACACGCCCGACAAGCGTAAGCGCGCGCATGAAATGGGCATTACCGATCCAAACCGCGTCTACGATGTTTCCGAGCTCGCCTCGGGCGATGTTTTGTTCTCGGCAACTGGCGTCACCGATGGTTCGCTCGTCGATGGCGTCCGCCTCCGCCGCACGACAATCGAAACCTCCACCGTTGTCATGCGCTCCTGGAGCCAAACCACTCGCTGGATCAAAGCCCGCCACGCAAGGTGACGGCTATGCCTTACGCCCTTGCCGCTGCATCTATTTTAGACATCGTGTCCTCGGTGGCGTTCCAGAGGGTTAAATATTCGGGCCTTAGCAAATATCGGCCGCCGCCGGTGAGCTCATGCCTTATGCCGTAGTAGAGGTCTTGCGCGAGAGCGTAGCATTCAAACCAGTTTGCGTCCTCATTCGGGTCAACTGATAGTCGTCCGTTTCGGTCTAGTCGGCGCCTGGGCAGCGATCTGACCAATTTTTCGCCGGAAGCCGCGTACTGTTTGGTAATGTTGGATAGAGCTGCGCTGACACTCATGTTGCGCCTTTCGTTCGTGAATTTCGAACATAGGGAGTGCTATTATGCATTTCAAGGGTGCTAATGAAAGCTTCATCCCTCTCGACCGCGCGACCAAAATCGCCTAACCCTGCCTCATGCAAGAAGCTCCGCGCCATTTCCTCGACGTCACCTCCTCCATCACCGGTCGTGCATGGGTGGATCGTTTGGACACAGCGACAGGGCGCATCGCGGCCGCGATTTCCCAGCGCTCTGAACTGCCCGATATTCTGGCGCGCATCATTGCCGGGCGCGGGATTGGCATCGAGGAAGCAGCGACTTACCTAGAGCCCACCATTCGCAATCTCATGCCCGATCCGTCCACCCTCACGGCGATGGACGAACTGGCCGAGCGCATTGCCAAAGCCGTCGCCGACAATGAAAACGTCGCGCTCTTTGGTGACTATGACGTCGATGGCGCGTGCTCCTGTGCGCTGATGGCGCGCTTCCTGCATCACTTCGGGCTCAACCCGCAGGTTCACATCCCCGATCGCATCTTTGAAGGCTATGGCCCCAACATCGGCGCGATGGATAAGCTCATCGACGGTGGCGCAACGCTCATCATCACGCTCGACTGCGGCACCACCAGCGAAAAGCCAATCGCCCATGCGCGCGAGCGCGGCGCCGATGTTCTGGTGATCGACCACCATTTGGCCGACCACGCTCTGCCAAATGCCAATGCGCTGGTGAACCCAAATCGGCCCGATGATATCTCGGGCCTTGGCCACCTCTGCGCCGCAGGCGTAACCTTTATGGTTCTGGTCGCGGTCAATCGTGTGCTGCGCAATCGCGGCGACTCAGGCCTCCCAGACCTGATGAAATTGCTCGATCTTGTGGCACTAGCGACTGTTTGCGATGTCGTGCCTTTGGTCGGGCTCAATCGCGCCTTTGTCCTTCGCGGTCTCGAAGTTG
This sequence comes from Devosia sp. MC1541, assembly GCF_012847305.1. NCBI lineage: Bacteria > Pseudomonadati > Pseudomonadota > Alphaproteobacteria > Hyphomicrobiales > Devosiaceae > Devosia > Devosia sp. MC1541. Next base: position 97,259 of record NZ_JABBDZ010000011.1, read on the forward strand.
CGCGCAAGGGCGAGAAGCCCGGCATGCAGGCGCTTAGCTTAGCCGCTCGCCTCAATGGTCCCCTTAACCCGTATCACCTTGGTTTCCTTTTGGGGCCGCGCATCAACGCTGGCGGTCGCATCGGCGATGCCGCTTTGGGCACCAAGCTCCTCACCATTGATGATGAGCAGCAGGCGATGGTCATTGCGGCCAAACTCGATGAACTCAACACCGAGCGTCAGCGCATTGAAGTTGAGGCCGTCGAAGAAGCCTACGCCACTGCCGAGCTTGAAATCGCCGGCGGTGAGGGGCCTCCGCTTCTGGTTCTGGCTTCGGCAAAGTGGCACCCTGGCGTTGTCGGGCTCGTCGCTGCGCGCCTCAAAGAGCGTTTTGATCGGCCCGCCTTTGCCATTGCCATCAATCCGGATGGGACCGGCACGGGCTCGGGCCGCTCGGTTCCGGGCGTGGATCTCGGTAGCGCGGTTATCGCTGCTGTGGACGCCGGCATTCTGCCCAAAGGCGGTGGCCATGCGATGGCGGCAGGCGTCACCATCAAGGAAGGCGACCTCGGCGTCTTCCGCGCCTTTATGGCTGATCGTCTTGAGGCCAGCGTGCGCACGGCGCGCGCCGCTTCCGCGCTCAAAATTGACGCTGCGCTCACGGCCCGTGGGGCAACAGTTGATCTTCTGCACAAAATCGAAAAAGCCGGGCCTTATGGCTCTGGCAACCCAAATCCGGTCTTCGTCTTTCCGGCGCACCGCGCGCGCTATCCGCAAGTTGTGGGCAAGGGCGGTCACGTCAGTTTCACCCTCACCTCCGACGATGGTGCCAAGCTCAAAGCCATCGCCTTCCGCGCGGCGGGCACACCAATTGGGGACACGCTTTTGCGTGAGGCCGATCAGCCATTCCACTTCGCTGGCAGCCTCTCGCTCGATCATTACCAAGGCCGCGAGCAAGCTCAGCTTCGCCTTACAGATATTGCTCGTCCCGGCCGCTAAAGCGGTGATCTGGGAACTGCCCGCTTGCGTATCCATTTGCAGTGAATAAACTAAGCGCTGACCTGTAGTGCGCCCAAGGGCGAGCAACACTTCGGGTGCCTGCGCTTAGATGTCTCGGCGACGGCCATGAGCCATCGCCTTTTTGGATGGTAGGACGACACGGCAATGAGCAAGACAGCTGTCAATAATTCCAACGGCGGCGCGTCTTTGTGGGCGCATTTTTCGTCTTGGTTGGTCGCGCAGATTGGCGTTTCTCTAATCGGCAATCCGCGCCATGGTTCCCTAACGGTTGTGTTTCCCGATGGTCGCAGTCGGACTGTCGGGCAGGGGAATGCTGGTGGCCATGCCACGCTTCGCCTGAACAATTTTAAGGTCCTTAAAGAAGCCAGTCAGCGCGGCACTGTTGGCTTTGCAGCCGCCTATATGAATGGGGATATTGAAGCGGATGACCTCACGCAGGTGTTTCGCTTCTTCCTGCAAAACCGCGACATGTTCGATAATGCCAACAAGGGGTTCTTTAAGAAGGCCGCTGGCGATTTGCACTATCACCTTTCGCGCCGGAACACGCTTGAGGGCTCCAAGAAAAACATCTCCGAGCACTACGATCTCGGCAATGACTTCTACGGGCAGTGGCTCGACCCTTCGATGACCTACTCGTCAGCGCTCTTCAGTTCCGGTGACCAAAGCCTTGAAGAGGCGCAGCTGGCAAAATATCGCCGCGTTGCCGATATGGCAGGCGTCACGGAGGGGAGCAGCATTCTCGAGATCGGTTGCGGCTGGGGCGGGTTCGCTGAAACGGTCACGCGAGACTATAAGGCCCATCTGCGCGGCATCACCCTGTCTGCGGAACAGCTCAAATTCGCCAAAGAACGCCTCGCCCGCCAAGGGCTGGATGATCTCGGCACTCTCGTCTTTGAGGACTATCGCCATACGCAGGGGCAGTTTGACCACATCTGTTCCATCGAAATGATCGAAGCCGTCGGCGAAGACAATTGGCCAAGCTATTTCAAAACCCTGAATGACCGTCTCAAGCCCGGCGGCACCGCCGCCATCCAAGCGATCACGATCCGGGAAGAGGATTTTGAGGCCTATAGAAGTGGCCCTGATTTCATTCAGCGTTACATCTTCCCGGGCGGCATGCTGCTGACCAAGTCGGCGATGAAGGAATTTGGCGAGCGCCACGGCCTCGTGCTCGAAAACACATCGCTCTTCGGGCTGTCCTATGCGCGCACGCTAAAACTCTGGCGTGAGCGCTTCCTGGAGCGTTGGCCCATGATCGCGCCGCTAGGCTATGACGAGCACTTCAAGCGCAAATGGGTCTATTATCTGAGCTATTGCGAAGCGGGTTTTGCTGAGGGCGCTATCGACGTCGGTATCTATCAATACAGAAAGCCCGAGTAATTTCGGGCTTTTCGCCAACGGTTTGACAAAGCTGTCTAAATGGCCATGATGGGGCCATGAACGGGACGATCTGCATAACCCGATTGTTGGGACACGGTCTTCGCCAGGCACTTTAGTAGCCTGGTGTTGCTACCTGCCGTAATGGCAAGAGCGGCACCAGGATAACCTCAGTGTTCCCCTCTCTCACATTTTGAACGCTTTAGCCGGATGCTTTCTGCATCGGGTCTATTTGCGCATGAGATCCTGTCGATGACCTATAAGTATTCAGTCACCCTCGCTATCCTTGGCAGCCACAAGCTGAGCCGTTTCAAGGCTTGGGCCGATGCTCACATGCCGGAGCTCGATTACAATCTTCCACCACAAACGCCGATCAAGACGGAGACGATGACCATCCGTCTGCGCTCGCTGGAAGACCGTCAGACACTGTTGCAGAACATCTCGCGAAGGTCGCTCGACGGCTCGGAGAAATGAATGCAGGTTCTCCGCTATTGTCGATCCTGTTCAGGACCGAGGCCACGGGCAGCTAATCGCTGCCCGTGGTGCCTGCGCGATTTCGATAAGCCCCCTGCGGCACCAGAACACTTATTTACCACCTTTGACCGAGCATCGAAAATTCCATCGACCGCCTTGTCCCTCAAGGAGACCGGAAAATGACGACCATTTCTTTGTCTGATTGGATGCCTTCGCCAGAGCTCCTCATTGGCGAGCAGGATCATAAGCGCCTGACGGTGGCAGCTCTGACCGAAGTTGGACAAACCGCCGAGCGCATGGACTTTCTACTCTATGAGCTTGATCGGGCAAGCATTATTGCCGATGCGTTCTTGCCGCGAGATGTCGTGCGGATTGGCAGCTTGGTCAAATATGTTCTGCTGCCGGGCGAAGAGCGTTGCGCCAAGCTGGTCATGCCGGAAGAGGCGCAATTGGGCGGTACATACCGCCTATCGGTGACTTCGGCAGAGGGCGCGGCCCTTCTCGGCTTGCGGCCGGGCCATGTCATGAGCTGGGTTGAAGGGGCGGATCAGGCCGTGCGGCGCATTAAAGTGCTTAGCGTGTCAAACCCAGACACCACCGACACAGATCCATCTGGCCCCACGGCAGCCTAAAAACCACTGGCAGTCTCTGTTCGCAGGGGCTGCCAATTCGAACGGAAAATACACAGCGGACTTGCGTCTGCTTGAACTATAACAGTGTGGGGGAGGAGAGATCGTCCACCGTTGTAAGGAAAACAGGTGGAAAGTGGTACGCCCTAGGGGAATCGAACCCCTCTCTGCACCGTGAAAGGGTGCCGTCCTAACCGATAGACGAAGGGCGCATCAGTTCGATGAAGCTCGTATAGATGGAGGTTGCGGCTTGCGCAACCCCGAGCGCGAAGAAAAATGCAAACCTGTTAGTTTTCAACAGCCTGAGAAGGTAACAGGGCCGCGATAACTGCGTGGACGATCGCGAACGTCGACGTGGATGAAGTTCCGGCCCGGATAGCAACCTAAGCCGCCAACACTGGGAAGATTGCGTGCGAAGGCGATGAGCTGGTCCTTCGGAACACCCGGTATGTAGAAGTCCGCCGCCATGCACTTGGTGTGGAACGAGTTGGAGGCACCGCCAGCCGCATTGTTATGCGCAGTGTCGCGATAGCCCGACTGCATGACCACCTTCTTGCCAAAGCGACCTTCAAACTCCCAGATGACAAATCGGAGTTTTGGAGAAATGCAGAAGGCATTCACCTGCTTTGACGCGACGTAGGTGCCCCAGTCTTGGCGCACGCCACTGTAGCCAGATCCTGAACCGCTCGCGAATAGAGCCATTGGCAAGCAGCCCGCCAAAACAGTGGCGGTGGTGATGATAGCGGCGAGTGAGCGTGCGATAGGGGGCATGAGCGATTTCCACGGGGCCGGTGTCGTCATTGCGCAACAGGCAAGTGGCCGGTGAGATAATCGCTAAAATTAGAGATGTTTCGCTAACCACCCGCTAACTGGAAAGGTTAGCGAAACATGAATTCGCTCTAAACGCTGTTTACCAGCTGCCGGTGTTCGGCATCGAGAGCCATGGCTCTTGTGGTTCAAGGGTGCCGTCTTGGATCAGTTCAACGGAAATGCCGTCTGGCGACCGAACGAAGGCCATGTGCCCGTCGCGTGGTGGGCGGTTGATGACGACGCCCATGTCCTGCAAATGCTGGCACAGGGCATAGATGTCCTTAACGCGGTAGGCGAGGTGGCCGAAGTTGCGTCCACCTGTGTACTCTTCTGGGTCCCAATTATAGGTGAGTTCGACTTCTCCGCCCTCATCGCCCGGGGCGCGGAGGAAGATCAGTGTGAATCGACCTTTTTCGCTCTCGCGGCGGCGCACCTCTTCAAGGCCGAGGCCTTCACAGTAAAACCGCAGGCTTTCTTCGATATTGGTGACGCGCACCATCGTGTGTAGATACTTCAAGACATCCTCCAATCGGACGAAATTCCCTCTGGGCTACCAAGTCACTGGCAATTCGACAATGCGTTCACGGCATATGTCGACAAATCAGCAAGAACTTCTTAACTTCTGACACTGAATCGGACAGACTGATTTGGTCTAGTGGTTGAGTACCCGCGTAAGCGGACGTGTAAAAGGGCTGAGGGGTCATGGGGGCCAAGGGCATGGGCGACAGCGACGGCACTATCGATCTGTCCAGTGAGGCAGCGGTGACGAAACGGGTTGACGAAACTGCCCTGTCTCCACAGGGCGCTTTAGACACCATAGAAGTTACCGGTACCATTAAGTGGTTTGACGCGGGCAAAGGTTTTGGCTTCATCATTCCCGATAATGGCACCGCAGATATCCTGCTGCACGTCACTTGCCTCCGACGAGATGGCTATCAGACCGCATATGAAGGCGCGCGCATCGTTGTCGAAGCGCTGAACCGCCCTGGTGGTCTGCAGGCCTTCCGCATTGTTTCCATGGACGAGTCGACGGCTCGCCATCCTTCCCAAATGCCAGCAGCGCGCACCCATGTGGTGGTTGAGCCAACCTCCGGCATGGTTCGCCTTGAAGTGAAGTGGTTCAATCGTATCCGCGGGTTCGGCTTCCTCTCGGAAGGCGAGGGTGCTCCGGATGTGTTTGTTCACATGGAAACCCTGCGCCGCTTCGGCATTACAGAACTGCGTCCCGGCCAATATGTGTTGGTTCGTTATGGTAACGGCCCGAAAGGCCTTATGGTCGCCGAAATTCGGCCTGACGGTTGGGGCGACGCGCCGTCGTCACACTGACGGCTGCCCTACCTGACGAGGACCTCATGATACACAGCGTAACCCGCACTCTCGCCGCCGCTGCGACGGCTCTTGTCGTTGCGCTGCCGTTGGCTGCGTATAGCCAGGAAGAGGGCCTGACGATAAAGTCGGCGACCGGTGATCATGTGTTTACGGTTGACGTTGTCGATACGCCTGAGACCCGTGCCAAGGGCCTGATGAATGTCCATGAGCTCGCGCCAGACGCTGGCATGCTCTTTGACTTCAAAGAAGAGCGTCCCGTTGCTTTCTGGATGATGAACACCTTCATCCCGCTCGACATGCTGTTCATCACCGCGGATGGCACCATCAAGAACATTCACGTCAACGCCGTCCCGCATGACAAGACCTCAATCCCTTCGGATGGTCCTGTGCAGTATGTGCTTGAAGTGCCCGGCGGACGCACCGTCGAATTGGGCATCGAGGCTGGCGACAGCGTCGTTCATTCGCGCATTCAGTAACCGCTACATCCGTGCAACGATCATACAGTCAATGACGGCCCAAAGGTGCAGGCTTGCCCCTGCCACCACAAACACGTGCCAAAGCGCGTTTTGGAAGCGAAGCTTTTCCCACACGTGGAAGATGATCCCCGCCGAATAGGCGACGCCGCCTGCCAGCAACAGCCATAGGGTTGTTGGGGGCAGGGCGGTGGCAAGGGCGTTGAACACGAAGATGCCGCTCCAACCAATCCCGAGATAAAGCGGGATGGCAACGCGCCCAAAACGCTCTGGCACGATCAGCTTTAGCGCTACTCCGACGAGCGACGCGCCCCAGACAATTGCCATCATCGTAATCCCGAGTGTGGAATTTCCGAGCACTGCCAAAAATGGCGTGTAGCTACCCGCGATGAAGAGAAAGATGGCCGCCTGATCAAGGCGCGCCCACACGTGTTTCCAGGAATTGTGGGGCCATAGATTATAAGCGAGCGATACGCCCAAGACGAAGATCAACGTGCCAACGTAAATCGACAATGCGGGCACCGCTTCCGGGGCGGTCTCGAAGGCTGTGAGCGTCAGCAGAGCCGAGCCAGCGGCAATCGCCACTATCAGGCCTAGGACATGCACCACCGCGTCGGCCACCATTTCGCCAACCGAATATCGGCGGCGCGGGTCGAACTGCATGGCATTGGTGCTGTAACTGGTCTGTTTCATGTTTGGCCTTTTCCAGCATCCTGTGGGACGGGAATGACCGAAACCTTTCTTCAGTTCCGCAAAATACGGCCATGGTCTAGAATGCTCTAACAATCTCAGTGAACAAACTCTGAGGAAGTTGCGTGCTCACTTGACGGGTAACTCTGATGTTACTTTAAACCAGAGTATGAAGCGCAAGACCAAAGCCCCCATCGCAGTTTATTCCGCACTCGGCGACGCTACGCGCTGCCGCATTATCGAGATCCTCATGCAGGGGCCTATTCCCGTGCATAAGCTCGCGGACGCCTTCACGATCAGCCGCCCGGCCATTTCGCGCCATTTGCGCGTGCTAAAGACGGCGGGGCTCGTGGTTGAGGTGAAGAAGGGGCGCGAAAACCTCTACACTCTTAAAACCAAGCCGCTGGTGAAAGCCACCGATTGGGTCGAGCTTCTGCTCAGTAAAGCGGTCGTGGATGATGAAGCCGATGTGCTCGTCTCAGCCGACGAACAGGTAACCGTGTCGGCTCCGGTCGCTGAAAGTTTTGAAGCCACTGAACACGCCCACAGCGCGCCAGTGTTACCTGCCGAAACGGAAGACCCGCAGCACGTTGAGCTGGGCGAATATATTGCGCCGGTGTTTGACGAAGAAGCGCTTGCATCTGAACAGCCAGATGACATGACCTCCGAAGCCGAAGCCGAAGCCGAAGCCGAAGCCGAAGCCGAAGCCGAAGCCGAAGCCGAAGCCGAAGCCGAAGCCGAAGCCGAAGCCGAAGCCGAAGCCGAAGCCGAAGCCGAAGCCGAAGCCGAAGCTGAAGCCGAAGCCGTATTTGCGGCCATGGATACTTTGGAAGACGCTGAGGTCTTTAGCGCGCCTGCTTATGCCTCTACCGACGATACGCCGTTCTTCGACGGGGAGGAGCTCGCTGCCGCCGCTGAGGACTTCGTTGTCGAGGATGAAAGCGTCCTGCAGGGCACGGATTTGGAAGAGGCAGCTTCTGAGGTCGGCGTCACGCAGCCTGTGTCGAGCGATGCCAGTGCCGCTGACGCAAAGCCCGTGGACGACCTAGAGTCGATCTTCGTCATTCAGTCCGAGGCGGATCTCGCTGCTGAAGCGGCAGCACTAGCTGCGGCCGAAGAGGCCGCAAAGGCCAAGCAGAAGCCAAAGAAGAAAGACAAAAAAGTCGAAGCCGAAGAGATTGAGCTTTCGATCAACCAAATGGGCTTCGACTTCTAAAGAGGTCGGCTGTTAGACGACAGGCGCAGCGACAGGACCATACATCGGCAGCGAGTAATCATCGCTGTCGAAGGCGTTATGGACCGCGCGTTCAAAATCAGCTGCACACCACATAATCTGCGAATTCGGGATGCGCTGTTCGATCGCGCCAAGTGCTGCTCTTGCGCCCAAGGCGATCGGGCGAATGGTGTGGCCGATAATTTCCGAAGCCGCTTGTGCAGCGGCAATGTCTTTACGCTGGTCGCCAATGTACCAGATCACGTCGGTCCGGCGGAGGTCGCGGCCAATATTGGACAGCGCTTCGAGGATCGAATCTGGCCACGGCTTTCCGCGGCGTACGTCTTCACGGAACACGGCCGTCGAGAAATACTTCCGCAGATCGAAAGCTTCCAGCACATCATGGCCATAGCCACGGCCAAGGCCGTTGCTGACGACGCCAGTGGCAACACCTTCGGCGTGGAGGCGCTCGAGGACGCAACGCATGTTCTCGCATGGCGAAAGCATCTCGTTGACCGTCTTACGACGCACTTTGTGGATCGCGCGGTGAACCAATAACCGCGGTGGGCGTTGTTCTTTTAAGCGCTGGCGACGCTGCAGACGGAATCGTGCTGCGAGCCGTCCACCCTTATGGGAACAGTCGTCCAAGAATTCGAGCATTTGCAGCACGCGTGGATTGACGTGGTGCACCAGGGTCCCATCAAGATCGAAGAGGACGATGGTTGGTCGGTTCGCTTGGTTAGCCAGAGGTTCAGCTCCCGTTAGACGATAGTTAAAATGGCCTAAATTTGTCCGCCGTACAACCCTGCAGGGCCAACCCCGCGCCCACTTGCCGCGGAGAAGCCACAATATCGGGCGCTCAAATCCGATCTTTCCACTGCTCTGAGCCCGAACAAATTCCCAAAAAGCTCAGGGTTATCGACCAGTTGAGCGCTCTATTAAGTCTCTGACCTGAGCTGGAAATTTATTCCCGAACGCTGTGGCGGGTCCCAGAGAGTGGCCCTTGGGACTTCGCCCTCCAGAAAATGCACTTGGAAGAACTCCCATGGCCGGGCGCAAGGTGCCTCCCGCTCGTTCATGCAAGGTGAAGGCGCGGCGTCTTTTGCCAGACTCACCATGTGCCGAAGCGCAAAACCACGCGGCATAAGCGCAGTGTTTTGGGGTACTCTTAAATCCTTATTAACCATGCGAGCCGTTGATGGCATTAAGGGTAACTCCTGTGATTTGGAGGCGGAATTGGGCCAGCAACGCGCGCACGTCATTGTGGTGGGAAATGAGAAGGGTGGCTCCGGCAAGTCGACCTTGTCGCTGCACCTAGCTGTCTATTTGCTGCATCAAGGTTTTCGCGTTGCCACGGTCGACGTCGATAGCCGCCAGCAAACGCTGACCCGCTACATCCGCAATCGCCGCAATACGCTCGACACCACGGGCCGTGACATTCCTATGCCAAAGCACGTCCATGTGCCCACTGGCTGGAGCGACTCGATCAAGGAAAACCAAAAGGCCGAGCTCGAGCTCTTTTCGCGCTCGATGGATAAGCTTTACGACGAGGTCGATTTCATCGTCATCGACACGCCGGGATTTGATGCTCATCTCGCCCGTCTCGCCCATAGTGCAGCCGACACGCTTGTGACCCCCGTCAACGACAGCATGATCGACCTCGACGTGTTGGCGAAAATTGACGTGCGCACCGGCGATCCAGAAAGTCTCTCGCCTTATTCCAAGAACGTGCAGCGCGCCCGCGCCGAGCGCCAAATCGCCACCGGCGCTCCAAGCGATTGGGTCATTGTCCGCAACCGCATCTCGGCGCTCTCTAACCGCAATGGCGCGAGCGTGCATGATAGCGTGGTGAAAATTGCCGATGCACTGACCTGCCGCGTCGCCGATGGCATTGCCGAGCGCGTGATCTTCCGCTCGCTCTTCCCCATCGGCATGACCGTGTTTGATCCATTGGACGCCCAGCTCTTGGGCGCGGCGCCGTCCATGTCCCACGTCAATGCGCGGCAGGAATACCGCGATCTGGTCGCCATGCTGCATTTGCCAGACCCGCGTCTCGCGCAGGACGAACGTCTCTCAGCATAAAAGAAAGCGGCGCCGAAACGCCGCTTTTTGTCTGTCTGGCTACGCGCCAAACAACACTTGTAAGCCCACCACGATCAGCGCTGTGAACGCGCCATTGAGCGCCATGCCAATGCCTGAGAACGCGCCCCCCACGTCGCTCACCTGCAAGGCGCGGGCGGTGCCGATGCCATGCGAAGTTACGCCGACAGCAAAGCCACGCGCCGCATAGTTCTTGATCTTGAGGGCGTTCATCAGAGGCGTAACCAAAATAGCCCCGGTAATGCCCGTGGAGATCCCCAAGACGGCGGCCAGCGATGGAATGCCGCCAAGGCTCTTGGCTAGCTCCATCGCAATCGGCGCACTGACCGATTTCGGGGTAATCGACGCGATCACCTCAGCCGGCGCGCCAAAGAGATAGACAATGCCCACGGCGCTCGCCATGGCCACGATAGCTCCCACCACCAGTGATACCGCAATTGGCACCAGCGAGCGCTTCACCGCGTCGATATTCCGGAACAAGGGGATCGACAGCGCAACGGTTGCTGGCCCAAGCAGGAAGTGCACGAACTGCGCCCCCTCAAAATAGGTCGGGTAGCTCGTTCCGGAGATCAGCAGGATCGGAATGATGATCGCGGCGCTGATCAGCACATTGTTGGCAAAGGGAGAGCCTTTGAAGAATGCCCCGATCTTGAGCGAGGTGGCATAGGCCACCAGCGTCACTGCCAGCCAGGTGAGGGGGGAGGCTGCGAGATATACCCAAACGCCCGTCAGCCCGGTCATGGCTTGCCTCGGTTTATTAGCTTTTCTGTCAGCAGGAACGTGCCAACCGTCGCGAGCAGTGTCAGCACCGTTGAAACGACCAGCGCCAAGACAAGGGGAATGCCCCAAGCCAGCACGAGATCGCCATACTGCATCACGCCCACTGCCGCAGGCACAAATAGCATTGCCAAAATGCCGAGGAGGGCATTGCCGACAGCCATCACCGAGCGACGCTGTTTTGGTAATCTGGGCAGCAGCGCCAGCAAGAGCAGCATTCCCGCCACAGGGCCGGGGAAAGCAAAACTAGGCAGCACAATGCGGATCGCATGCACCAGCACTTCCCCCGCCAATTGACAGAGGATGAGAATGGCAAACCCGGCGACATAATCACCGGGCTTTAGCGGCTGTTCTTCGATTGGGGGCACCGAAATCTCCGTTGTGAAGCGTGCATAGGGCTGCCGCTTCGCTGAGCTATTGCGCCCGACATATGCCGCTCCCCGCCAAGACGCAATCGCCTGCCTCGGCCCTGTCACATCTGCCGCATGAAAAAAGACAAAGCTTGTCAGTCAGATAGGCAGGCGTTTTGAATCAGTTTCGCCACAACCCGATAACTCACTCCCACCTCGGCGAGTTCCTTCTGCCCTTCCATCCACGACCGCGATGCACGCCTCCCCCTTCAGGGGGACTGTTCATTTGGGACTCCTTATGAGGTGTCTGTTGAAGAACAGATTGAGCGTAATCTCGAGCATCTGCACTGTTTTGGAGACGCGCTTTGTCCGCCGATTGAACCGCGCAAGATTGTCCCTG
>NZ_JABBDZ010000012.1:0-107736 GCF_012847305.1 Devosia sp. MC1541
ACTTGCATGTGTTAAGCCTGCCGCCAGCGTTCGTTCTGAGCCAGGATCAAACTCTCAAGTTTAATCATGACTATTGTCGCTAGATGCACGTTTGCGTTTTGACGAGGACACACATCAAATTGCGCTATTAAAGCGCTAAAAGAGTGTACCTCTAGAAACGTGCACCCATCGAAGTCTAGTTAACTTCCACTGGAGTAAACCCCAGCTTCCGTTCGCAAGAACCTCGCCGTCCACGTTTCTCTTTCTTCAATCTTCACAATGTCAAAGAGCTGACCCATCGGCTACAAACCGGACACGTCATTTTGGAAGCAAAACTTCCGGAGTTCTTAGAGACAAAGCTATCTGTCCGGTTGCCCGGCAGATCGTCTGCCCTGTCAGAAACTGCTAAACAGTGGGAGCAGCAAGTGCTCGGCGTCGTTAGCGTTCGTGGGTTTTAGTCAGAAGCTTTTGCTTCGTCAACACCCATTTTCGTGAATTCCGAAATCTTTCGAAATCCACTAAACCAATTTCAAATTTACATTTGATTTCAGTCGTTTGCCGCGTCGCTCAGTGCCGGTAGGCGCTGTGCTCTGCAGCGATGACCGGGTTATAGGGGCAGCCCTGTTTGCTGTCCAGAGCCCTCGACAAAAATCGATGGGATTCAGGTTTTTGGCGTACGTCGCAGTGTGAAAAAGCCGACTGAGTCAGTAGCGTTTGCAATGCTGTCCCGAGTTATCCACCTGGGGGAAGATTTTTAGCCGAATGGGACAGTCAGCGAGAGATCGCCATTGTATGGAAGACCCTTGGTCGAAAATCGTCTTGTGGGGACCGAAATCGCTTCATTTCCCGCACCGTCTGTCGGCCCTAAAACGCAAAAAGCCCCGAACTGTGGTTCGGGGCTTTCTTATCTCATGCGTGCAGCGCTTACTTAAAGCGACCGCCCTTTTCGATAACTTCGATTTTATACCCATCAGGGTCGGTGGCGAAGAAGAAGCGGCCAACCGGGGTGTCGCCGTTCTTAAAGTCGACAAGCTTACCGACTGTCAGGCCTTCAGCAATGAAGCGCGCATATTCGGCGTCCAGATTGTCGACAACCACAGCCAAGTGGCCATAGCCAGTGCCGAGTTCATAGGGTTCGGCCCGACCCTTATTGACGGTCAGCTCCAGTTCGAATTCGCCCGTGGCCGTCGCCAGATAAACCAGCGTGAAATCGGCGAAGTCGATACGCTCAATAAGCTTGAGACCAAATGCCTTGTCGTAGAACGCGAGTGAACGCGCTTCTTCGACGACACGGATCATCGAGTGAACGAGCTTTGCCATAAGTGGTCGTCCTTATCGTGTGCCGTACATGCGGTCACCCGCATCACCGAGACCGGGGATGATATAGCCCTGCTCGTTAAGATGACTGTCGATGGACGCGGTATAGACCGGAACATCAGGGTGGTGCTCGGTAAAGCGCTTAATGCCTTCTGGCGCGGCCAAGAGACAGAGGAAGCGAATATTGTTGGCGCCGAGGGCTTTGAGCTTATCGATCGCAACCGTGGCCGAGTTGGCCGTTGCCAGCATCGGGTCAACAACGATGATCAGACGATCTTCAAGGTTGGATGGCGCCTTGAAGTAATATTCGACCGGCTCAAGGGTCTCGTGGTCACGGTACATGCCGATATGGGCGACGCGTGCCGCGGGCACCAGGTCGAGCATGCCGTCGAGTAGGCCGTTGCCAGCGCGCAGGATCGAAGCGAAGACCAGCTTCTTGCCCTTGATCATCGGCGATTGCATGGCGGTCATCGGGGTCTCGATATCCACCATTTCCAGCTGCAGGTCGCGGGTCACCTCATAGCACATGAGATGCGCGATTTCGCGCAAGAGGCGGCGGAAGCCGGCAATAGAGGTTTCCTTGTTCCGCATGATCGTCAGCTTATGCTGGATCATCGGGTGATCAATCACGGTAACATTGCCCACGACTTCACTCATTATCGATCACCTCTGCGGTCACAAAAAGGATTTGCCATGCGGTCCCGGTGATAAACCGAGCCACGCGGCGATGGTTTCGCCAATATCGGCGAAGCTGGAGCGGATTCCAATCTCACCTGGAGGCAGGATTGGGGAAAAAACGAGGATGGGGACCTGTTCACGCGTGTGATCTGTGCCCGGCCACGTCGGATCATTACCGTGGTCTGCAGTAATGACCAAGAGATCGTCTTGCCGCATCCGAGAGATTATCTCCGGAAGCAGGCTATCAAAGAGTTCTAATGCCCCAGCATATCCAGCAACGTCGCGCCGGTGACCATATTCGCTGTCGAAATCGACAAAATTGGTCATGATCAACGCCCGATCCGCCGCCATCTCCATGGCATCAAGCGTTTTATTCAAGAGATCAGGGATGCCCGTCCCTTTTAGTTTATGGGTTACACCAGACCCTGCATAAATATCGGAGATCTTACCGATAGCGTAGACGTGATGGCCCGCCGCCTGATTACGATCCAAAAGCGTCGGCTCAGGGGGCTGCAAGGCAAAGTCACGACGATTGCCCGTGCGCTTGAAATCGGCAGCGTTCTCGCCCACAAATGGACGAGCGATCACGCGCCCTATGCGCAAAGGCTCCGTCAGTTCGAACGCGACCTTACAGAAATCATAAAGCCGATTAAGACCAAAATGGCTTTCGTGCGCCGCGATCTGGAAGACGCTGTCGACAGAGGTGTAACAAATCGGCATGCCTGTGCGGATGTGTTCTTCACCCAATTCCATCAGCACATCGGTGCCAGAGGCGTGCTTATTGCCCAGAATGCCGGGAACGTCAGTCCGCGCGCAAAGCTCGGCAATGAGATCATCGGGGAAAGCTGGGATGGTTTGGGGAAAGTATCCCCAATCAAAGGACACAGGGACGCCAGCGATTTCCCAGTGACCTGACGGGGTATCCTTGCCCTTTGAGGTTTCGCGCCCCACACCAAATCGCCCGCCCTTAGGCTGTGCGGATAGGCCGGGAGGGGTGACACCGGTGGACAGAGACACCGCTGCGCCAATTCCCATCGCCTCAAGATTTGGTAGGTGCAGAGGCCCTGAACGCAGACCCTGCTGGTCGGCTCGTCCTTCCGCCGCCCACTGCGCGATGTGCCCCAGAGTATTGGCTCCTAAGTCACCATAGTCCGCCGCATCGGGCGCTCCACCGATACCAACACTATCCAGAACACACACTATGGCACGGGGCATAAACTGCTCCTCAACGGCGACCCAATTTCTTGGCTTTAAGAGGGATTGATCCGCTCTGCAATAAGGGGGTGATCCGTGTTTGCGTTCCCAAGCTGATAGGCTGCGCGTAATCGAGCTTCGGCTTCGGCGGCGCTCTTCTCATCGGCAGCGTGAATACGGGCAACCGGGGCTGACGGCCCCAAACTTTGCCCCAAGCCCGCAAGACGATCAAAACCAACGCGATAATCAATCACATCGGCTGGCGTCGAGCGTCCGCCCTTGAGCGCTACCACCGCCATGCCCACGCCCTTGGTATCGATGGCCGCGATAGCGCCCTCACCCTCCGCGAACACGTCGCGCACAATGGGGGCCGCCGCCAAATGCTGGTCCATATTCTCAATAAAATCGATCGGCCCACCAAGGGCTGCCACCATCTGCCCGAACTTTTCGGCGGCGGCACCACTGTCCCAAACGCGGTGTACGGCCGCCGTTGCAGCATCAGGGGTATCCGCCTTGCCGCTCATCAGCACCAGTTCAGCGCAGAGCGCCAGTGTCACGTCACGTAAACGGGGATCAACATGGCTCTTTGTGAGAAACTCGACGGCGTTGCGCACTTCCAGCCCATTGCCGGCAGCACTGGCCAGCGGCTCGTTCATGTCGGTGATCAGTGCACTGGTGCGCAGCCCTGCCCCATTGGCCACTGCCACAAGGCTTTCCGCGAGCTCGCGTGATTTTTCACGGGTGGGCATAAATGCCCCCGTCCCTGTTTTCACGTCGAGCACCAAGGCGCCGAGCCCTGCGGCGAGCTTTTTCGAAAGAATAGACGCGGTGATGAGGGGAATGGATTCCACCGTCCCGGTCACATCGCGAATAGAATAGAGCGTCTTATCGGCAGGGGCGAGATCGGCCGTCTGCCCGATAATGGCGCAACCGACGCTCTTCACGACCTTGCGAAACAAGGCGTTGTCCGGGCTGGTCTGATAGCCGGGAATGGCGTCGAACTTGTCGAGGGTACCGCCCGTATGCCCAAGGCCTCGGCCGGAGATCATCGGTACATAAATGTCGAGTGCCGCCAGAATGGGTGCGAGCATGAGGGAAACATTGTCCCCGACGCCGCCGGTTGAATGCTTATCGGCAATTGGGCCATCAAGATCGGACCAGTCGAGCACAGAGCCACTGTCGCGCATCGCTACGGTGAGGGCCACACGTTCGGCCATGGTCATGCCTTGGAAATACACCGCCATAGCAAAAGCTGCGGCTTGTGCATGTGAGACCGACCCGCCCGTAAATCCGGAAACGAAGGCGGCGATGTCGACACTATCGAGTTCATGTCCATCGCGCTTCAGCGCAATGATTTCTTGCGGCATAAGAGTCATGGGGCGAGCCTATGACAAAGCACTCTTGTATTCCAGATGGATACGAAGTGCTGACGCTACTTTGACGCGGAGCTTGTCCGCAGGTCGTGCAAGGCTTTTCGGGTGTTCTCGAGCATATCGCCAAGAAATTTCACAACGATGCCCCGCTCTTGTTCCCCTAGCGTATCGAAAACATCTGCATTCGCCTCACGCAGATATTGGCGCACGTGCAAAATGCCCTCAGCTGTCGCCGCTGGCCCGAGCGACAAAAGTACAGCACGTCGATCACTCGGATGCGGTGACCGCTGGATGAGGCCCCGCTGCTCCAATCGATTGAGAAGGATGGCCGTCGCCCCTGATGTCAGACCCAGGTTTTCCGCCAATTGCTTGGGAGCCGCCTGCCCTTCTGCATTACGGATATAATAGAGCGCCATGAGATCTGTGGTGTTCAGACCCGCCTGTTCGGCCATCCAACGGTGGATTTGCATGATTTCCGACGACAGTTCGCGGATCAAATCATCGATCGGTAGTTGGACGGGTTCTGTCATATGCGCGCTCATCATTCTAGCTATGCACCAAAGTATCTTTGTTGCAAAGCTAAATCAGGTTCACTATGTAACGGGCTCTGTTAAGGAGACATCTACACCATGGCACAGGCTGTGACACCCAGCGAAACCGCGAAATCGTCCTCGACCCCTGCTGCGGATAGCAAGGCGCACCTCTCGGTCATCACGCCAGCCTCTACCGATGAGACTGCGGCCGTCGCCACGGAAGAACCCTCTCCTGAACTCGTCGCTGCCGCCAAAGCGAAACGCAAAAAGGCTGGACGCATCGCGCTCGTCTTGGTGCTGGTGCTCGTCGGCATCTTTGCGTGGTATCCGCTGAGCGATCGTCACGCACCGTTTGCAAGCGCTGGTTCGATCACCGCAGACGTCACCCAAATCGCGGCGCGTGTTGCGGGTCCAGTGACCAAAGTCACCATTCGGGACAATGCATCGGTGAGCGCAGGCGACACGCTTTTCACCATCGACGACACCACCTATCGCATGGATGTCGAGCTGGCGAAGGCTCAGCTCGAACAAGCGCTTAATTCGGTCTCGTCGAACGCCGCCGCTATTCCCGCTTCGCAGGCAAAGCTTGATCAGGCACAGTTGGCGCTCGCCAATGCTGTCGATGAGCTGGATCGTCAGCAACAGCTGCATGCTAAGGGTCTGGTATCGCCCAGCAAGCTGGCACAGGCAGAACTGGCAAAGTCCAATGCTGAGCTGACCGTGCAGGCCGCACGTGCGGATTTGGAACGCACAACGACCGCGAGCGGCGCTGCTGACGCGACCAATCCCAATATCCGTACCGCCCGCGCAAATCTGGAAAAGGCTGAATTCGCTCTCGCCAATACCAAGGTTGTCGCGCCAGCCCATGGCTATGTGACCAATGTCAGCCTCACCGAAGGCCAGTTTGTTGGCGCAGGCGCAGGTGCCCTCACCTTCATCAACCCGGCGACCCAGATGGTTATCGCGGACTTCCGCGAAAATCAGCTGATCAATGTCGAGCCAGGCGATAAGGCGACTGTGGTTTTTGAAGCGGCGCCGGGCAAGAAGTTTTCTGCCACGGTGGAAAGCATCGCTTGGGGCATCAATTCGGGCCGCGCGACCGCCAATGGCCTAGCGCAGCCGACCACCGACACTCGTTGGTTCCCTCCTGCCCGCAAGATCCCAGTGCGTATTGCGCTCGACGATCTTTCCGAACTCCCCGCCAATATCCGTATCGGCTCGGAAGCCAGCGTGTTGATTGATCCTAACGGTGGCTTTATCCCCGCCATCTCGCAGGCTCTCCTGACCATCAATGGCTTCATTTCTGGCCTCAACTAAGAGCCTCGATCCATGGAAGAGTTGCCCCGCGTCAGTGCGCTAGACGATCCCTATTTGGCGCTGCGCACTGCGCTGACGGTCATGATCTGTTTGCTGCTCGCCGAGCCATTGGGCATTACCATGCCCATGCTGCCGGTAGTGATGGCGATGAGCATTATGTCCAACCAGCGCGGTGCGCTGAACCCGCGCACCTTTGCGACGCCTATTGTTCTGCCGATCGTTGGCATCGTGTTCAGCTGGATCGCCGCTGTCACCGTCAACGAGCCGATGGTTTTCACCATCGTCAACATCATCCTTGCCGTTGGCGGCTTGGCTTTGATGGTCATGCGCGGTTCGCGTGGCGGCATGATGCTCACCGTCTTCCCGCTGATGATGGCCATGTCAGCGATCATGAGTGACTATGTGCTCGTCGTCATGCGCGACAGCATGGTTATGGGCGGCCTCGCCTTGGGCATCGCCGTGGTCGGATTGAACCTTTTGTTCCCGCCCACGACCAAAACCGTGCACGTAGAAATGGTGGCCCCGCTGGCCAGCACCCAGGCGGGCAAGCATCTGCTGATCCGCTCGATCATCTATGTTCCGGCCATGATCTGGCTGTTCTCGACCGGCGATATGACCATGATGACCATCGTCATTATGATGCTGTTCGTTTGTGGCGAACCCCGGCGCGGCACGCAGATGAACCAGGTCATCGACCGTGGTGGTGGCACTGTGGTTGGCGCAGGCATCGCCGCTGGTGTCCTGATGATTTACAGCATGATCCCGGAAATGCCGGTGCTCGTGCTGCTCTGCACAATCATCACCTATTACCTCGTCGATAAGATGACGACCGGTAAGCAGCGCCCGCTGATCTATCAGTACACCTGCTCGGCAGCGCTAGTGATGATCCTGCAGTCGACCACCGGTGGTGTCGACGCGCTCGAAGCGGTGTTGCAGCGTATCGTTATGACTGGCGGCGCGATGCTGGCGGCCATTCTGATACTGGCTCTGCTCGAAGCACTCTTGCTCGATCCGGACGAAGAACTGCCATCCGAGCTGCGCCCTGCCTAGTCTAATAAATACAAACGCACGGGCGGTTTTGCTGCCCGTGCGATAATCCCTTTTGCTTCAAGATCGAGCTGCACGGCCTTGACCCACCACCCGGCCTTTTCGCCACCGGGAAACAGGTCTTGCGGCAGCTTTGGCTTAACAGCCGCGATCAGTTCGCTCACCGATATGCCCGGCGCTTGGCTCGGCAAAACAGCCAAGACCACCTCACGCACAGCTGCGAACTTTGTGGCATCCACTCGATAGGTCTTGCCGGGTTGGCCGACATTCTCGATTTCGATCTTGTCGGCCATGTTTGTTACGCTCCGTAGGGGATCCAGACGTTTTTGATCTGGGTGGCTTTGCCTAGGAAATACTCGCCTGAGAAGCGAGGATGAGCCAGATCAAAATCAAAGCCCCGCGTCGTCCAAGTTTGCTTCACATTGCCCGCCGAGGCTTTTTCGACCATGGCCGAGCCTTCGGCGGGGCCAGCGAACCACACCCCATCAACGCCGTCGTGCTCAGCCAAAGTTTTGGCCAATGCAACGCTATCGCCCGTGACGATGTTGATGACGCCTGCTGGCACGTCCGAGGTTTCGAGAACTTGATAGAAGTCCGTCATCGAAAGCGGCGAGCGTTCCGAGGGAACCAGAACCACGCTATTGCCCATGGCAAGCGCCGGCGCAATCAGCGCGATAGAGCCAAGCAGTGGACGCGACGGCGGCGCGATAATGCCCATCACGCCCAATGGCTCAACCATGGCCGCAGCCACAGCCCGCATCGGCGGATTGTGCACCGCCCCATCGTATTTGTCCGCCCAGCCTGCAAAGGCAAAAAGACGTTCGATCGAGAGATCGACCTCTTCGCCACCATCAACGCCTGTCTGCGCCTTGATCCGCGCCGCAAATTCATCGCGACGGTATTCGAGATTTTCAGCAAGGAAATAGAGGATTTGCGCGCGGGTATGGGCCGCGGTTGTGCCCCAGCTCAGAGCACTGCGGGCCTTTTCGACAGCGTTGCGAATATCCTTGCGATTGCCGTCGCCGACCTCACCCATCAACTCGCCCTTCGGCCCAAGCACCGGACGGTTGTAGGCGCTATCGGGCCGCGCCTGCTTGCCGCCGATATACATTTTGGCCGTCTGGTCGATCCTGCCATCAAGCGGGTTCTTCGTGCCTGTCGCCGCAATGGCTGGCACGGCCTCAGCTTTCTTGAGGTCTTTTTCCCAGTTTGGCTTGAGGTAGGCACCCATGCCTTCGCGTCCGCCTTCGCGGCCAAAGCCAGATTCCTTATAGCCGCCAAAACCAACCGCCGCATCGAACTGGTTGGTGCCATTGATCCAGACCACACCGGCCTTGATCTTCGGCGCAATATCGAGCGCGAGGTTGACGTTCTCAGTCCACACCGTCGCCGCCAGCCCGTAGCGCGTGTTGTTCGCCAGCGCGATTGCCTCGTCCGGCGTGCGGAAGCTCATCGCCACCAGCACTGGGCCAAAGATTTCTTCGGCAACAAGTGTGTTAGCAGGCGACACATTCGTCACCAGAGCCGGCTTTAAGAAGCAGCCCTTTTCCGGCAGGGCCCCATCAGCTTCGTACACGACCGCGCCTTCAGCCACGCCGCGCTTCATCAAATCGCGGATGCGCTCCACCTGCACAGGCGCAACCAGCGCACCAATGTCGATGGACTTATCCAGCGGATCGCCGACCCGCAGTTTTGCCATGCGCGCCTTCACCTTGGCGATGAAGCGCTCTTCAATGCTCTCCTGCACGAGGAGGCGCGAGCCCGCGCAACACACTTGGCCCTGATTGAACCAAATGGCTTCCACCAGACCCTCGACTGCGCTGTCGAGATCAGCATCTTCAAAAACGATGTAAGGCGATTTACCGCCCAGCTCGAGCGACAGGCCCTTGCCCGAACCCGCCGTTGCCTCGCGGATGATCTTGCCCACTTCGGTCGAGCCGGTGAAGGCGATCTTATCAACGTCCGGGTGATTGACGATAGCGGCACCCGTGTCGCCTTCGCCGGTGACGATATTGACCACACCCTTGGGCAGGCCAACGCGGTCGCAAATATCGGCAAAGAGCAGCGCCGTCAGCGAGGTGAACTCAGCTGGTTTGAGGACCACCGTATTTCCCGCCGCCAGCGCCGGAGCCACTTTCCACGCCAGCATCAGCAGCGGGAAATTCCACGGAATGATCTGCCCACACACACCATAAGGCGCGTGATCGGGGAACTCGCGGTCCAGGTGAGTGGCCCAACCGGCGTGGTGATAGAAATGGCGCGCAACCAGCGGAATGTCCGCATCGCGGCTTTCACGGATCGGCTTACCATTGTCCATGGTTTCGAGCACGGCAAAGAGGCGGCTGTGCTTCTGGATCATGCGCGCGATGGCATAAAGATATTTGCCGCGCTTGTAGCCCGAAAGCTTGCTCCAGCCGCCGAACGCCTTGCGTGCAGCCTTCACCGCCCCATCAACATCCTCAGCCGTACCGTCAGTGATATCGGCGAGCTTTTGTCCATTGGCCGGATTGGTCGAGGCAAAAACTTTGCCCGGCGCAGTCCATTCGCCATTGATGAAATGGCCAAATTTGCGCCCCTTGGCGTCGAGCCAAGCATTGGCCTGATCCGCCCCTTCCGGTGCGGGACCATATTCAAGGCTTTCAAAGATTTGAGCGATCTTGTTCATGGGTGCAAAAATCCTCAAACCAAAGGCTGGCGGTAGTCGGCGGCGTAATGGCCGGTGAGGCCATGCTCCAGCTGCCGTTCAATGTCGGTGAGCAGGCTTGATGCGCCAAAGCGGAAGAGGTGCGGTTGCAACCATTGATTGCCCAGTTCCTCCTTCATCAACGCCATATATTTGAGCGCGTCGCCAGCGGTCGAAATCCCACCCGCTGGCTTATAGCCAATCTCAATACCGGTCTCTTCGGCAAACCAGCGGATCATGCGGATCATCGACAAGGAGGTCACAAGGTCAGCATTGACCTTTTCCTTGCCGGTCGAGGTTTTGATAAAATCGGCCCCTGCCAGCATACACACGAGCGAGGCCTTAGCGACATTGGTCTGCGTTGCCAGCTCGCCCGTGCCCAAAATGGTTTTTATATGCGCGTCGCCACAGGCCTTACGGAAAGCGCGGACCTGATCATAAAGCGCCTGCCAATCGCCGCGCAGAACCATGCCGCGCTCGATGACAATGTCGATTTCCTCAGCACCGTCTTTAACCGACGCCTCAATCTCGGCAATCTTGGTGTGGACCGGAGCCAGACCATGCGGAAAGCCGGTCGACACCGCCGCCACAGGAATGCCCGTGCCTTCCAGCGCATCGAAGGCCGTTTTGACAAAGGTGTGGTAGACGCAAACTGCACCGGGCAGAATACGCAAATCTTGCACGCCCAGCTTTTCGACGATATCCGCGCGCAGTGGCTTACGGGCCTTAGCGCAGAGGCGCTCGACGCGCGCTGGCGTATCGTCAGAGTTGAGCGTTGTCAGGTCGATCATGGTGATCGCCTTGAGCAACCAAGCGAGCTGATAATCCTTCTTCACCGTCCGTCGCGCCCCGATGGAGTTGGCGCGGCGTTCGAGTGCCGAACGGTTCATGCGAACGCGTTCGACCCAATCGAGATCAAGAGCAAAGCCGGGGTTGCGCTTGTGGGCCGGATGCGACGTCGAAGCGTCGACAACTTTGAGGCTCATAGCTCCTCCTTAAGGGGCAGTCCCCCTACTGGTTCGGACAAATCGCGTCCGTATGCGTTAGCGGCCCAGAAACTCCGGACCAAAACTATGCGGCAACAGCTGTTCCAGCGTCTGCACCAGTGGCGCGCCGTCAACGCCGTGTGAAATCACTTCCACATCGAGATCGGCGAACTCGCGAATACGCTGGCGGCACGCGCCGCAGGGTGTCACGGGCGTAACGCCCGGACCCGTCACATAGATGCGCTGAATACGTTTTCCGCCGCCCGCAATCATCGCCGCAATAGCGCTTGGTTCTGCGCAATTGCCGACTGGATAGGAAGCGTTCTCGATATTGCAGCCAGAGTAAATCTTGCCGTCGTCGGCCAGAATGGCCGCACCAACATGAAAGTTGGAATAGGGCGCATAGGCCTTGCCGCGAACCGCTTCGGCTGCCGCGAACAGGGCCTTATCGTTTTCAGACAGAGACATTGGCAAATTGCGCCAGCCTTACGGCTAGCGCTCCTTGGTGTAGGGAATGCCCGAAGCTTTTGGAGCCACGGCGCGACCGACAAAACCGGCAAGCAGAATGACGGTAAGGATATAGGGCAGAGCCTGAATGGCCTGCACCGGCACCTCGCCAATGATCGGGAAGACCTGCCCTTGAATACGGAACTGTACCGCATCAAGGAAGCCGAACATCAAGCACACCAGCAGAGCTGGGCCCGGACGCCATTTGGCAAAGATCAGTGCTGCCAGAGCAATATAGCCTCGGCCCGCCGACATATTGTTGTTGAACCCAGCCGACTGCGCAATCGAGAGATAAGCGCCGCCAATACCCACCAGAACGGCCGTGATGATCAGCGCCTGATAGCGCAGACGCGTCACCGAAATCCCGGCCGTATCAATCGCCTTGGGGTTTTCGCCCACGGCGCGAAGACGCAGGCCAAATCGCGTCCGGAACAGCACCCACGCCGTCACCGGAACGGCGATGAAGGCGAAATAGGTGATGATGTTATGGCCCGAGATCAGCTCATTGTAGATCTGGCCGATAACAGGGACACCCTTCAACTCTTCCGCAAACGGAAGGGTGATGGGGTTGAAACGCTGATCGCCCGAAAGCTGAGGCGTGTACCCACCGCGCTTAAACCAGGATTGGCCCAAGAAGGTGGTGAGGCCCGCAGCGAGGAAGTTGAGAGCCACGCCCGAAATCGCCTGATTGCCCTTAAAGTTGATCGAGGCGAGGCCGTGAATGCCCGAAAACACCAGCGCAGCGCCGATCCCGGCGAGCAGACCGAGCCAAGCAGAGCCAGTGACCGCCGCTGTGGCTGCCGCAGCAAAAGCGCCCGCCAGCAACTTGCCTTCAAGGCCAATATCCACAATGCCCGCACGCTCTGAATAGAGCCCAGCCAAACAGGCGAGGATCAGTGGCACGGCCAATCGGGTGGTGGAGTCGAGGACGAGTGTTAGATCGACGATAAACTGATCCATCACTTACCTCCCGCCGGAGCCGCTGATCGCGTCAGCAATCGCGCCAGTGGCGCGCGCAGCATATCGCCCATCGCGCCGGTAAACAGAATAACGAGTGCCTGAATGGTGACGATCATCTCGCGGGTAATCCCCGGCATGGTGAACGCCAGCTCTTGGCCGCCCTGATACAAAATGCCGAATAACAGCGCCGAAAGCCCAACCCCGATCGGATGCGCGCGCCCCATAAAGGCCACCGCTACACCCACAAAGCCAGCGCCGTTGACGAAGTTGAGGATCAAACGCCCCTGCACACCGCCAACGTTGTTGACCGCAACCATTGCCGCCAAAGCGCCAGCCATGGCCATGACGATCATGATCAGCTTCTGGTTGGAAATCCCAGCATAGGACGCAGCGACCGGATTGGCACCGAGCGAGCGCACGGCATAACCAAACTTGGTGCGCCAGATCAGCCAATAGACGAACACCAGCGCGATCAGCGCGAGGAAGAACGTCAGGTTCACCGGCGAGTTTTTAAAGAGTTCGATGAAGGTGCGCAGCTGCGGCACGCGCGTGATCGCTTCAAGCGGCGCGCTTTCGTCCGAGTTCACACCTTCAGGCTTCAATTGCTTGGAGATGATGTAGCTCATCATCGAGGTGGCAATGAAGTTAAAGAGTATGGTCGTGATAACGATGTGACTGCCGCGCTTGGCTTGCAGATACCCCGGCACAAAGGCCCAGGTCGCGCCAAACATAGCGCCCGCGATAATCATCATCGGGAACATGATCGCCCAGTGCGTTCCGTTGAACGCCAGACCGATCAGGATAACCCCGAGCCCACCCACATAGGCCTGCCCTTCAGGCCCGATGTTAAAGAGACCCGCGTGATAGGCCAGCGACACCGCGAGCCCGGCAAAAATAAAGTCAGTCGTGTAGTAGAGCGTATAGCCAAAGCCCGAGCCGTAGCCAAAAGCGCCGTAGAGCATGATACGCACGGCTTCGAGCGGATTTTGCCCCACAGCCAGCACGATCAACCCGCCCACCAGGAAGGCGAGTACGACGTTGAGAACAGGGAGCAGCATAACGTCTGCCCAACGTGGCAAGGCGTTCATCAGTTGGTCTCCCTACCGGTATTATTCTTTGGCGACATCTGCACCAGCGTCTGCTGGATCGGCGTCTCATGCGCGGGCAAGCTACCCGCTTCGCTAACCACTTGGTCGGCGTGCGAGCCGGTCATCAGCAAGCCAAGCTCAGTTTCATCCGCTGTTGCGGGATCGGCTTCGCCAACAATATGGCCGTCGAACATCACGAGGATACGGTCGGCCAGCGACCGGATTTCGTCCAGTTCCACCGAGACGAGCAGAATGGCCTTGCCCGCGTCGCGCATTTTGATGATCTGGTTATGGATAAACTCGATCGCGCCGATGTCGACGCCGCGCGTCGGCTGACCAACGATCAACACGTCCGGATCGCGCTCCATTTCACGGGCGAGGACAATCTTCTGCTGATTGCCGCCGGAGAAATTGGCTGTCTTGAGGTCGAGATCGGCCGGGCGCACGTCGAATTTCTTGACGTAAGCTTCTGCGGTCTCGCGTGCTTTTTTGATGTCGAGGCTGAGGCCAGAACCATAGGTGTTCTGGTAGCCCAAAATGGCGTTTTCCCAGGCGGAGAACTGGGTCACGAGCCCCATGCGCAGACGGTCTTCTGGAACGTGCGCTAGGCCCGCCAGACGCGCCCGCGCTGCGCCGTCATCGCCTTCAAGCGAGAGCGGCTTGCCGTTGACCAGCACCTGACCGCCGAGTTGGTCACGCATGCCGGCGATAGATTCGAGCAATTCCGATTGCCCATTACCCGCCACACCCGCGATGCCGACGATTTCGCCCGCACGGATTTGGAAGGAGACGTTCTTGACGCGTGGAACCTTGAAATCGTCGGTGACGATGAGGTTCTGCACCTCAAGCATTACCTTGCCCGGATTGGCCGGGCCCTTCTCGACGCGCAGCAAGACGCGACGCCCCACCATCAGCTCGGCGAGCTGTTCGGGCGAGGTATCAGCGGTCTTGAGGGTTTGAACCATCGCTCCTTGGCGCATAACCGAGACTTCGTCGGTAATGGCCATGATCTCACGCAGCTTGTGCGTGATCAAAATGATGGTTTTGCCTTCGGCACGCAGCTTTTCGAGAATGCGGAACAGATGGTCCGCTTCGGCTGGCGTCAACACGCCCGTTGGCTCGTCGAGAATGAGCGTCTCGGCACCGCGATACAGCGCCTTCAAAATTTCGACGCGCTGCTGCTGCCCAACCGAGAGATTTTCGACAATCGCATCGGGGTCAACTTCAAGCCCATAGTCGCGTGCAAGCGCCTTAAGCTGGTCACGCGCCTTGTTGAGCGAAGGTTTGAGGAATGCCGAGTCCTCGGCCCCCAATACGATGTTCTCTAAAACTGTAAAATTATCCACCAGCATGAAGTGCTGGTGCACCATGCCAATGCCGAGCGCCAAAGCGTGGCGACTATCGGTGATGGAATGGGCCACGCCGTTAACGCGGATCTCTCCGCTGTCAGCAGTGTAAAAGCCATATAGGATCGACATCAGTGTCGACTTGCCAGCGCCATTCTCGCCAACGATGCCGTGCACCGTACCGCGCCTGATGGCCAGGTCGATGTCTCGGTTCGCGTGAACCGCACCGAAGTGTTTGTTGATCTTGCTCAGCTCAATTGCGAGCGAGGTGTCAGCGGCCCTTTCGGGCCGCTGAGCATTATGAGAGTTCAGATTAGTCATGGCTCAGCCCTGACCTCACTTGTAGGTCTTAAAGGGCTGGGCAGGTCTTGTCGGTACGGCTGTCGTGAACAACAACAGCGCCAGAGATGATGTCAGCAGTGGCCTTTTCGACAGCTGCCTTCATTTCCGGAGTGATCAGCGAAGCATTGTTATCGTCAAATGCTGCACCAACACCTTCTTCAGCCAGACCAAGAGTGATCAGACCTGGAGCCCAGGTACCGTCTTCAACGCCCTTCATGGCATTGTAAGCAGCAACGTCAACGCGCTTGAGCATCGAAGTCAGAACCGAACCTGGATGCAGGTGGTTCTGGTTGCTGTCCACGCCGATGGACCACTTGCCAGCGTCAGCTGCTGCCTGCAGCACGCCTGCGCCTGCGCCACCAGCAACCTGGAAGACAACGTCTACGCCCTGATCAAGCTGGGACTTTGCAACTTCGGTTGCCTTGCCCGGATCGTTGAAGGCTTCAAAGCCGGTGCCGACATAAGTCTTGATGACTTCGATGTCTGGGTTAACCGACTTGGCGCCCTGTGCGTAGCCGCAAGCAAATGCGTCAAGCAGGTCGAAGTTGAACGCTGGGATCACGCCAACCTTGCCGCTCTTGGACTGCATCGCAGCCAAGATACCGACGAGGTACGAACCCTGTGGCTCTTCAAAGACAACAGACTGAACGTTCGGCAGGTCAACGACGGTGTCGATGATGGTGAACTTGGTGTCTGGGAAGTCTGGAGCCACCGCACGCAGTGCAGTTTCCCACGAGAAGCCCGGAAGCACGATCGGGTTGTTGCCGCGCGAAGCGAACTGGCGCACGGCCTGCTCACGCTGCGCGTCGCCCGAAATTTCCAAGTCCTGATAGGCGCCGCCTTCAGCCTTGAACTTTTCAGCGCCGTTATAGGCTGCTTCGTTGAACGACTTATCGAACTTACCGCCGCCGTCATAGACGAGAGCGCCGTCAGCGAAGGCTGCACCGGCCAACAGAGCGCTCATTGCAACGCCGCCAGCGATAGCTTTGGTGAGGGTCGAGATTTTCATCGAGTTCTTTCTCCCTGTGCAGCATACCAACTGGGCCCCTTCGC
Source organism: Devosia sp. MC1541 (assembly GCF_012847305.1). Taxonomy (NCBI): domain Bacteria; kingdom Pseudomonadati; phylum Pseudomonadota; class Alphaproteobacteria; order Hyphomicrobiales; family Devosiaceae; genus Devosia; species Devosia sp. MC1541. The sequence continues at coordinate 16,404 of NZ_JABBDZ010000012.1, forward strand.
CACAGGTATGGATGCGCTAAGAGGGGATAAAATCGTGCAATCCAGTTCCAAGCAATAGGAAACTCGTAGAATCTTTTCCAGCTGGTCAAATTTAAGGCATTTGCTCACGCAAATTGCTGAAAATGCTTAAATTCTCTACCGTCAATTACCAGCGCGCCAATATTGCCTCGAACAGCGCGCCTAGTCCTAGGTCGCCATAAAGCGTTACCACCACAGCCAAAGCGGCGATTGCATAGAGCGCGAGACTATCGCGGGAGTGTGTGGACATGACAGAATCTACAATAGAAGCTCGGGGCTTTACCCCTACTTGCTACCGCGGGGCGAAATCATGTCCAAAACCCGCTCGATTTCCGCAGGGTTAAGAACGCGTTAACGCGCTTCAGTTGGCGGCGTGAGGGCGGTAATTTCGGCACCCATCGCCGTTGCGAAGCGCTCGAAAAATCCATCAATAATCTTTTGAGCGGAATTGCCGATCAAAGCCTTTCCAAGCTTCATAATCTGCCCTGAAGCGCCGCCCTGCGCGGTAAATTGCAGGATCGTGGCGTCGCCATCATCGGCCAGCGAAATGTCCGCTGCGCCTTCCGCTAGGCCCATGAACCCGCCCTTACCCTTGCCAGAGAGCGTGTAATTGCGTGCCACATCGACGTTAGACAACGACAGCTCGCCTTTAAAGCTGGGCTTCATAACGCCAAGATTGACCGCGATGGCCATGTCCAGCGTGGACGGACCAGACCATTCGATAAAGCTGCACCCCGGAATCGCGGCCTTCAGCACTTCTGGATTGTTGAGCGCTGTCCACACTGCCGAGCGCGACGCTTCGATACGATATCGACCACCAAAATCCATCTCAATCGCGTCCTTTTGTTGGCTTGGCAGGCGCACGGATAAAATTGTCCGCAACCGCACTCTTTACGTGCGTCTTTTTCGCACCAATATCGGGTAAATAGTTGGGACCAGCACACGTTGCAATTGTCTTGCTTTGATGTTGCCGTATGAGAGTCCCATCAGGAGTGAACGGCGGTATGCCTACGAGCCCGCTTAGCGAGGAATGCCAGATATGACTGACCCAGCCACCACTGCCACTGCGACCCAGGCGAATGCGATGACTGCGCTCACCGAGAAGCCTTTGCAGTATCTTGATAAAGCAGTGAACGCGATCCGCGATCTGGGCATTTGGCCCGAGCAACAAAGCGAACAGCCGATCACCTCGCTTCTCGCTCAGATTACCGAGCTCGATGAAACACGCGTCATTCTGATTGGCCGCACCCTGAGCCAGGCCTCCGCATTCAACGAAGTTGTCCGCCAGCAGGTGGCAGCAATGCAGATCGGTGAGCGCTACGAAGACATCACCAAGGGTTTCGATTCTATCCGCGACGACGCCAAGAAAATGGTCGATCAGTTGCAGGACAATAAAATCGACCTGCTCGAACGCGCTTCCAACGTGTGGATGAAGGTTAGCCGCGGCGACATCGCTTCCCGCTTTGACAAGATCCGCGACACTTATCTGACCGTGTCGAAGGACACCAAGGATCAGATCGACCGCGAACAGACCATTTTGGAAGCCTACCGCGATTTCCGCGGCGCGCTAAAACAGTCTGAAGTTATGGCGCTCGAAGTGCTGCACACCGCTGAACAGCGCTTGGAAGAAAAGAAAAATATCCTGCAGAAGGCGGCTGAAGAGCTTGCCTCTTATGCCGGCGAAACGCCTGCTGATCGCGCCCGCCTCGAAATGGCGCGCGACGAGCGTCTGCGTGAAATGCAGAACGAAGAAAAGCGCTATCAGATTGCCAAGGACCTCTCGGACAATCTGACGATTTCTTACAACACGTCCGAAGTGGTGATGGCCCGTCTCATGCAGACGACCAACGCTAAGGAACGTGTCTATCAGCAGTCGATCTCGTTCTTCTCGACCAATGAAACCGTGCTCACCGCGCTCTCGGCTTCGTTCACCGGCATGTTCGGCCTGCACGAATCCACTGCAACGCTGAACGCGATGAAGGAAGGCATGTCCAAGAGCCTCGAAGCGCTCTCGGAAATCGGTGACAAGGTTCAGGAAGAAGCTGTCCGCGCCGGTTACGGTCCTACCATCCGCGCCGATGCCGTTCAGAAGCTCGTCGACTCTGTCGTAAACTTCCAGGAAAAAAGCCGCACCATTATCAATGAGATGCGTGTAGCTTCGACCAAGAATTCGGCAGAAATTCGCGACGCCGTTGAAGATGGCAAGCGTCGTCTGGCCACCTTGGCAACCGAAGGCAACGCATTGCTTTTGGAAACCCGCAACTAAGATAGAACGGGCAAGGCTCGCCAATGAGTGAGGGAACGGCCAAATCGGCTGTGCAACTGGATGAAGTCATGCTGGCGATGGACGTGGTCGACACGCTCCGTCACCGGCAGGATTTGGTGACACGTGAACTGGATGGAGCCGCCCGCGAACGGCAGCTCATCGAGCGCTTGCGTTCCCTCTATCATGCACAGGGCATTGAAGTTCCCGATCGCATTCTCAAGGAAGGCGTTTCGGCCCTCGCTGAAAGCCGCTTCACCTACGAGCCACCTGCGCCGAGTTTTAAAACCACGCTGGCGCGGCTTTATGTGTCCCGCAAAAAATGGGGTCGCCCCGTGGCGGCCCTCCTCGTTGCAGCGATCGTTGCTGCTATTGGATATTTTGGCATCTACCAGCCGTTCCAGCACGGCCAGGCCGAACAAGCGCGCCTAGAGGTCGCTCAAGGCTTGCCGGCGCAGATGGAAGCTCTGCGCCAGACAATCTTTGAAGAAACCAAGGTTCAGCAAGCCGTCGTTCGCGCGGATGACCTCCTCGCTCGGGGTCAAGCGTTTGCCGAGGAAGGCAATCGCGAAGGCGCCGAAGATGCTGTTGAACGCTTGACTGCGCTGCGTGATCAGCTGCGCCAAGCTTACACTTTGCGCATCGTCAATCGCGCTGATGCGGACTCTGGGTTCTGGACAACGCCCAACAATACCAGCGACGCGACCAATTGGTATGTGGTGGTCGAAGCCATCGACATCGACGGCAATCCCCTGACCCTACCCATTGCGAACGAAGAAAATGGCGAGATCGAACAGGTCTCGATGTGGGGCGTCCGCGTGCCTTCAACGGTTTATTCTGCCGTGGTTGCCGATAAGCGCGACGACGGCCTCATCCAAGCCAACACCGTTGGCCGCAAATCCAGCGGCTTTCTTGATGTTGAATATACAATGCCCGTTCTGGGCGGCACGGTAACTCGGTGGTAGGCGCATGAGCATTCGCGGCCCACAAGCTCTGGCCAGCCTCGAAGAGGCAATGCGCGACATTCGCCGCGAGGAAGACGAGATCTCCCGGCGCGTCGCCCGCACGTCTGAACGCATCACCAAACTGCGCGAAGCCGAGGCAGAATATTTCCGCCAGCTCGCCAAGCTTCGCCTTGATCCCAAAATTCAGGCCGAACTCGATGGCGAGATCACCGCCGCCGAACGCAAGGCGCGCGATGTGCTCAAGGGCCATGCCCGCGACGTCACCAAGGCAGAGACCTCGCTCAAGGCCATAGAAGACAATCGCTCCAAACTGCTCGAACACCGTTCAGCAGCACTCCGCCTGCTTGAAGACAAGCTAGAAAACCTCACTGCGCTCACAGCCAAGCTCGCGCAGCAAATTGCCAGCGATCCGCAATTTATCGCCAAGCGTCAGGAAACCGAAGAGCTCGATCATATCGCCGAAGAGGCGCTCAAAAAGACAGAACAGGCTGAAGCGGACCGCGAAGCCAAGGGCAAGCCTTACCGCGACGACCCGCTGTTCATCTATCTGTGGGACGCTGGCTACGGCACCTCCACGTATAAGGCCAGCGGCCTCATCCGCTATCTTGATGGGCTTGTCGCTCGGCTCATCGGCTTTACCAAGGCCCGCCCGAACTACCACATGCTCAATGAACTCCCCTTGCGTTTGCGTGAGCACGCTGAACTGCAAGAGGAAAATGTGCGGGCCGCCGAGGCCGAACTGGCCGCGCTTGAAATTGCAGCCATCGATGCGGCTGGCGGCGCGCCGTTACGCGATGCTGTCGAAACCACGCAAGCCGAGATCACCAAACTCGACGAGCAGATTGTTGCCCTCGAAGATCAGCGCGACGCTGCAGCCAACGCCCTGCGCAGTCTGGCTGAAGGGGAAGACCCTGAGTTCGTCCGGGCAGCAACCGATCTTGCCGCCGCTCTCGCGCGCGAAGACATCCGCACGCTCCTGGCCGAAGCGCGTCGCACTCGCACCGCTCAAGACGACACGATCGTCGGTCAGATCGACGAAACCCGCACCCGCCTCGGCGAAGAAGAAACCGAGAGCAAAGAACAGCGCGCACGGCTCAAGACCTTAGCAGAGCGCCGTCGCGAGCTTGAAGATATTCAGTGGGAATTCAAAAAGCAGCATTTTGACGATCCCGGCTCGAGCTTTAGCCAAGATCGACTTGTCGGGGACATGCTCACCGAGTTCCTCAAGGGCGGAATTTCGGCCGCGGCCTATTGGGACCAATGGCAGAAAAGCCAAAACTGGGCGCCGGGCAGCGAATGGGGTTCGGGCTACAAAAGCACCCGCCGCGCTGGCACCAACAAAAGCCCCTGGGGCAACGGCGGTGGCTGGCCAGATAACAGCTTTGGTGGCGGCGCAGCCCCGCGAAAGCCCACGCCCGGTGGCTTTGGTGGCGCTTGGGGTGGTGGCCTTGGCGGCGGCTCTGCTGGGGGCGGTTTCTCGCGGCCTCGTGGCGGCGGCAGCGCTGGCGGCGGTCTCTCATCGGGCAACCGCAAATCCAGCAGCGGATTTAAAACCGGGGGCAGGTTCTAGCCTCCCCGGCATTATGATTAGTTGGCTGGTGGCGTTGCCATCAGCTCCCACACATTGCCTTCGGTGTCTTCGAAATAGGCCGAATTGCCCCATTCAGACTCGGTATTGCCGACGATAATCGTCCCGCCCGCGACCAAAACACGGTCGAGAATGGTGTCGATTTCAGCAGCGTTTTCGGCACGATGGCTGAGCACAAAGCTCGGCGTTCCCGCCACATAGTCACCCTTGCCCGCAGTCTCGGCGATCTCCTTGCGCGGATAGAGCGCGAAGGTGAACTTGTCGTCGAAGAAGAACGCAACATTGTCTTCGCCAGCGCCAATCTGATCGTCCGGCAGGTCGAACAGGGCGCGATAGAAGGCGAAGGCACGCTCAAGATCATCAACGCCAATGGTGATGATCGAAATAGAAGGCTTCATAGGGCTTATGCCTTGTCTGTGATGGTGAAGAGCGCCTCGAACTGGCCCTCTTCAATCCGCGCTGCGGCGATAACAGCCTGAGTGCGGCTATCGACGTCGAGCTTTTGCAAAATGGCCGAAACGTGGGCCTTAACCGTCGCCTCAGAAATCGTCAGCTCGTAGGCGATTTGCTTGTTCATCAAACCATCGCTGAGCATCATCAGAACGCGGACCTGCTGTGGGGTGAGCGTTGAGAGACGCTTCATCAAAGCTGAGTGATCGTCGTCGCCGCCAAGTTCGGTACCGGCAGGGACGAACACTTCGCCGGACAGCACGGTTTCAATGGCCCGACGAATTTCCGTGGGGCCAACAGACTTGTGCAAATAGCCCGAAGCGCCCAGCTCAAAGGCCCGACGCACCACGGTCGAATCTTCCACAGCGGAAATGATCATCACCGGAATATCTGGGTATTGTGCGCGCAGCAGCAGCAGCCCGGAAAAGCCCCGAACGCCCGGCATATTGAGATCGAGCAGCACCAGATCGCAATCGCGATCAGCATCGAGCGCCGAACTTAACCCATTGAGGTCACCGGCTTCTTCCACGGTCACTGTAGCGTCGCCACCAGCCAATGTCTGCCGCAATGCGGCCCGAAATAGCGGGTGATCATCGACGATTATGATGCGACGGCGAGTCATATAGTCAGCTCCTGCCCTGCTGGACAATGTCCCGTAAGTACACGGTTTTCATATCTGCGGGGATGGTTATTCCATGAATCCTTAACGGCTTCTTTACCATGTTTTCTCAAGAGTGGCCTTTATACCTTCGTGCGACTCGCGCGATGTGCGTTTCGTTGTAACAGGACCTGCGATGCCCCGTGCATACACAAACTCGGACTTCGCCAATCTGGTGAACGACCCCGGTGCAGGGGACCTACAAGCACTTCGCGGTGAGCTTCTCGCCCTGCTCGACAAGGTTGAGAGCCACTACGTGCCGCCTGAACCCGAGCCCGCAGTCTCCACACTTCAGGGCCTGGCGCGCCGCGTGCAGGACCTGCACGACCAAGTCTCGCGCCCCGAACCCGTCTCACGTCGCGAAGAAGCCTTGCGCTCCGTACAGCGCACCGTCGAACGTTTCAACGAACGCGAAACCCAATCCAACGCTCTATTTGACGATGATCTGACCGCAGCCATCGCCGAAATCCGCCATCGCCAGGGTCCGACGACCGCAGCGCCGCAAGCGCGCCGCGCGCCCGAATTCCCCGAACTGCGCGAGTTGGGCTCGCTCGTTGGCGGTATGAGCCAACGTCTCGAACGCCTCGAAAGCGAGCTCAAGAGCCAGCGCCACAATGGTGCGCAGGTGAACGAGGTTGCCAGCCAAGTTGAACAACTCACCCAGGTCGTGGAGTTGATCGCTGGCGCAGTCGGCGAAACCGGTCAGGTCAAACGCCTAGAAGCGCAGATTGCAGCGCTCGGCGTGATGATCGAACGTGGCCCGCGCGCGGACATGTCGGTTTTGAGCCGTCGCATGGATGATGTGTCGGTCACCGTCGGCAAGCTCGCCGAGTTGCAGGCCGAGCAGATGGAGCGCGAGCTGATCCGCGAAGAGCGCCGGGCTGTGGAAGCACAGTCCACGCTGGGCGCAGAAAGCCTGCTCCCGTCCATGCACGCCATCGAGCAGAGCGTGCGTAACGTCTACGATCGGATTGATACGATCGAGCGCAATGTCGCGCTCTCATCGACCGATTTTGACCGTCTCACCAGCGAGATGGCGTCCTTCACCAATGCCCTTCAAACCGGCGCAGGCTCGCCCCAGGTTTTAGTAGAGCGTGTGGAGCTTCTGGCTCAGCGTTTGGAAGCCGTTGACACCTCAAACGGCGAGGTCGAAGCCCTCAAGGTTGAAATCGTCGGCCTTCGCAATGCGGTACTATCCGGGCTTGAACCACGCTTCTCGCGCATCGAAGACCAGATCGACGCTCTCAATAGCCGCATCACTCCGGTCGACACCTCTGCTGTCGAAACCCAGCTGCGCGCCCTGATGGATCGCATGGACGAGGCCAGCGCTCAGATTGACGCGCTCAGCCGCGCGTATGAGCAGCAGGACGTCTCAATCGACTATACCTCGCTGGCCGATATGGTAGCCGAACGGACGTCTCAGGCCATTGCAAAGGCTGGCCCTGCCGCGACGGCTGCGCAGGACGCCAATCTGTCCGCGCTCGAAAAGCGCATGACGGCGCTGCTCAACACCGCAGGCAAAGAAACAGCCGAACGCCTCGCGCGGTTGGAAGTCACTCTGTCAAACCGTCAGTTTGCACCAGCTGTTGCTCCTGCTCCGGCTCCGGCTCCGGCTCCGGTAGCCTTCGTAAAAACCCCTGCGTCCAGCGCAAGGGATTTTGACGCCGACGACGCCTTTGAGCAGGCTGTTTCTGACAAGGCTAACGCCACCAGCTCAAAGCTTGAAGCCATTCTCAGCAGCCTCGGCGCCACCAAGAATGACGCAATGCCGATCAATCCGGCGGAAGACGCGCCACTGGTCGATCAGAGCCTAAAGCTGGCGGAAGTCCCGCAGAAGCGGATGACGCAATCGCGGATGCGCGCCGAAACTGTCGCCGCCGAAGCGCCTAAGTTTGATCCGTCGACGGTCACCCCACCACCACGCCCACAGTCAAGTCTGGCCAGTGACCCAAAGCCCGGCTTTGCCGATGAGACGCGCGCGTCGGTCACTAAGGAGCTTGAAGCGGCTCCGTCAGTGTCGAGCACCAGCACATTCGTGGCGGCAGCACGCCGCGCCCAGCGCGCCCGTCAAGACGAAACGCCAGAGGATGCGGATAGCATCATCGGCAAAGCTCTGGCCTTTGTGCTCCCGCGTCGGGAAGCCGAGCTCCCAGATCGCGTCGTGCCCCCCACTGTTATTGAAACAGCGGCACCAGCACCCGCAGCGCCAAAGCGCGCGATCTTCCGCGCCCGTCTCAAGGACAAACCTGAAGAGGCACCGGTAGCGCTTGACGACGCCGAAAGCGCGGACGAAACCGTCACGCATCAGAATGTTCTGCGGCGCTATCGCCGGCCAATTCTGCTGGCCACAGCTTTGACAGCCGTATCATTGCTCGCGATCAATCTGGTCTTGCAGCGTGCCGAGCCGACCTCGGTTGCGCAAACTCCAGCGCCCGCTGTGACTGCCCCTGAAAATGCGGCCCCGGTCACGGTCCTCACCGATCCGACCCCTGCAGCAGGTCTCTCCGACACGCTAACGGCGCCGAATATGAGCGAGATGATCGACCCGACATCGACCGGCTCGATCAATCCAGGCGCTCCCATGAGCTTCTCACGCCCAAGCGTCCTGCCAGACATCACCATGCCGCCGCCGCTGGCGGAAGCTCCGGTTTCGACCGCAGCACCCGATCCGATTTTGACGGCAGCTCTCAATCCTGCCGAAACCATGCGCGATGCTTTCGCCCTACCAGCCGAAGGCGTTGGCCCACTTGAGCTGCGCCAAGCCGCTGCCTCGGGCAATGCTCAAGCGCAATACGAAGTCGCTGCCATTTACGGCGAAGGGCGCGGTGTACCGACGAATGCCGCTGAAGCCATCAAGTGGTACGAACGCTCGGCAGCCCAAGGCTTCGTTCCCGCGCAGTATCGTCTCGGCAATCTCTACGAGATGGGAACTGGCGTCGAAAAGAGCCTCGAACAGGCCAAGCTCTGGTATCAGCGCGCCGCCGATGGCGGTCACCGCATGGCGATGCACAACCTCGCCGCGCTCTATGCTGGCGGCCATATGGGCGGCCAGCAGTTTGAGCTTGCTGCAGAATGGTTCGAACGTGCCGCCAATCGCGGCATGGTCGATAGCCAGTTCAATCTCGGCATGCTCTATGCGCGCGGCTTGGGCGTCGAACAGAATTTCGAACAGTCCTACAAATACTTCTCCCTCGCCGCTCTCTCGGGCGACAAGGACGCAGGCCTAGCCAAGACCGACATCGTGCGCTCCCTGTCCGCAGATGCGGTTCAGCGCGTCGATGCTGAGCTGCTCACCTGGAAGCCCGCACCGCTGGTTTTGGCAGCGAACTTTGCGCCAATTGGCACGTGGTCTACCGCGTTTGAAGTTGGCGATGCAATCACTGCGGAGGAAACGGTCAAACGCGTCCAAGTCGCTTTGACCAAGCTCGGTTTTGATGTGGGAACGCCGGACGGCAAGTCTGGGCCACAAACCGTCGAGGCGATCCGCGCGTTCGAACGGGCAACCGGAATGAGCGAAAGTGGCGAGGTCAATCCACGATTGCTCGCTGTTTTGGGCAGCCAGCCCGTTTAATCAACGCCGACCCTGTGTCGATTTGATCACAGCCTCGTCCTCACCGGATGAGGCTGTAAGTTTTTATGCTCGATTTTACTGGCTCTTACCTTTCTGTTGACAGACGTCCCCTTAGGATAGTCCCGAACACAACATGACGGGACCAGATCTTGCAGATCTATCTGCCGATCGCAGAGCTTTCCGTGAGCCTCTTCTTTCTTGTCGGGATCGGAGGGGCCGTTGGCTTTTTGTCTGGATTGTTCGGCGTTGGCGGCGGTTTCCTTCTCACGCCCCTGCTGATCTTTTCCGGTGTTCCGTCCGCAGTCGCCGTTGCTTCCGTGACCGGACAGGTGGTCGCGGCCTCCACTTCCGGCGCACTCAGCCATTATCGACGCGGCGGTATCGACCTGCATCTCGCCTTCTACCTCATCTGTTCGAGTATCTTGGGGGCCTTTGGTGGCGTAGCGGTCTTTTCCGTGCTCCGGGCCAGTGGCCAGCTTGATCTGGTCATCTCTCTCGGCTTCTTAATCCTCTTGGGCTTTGTCGGCACTTTGATGCTGCAAGAAAGCGTGCGTGCCATTCTCAAGCGCCGAAAGGGTGTTGTCGTGGGGCAACGTCAGGCCCACCAGCACACATGGATGCATGGTCTGCCCTGGCGCGTGCGCTTCAAGAAGAGCCGCCTCTACATCAGCGTCATCCCAGTCCTTGTCATCGGCGTTTTCGTTGGCTTTGTTGGCTCGCTTCTGGGCATCGGTGGCGGCTTCATTATGGTTCCGGCGCTGGTCTATCTGCTGCGCGTTCCGGGCAATGTTGTCATCGGCACCTCGCTGGCGCAGGTTGTGGCCATGATGGGTGCAACCACCATCATGCATGCCGTACAAAGTCAGAGCGTTGATATCCTTCTCGCCTTTTGCCTCATGGTCGGCGGCACAGCTGGCGCACAGTTCGGCGCAGCAGCGGGCAAGCATCTGCGCGGAGAACAATTGCGCGGGCTCCTCGCGCTCCTCATCCTCGCCGTCGCGATCCGCTTTGGCCTGGCGCTCATCCTGACGCCGGGCGACCCCTATTCCATGGCCGTAACGAGCACGATCCGATGATCAGGCTCCTCGCGCTTGTCCTTGCGGTGTTGATGGTTGTCCCAGCGCAGGCTGAACGCCTCATCTCGGGCATTTCCAACGACACCATTCAGATCACGTCGAGCTTTTCGGGCGAACGTCTCACCTTTTATGGGACCATCGCTCCCGACATTGGCGCGCCCACCAACACTGTGAGTGGCTCCTATCAAGTCGCCATCGTTATTCTGGGGCCAACTCAGGATCGCGTCTCGCGCAAGATGACCAATAATTTTGGGTTCTGGATCAACACCGAACAGGTCGAGTTCAAAAACTTCCCGAGCTATTTCCACGTGCTCTCCAGCAAGCGCTTGCTCGATATTACCGACATCGTCACCCTCAACCAAAATGCCATTCTGCCTGAGTCCTACGCTCTGGTGCCGAACCGCGCGGGTTTTCTAAAAACCCTCAATTTCGGTCGCGAATTGATCCGGCTCATGTCCGAAGAAGGGCTCTTCGGCGTGCAGGAGAACGGCGTCGTCTTCATGTCGGATAATTTCTATTCGGCCCAGCTCCAGCTGCCCAGCAGCGCCCCGCCCGGCCCCTATATCGCCCAGACCTATGTGTTCAAGGACGGCCAAGTGGTCGCCCGCAAGTCAGAAGGCTTTGCCGTCCGCAAGATCGACTTTGAACGGTTCGTCGCGCTATCGGCCGTGCAATACCCACTGCTCTACGGCATCGCCTGCGTCTTCCTCGCCCTCTTTACCGGCTGGCTGGGTGGCGTACTGTTCCGCCGTTAACCGGCGACAAGACGCTTTGTCGGCACCGGATAAGTACGGTCGCGTCCAAGCATGGTCACTTCTACCGAGGGCCAATCAAACAGACCCTCAAAGGCCGCCGATAAAATATTGATTGCCCCGGTTGAACTGCCATAGGCAGGCAGGATCATCAGACGATTATCATGCACGAAACAGGGTTTTCGTTGTGTCCGTCCGGCCATCGCCACCCGTGCCGCCGGATGCAAGTGCCCAGCGATCATTCCGGGCCGCCCCTTGCGCGGATGGTGGGTGAACACCAAACCATCCATTTCCAACTCCTCAAGCGACACCCCGCCGATCCCGTGCGGCTCAGGATCGTGATTGCCGGAGAGCCAGAAACACTCAACGGTCTGGCCAATAGCGTCGAGCCGCGCCCGGTCAGCGCCCAACAGCAACTGCGCCGAGTCGGCACGATGGAAACTATCGCCAAGCGACACCAGCCGCTGCGCCCCCACATGCGCAATATCGGCCTCTAACCGGGTGAGCGTCATGCCGGTATCATAGGGCGGCAGCATCTGCCCGCGCCGCGCAAAGCTCGCCATTTTCTCGAAATGCAGGTCCGCCACCAGCAAAGTCTTGCGCGCATGCCAATAGAGCCCACCCGAAGGAAGCGGCTCAAAAGTGTGGCCAGCGAAACGCAAAATCGGCGTCTCCGTCATCGCAATCGTGGGGGCAGCGTAATTCAACAGACCAAGGGAAATTGTTCGATGTCTAAGCGTTGTCTCAATGTAGCAGATTCGATGGCGTCACCGAAGTTCGGCAAATGTCGCGCCCCGCTGCTATCTATGCAAATTGACGTGAGGTCTCAGTCCTCGGTTAACACATTGACGTGCATATGATTTGTAAATTTTGGCCAGTTGAGGTGCGCCATGACTAAGACAATTACACCCGGTGGGATCACCCGCCGGCAAATGCTTGCTTGGACTGGTGGGACAGCGCTCGCCCTCCTCTTCAGCCAAGCAATCTTGGCAGCAGAACCCATTACGCTCGATCAGTTCCTGACCCTGTCGGGTAAGCTTCTGGATCGTGATGGAGCAAGCCTCGTCGGCGATTATGGGCAAAGCTATCTCGATGCCCTCGTGGCCGATGGTCAGGACACAGCGCTTGCGCAGCTGATCTCCGGAACCGTCGACAATACCCTCGAAAACCGCATCATCACCGGCTGGTATTCCGGCGTCCACCAAACCGCCGATGGCGAAGCGGTTGTCGCCTATACCGACGCACTGATGTGGGAAGCCCTCGACTTCACCAAGCCAATGGGCTGGTGCGGCGGGGAAACTGGGTATTGGTCGCAAGTGCCAGAAGGGGAGGCATAAGCCATGGCCGATATTTCCGCAGACGTCATCATCGTTGGTTCGGGCGTTGCTGGGGCCCTCATCGCCGATCAGCTTGCTGGCAAGGGCGTGAGCGTTGCTATCCTCGAAGCGGGCGACGAGGTTGATCGCGCCACCGCCGTCGACACCTTCCAGGCAGCCGCCATTAAAACTCCAGAGTCCGCCTATCCGGTCGGCCCCGATGCCGATCATCCCCTCTCGTGGAACATGGACTATTACTACCGCCAGAACGGCGCAGATAAGTTCAAGAGCACCTATATCAAGGCCGTGGGCGGCACGACGTGGCATTGGCTCGGCACTGCCATTCGCATGGCCCCAGATGACTTCCAGCTCGCCAGCAAGCACGGCAAGGGCGTTGATTGGCCCGTCAGCTATGACGAGCTCGAAAGCTACTATGCCCGCGCTGAAGATGAGCTTGGCGTGTCCGGCGCGGCAGGTTCCCCGCCATCGGCACACCGCTCCACCGACTTCCCCATGCCCGCCATTCCCCCGACCTATCTCGACAAGGTCTTCAAGGAAAAGCTCGCAGGCTCAATCTACGACGTAACGCCCACGCCACAGGCCCGCAATTCGGTTGATCGTGATGATCGCCCCGGTTGCTGCGGATCGGCCAGCTGCATTCCCGTCTGCCCGGTACAGGCGAAATATGATGCCACGGTCCATGTGCAAAAAGCCGTCGCCAAAGGCGCGACCCTTCACCCGGCGACCACCGCAACCTCGGTTGAAACCGATGCGGATGGCAATGTTGTCGCCGTTCACTTTATGCTGCGCGATGGCAATACTGGCAAAGCCACTGGCAAGCTCTATGTTATCGCCGCTCACGCCATGGAAACCCCGCGTCTTCTGCTTAATTCGGTCAGCGCTCACACGCCGAACGGCGTTGCTAATAGCTCCGATCAGGTTGGCCGCAACCTCATGGATCACCCCAGCCAATTGAGCTGGGCCCGCTCCAATGATCCCGTCTGGCCTTACCGCGGACCGCTCTCCACCTCCGGCATTGAGAACGTCGGCGTTGGCGAATTCCGGTCCGATCGTGGTGCCTTCCGCATCGAAATTGGCAATGACGGCCACTCCTGGCCCACAGGCGCGCCGATCAGCACGGTTTCAGCGCTCGTCGAAAAAGGCCTTCGCGGCGCCGAACTCGATAAGGCTCTCAAGGCCGAAGCCTCGCGCCATGTGCGCCTCGCCTCGCTGGTCGAGCAACTGCCCGATCCCGAAAACCGCATTACGCTGCACCCGACCGAAAAAGACAAATACGGCGTGCCGCTGCCGCAAATCACCTATTCGGTTGATAGCTATGTGAAGGCCGGGCTCGAAGCTGCCGCCAAGGCGCACCAAGACATCTTCGATGCTTTGGGCACCACGGAAGTGCATCACGCCGACGATTTTAATGGCTCAGGCCACATCATCGGCACCTGCCGCATGGGGACCGATCCAAAGACCTCAGTCGTCGACCAGCACCTGCGCAGCCACGACCACAAGAACCTCTTCATTGCCGGTTCTGCAGTCTTCCCAACCTCTGCAACGGCCAATCCAACGCTGACCATCGCCGCACTGAGCCTACGCGCTGCCCAAACCATTCTGGCCGATCTCGGCGCCTAAACACCAAGGGCGAGGGAGAACAAAGTTCCCTCGCCCTAATCTTTGATTACGCCCAGCGCCTCCTCGAGCAGCTCGTTGGCCGCCTCCGCCATAGCACTTTCACGCCCCTCCCCAAAAATTGGCTCCTTGCCAATGTCCAAAAGGATCGGCACTGCCAGCGGCGAAACCCGCTCAAGCGGCTTATGCACGATGTGCGAGCGTACACGCGTCAGCATCTGCCCCAGACGCTCAATGTCCAAAAGCCCCCGCGCTGCGTCGTGGCGCGTCGCTTGAATAAGAATGTGGTCCGGCTCGTGCTGATAGAGCACGTCGTAAATCAGATCCGCGCTCATGGTGATCTGCCGGCCGGTCTTTTCCTTGCCCGGATGCCGCCGCTCGATCAGCCCCGCGATAATGGCGCAGTTGCGGAACGTCCGCTTCATCAGCGCGCTTTCATCGAGCCAGGATTCGAGGTCATCCCCCAGCATGTCCTCGTCGAACAGCTCATCAAGCGAAAGCCGTCCCGTGCGGATCAACGCCGAAAGATCACCCAGTCCCCAAATCGCCAACGAATATTCTGACGCCACAAACCCCAAAGGCCGCGCCCGCATGCGTTCGAGGCGTCGGGTTAGGAGCATGCCCAAGGTTTGATGGGCCAATCGTCCCTCAAAGGGATAACACACCAGATAGTTCTGCGCCCCGCGCGGAAACGTCTCCACCAGCAGGCTGTCTCGTTTGGGCAGGACCGACACCTCCTTCTGCAGGGTCAGCCACTCGCCCACTTGCGCGGGCAGCTTATGCCACTCATCCGGACTATCCATGATGCGGCGGACACGCGACGCCAGATAGGTCGTCAGCGGAAACCGTCCCCCATTATAGCTTGGCACCTTGGGGTCTTTATCGAAGGACCGAGAGACGAAAGCCTCATTGTCCTTCATGCCCTCAAAGGCCAGCACTTCGCCCGAGAAGATGAACGTGTCCCCCGGCAGCAGCGTGCCGAAGAAATATTCCTCCATTTCCCCCAGCACGCGCCCCCCTGCCCCAATTGGCCCGGTAGATTTTCCCTTTTTCAATCCGCGCGCGCGAATGAGCCTGACGCGCACCATCGGCTCTTCAATGATGGTGCCGATGTTGAGGCGGTATTGTTGCGCGATCTGAGGATGAGAAATGCGCCAGCGCCCATCCTCTGCTTGCCGCAGCCGCGCATAGCGCTCATAGGCGCGCAGGGCATAGCCACCCGTCGCGACGAAATCGAGAATGCGATCAAACAGAACACGCGTCAGCTCGCGATAGGGCCAAGCGGTCAGTATTTCTGCATAAAGATCATCCGCCAAAAACGGCTCTGCACATGCCATGCCCAACACATGCTGGGCCAACACATCATAGCCACCGGGATGCGGGTCCTCGCTGTCTTGCTGCCCTTCACTGACGGCCTCCACCGCCGCCTCGCATTCCAACACTTCAAAACGGTTGGACGGCACCAGCAAGGCTTTCGACGGATCATCGAGCCTATGATTGGCGCGGCCAATCCGCTGCAGCATACGCGAAGACCCCTTTGGCGCCCCCACTTGCACCACCAGATCGACGTCGCCCCAGTCGATGCCCAGATCGAGCGTTGAGGTACACACCACCGCCTTGAGCTTGCCTTCGGCCATAGCCGCTTCCACCTTGCGGCGCTGCTCGACCGACAGCGACCCGTGGTGCAGGGCAATGGGCAACATCTCCTCGTTAATGTCCCACATGCCTTGAAACAGCATTTCGGCTTGCGAGCGCGTATTGACGAAGAGAAGCGTCGTCTTGTGCCGCTTGATGATCTCGTAAAGCTCACCTCGCGCATAGGCCGCCGAGTGTCCCGCCCACGGCAGGCGCTCTTCGGTCTCCAAAATTCTAAGCTCGGGTGCGGCTCCGCCTTTCATATGCAAAAGGTCCGTCCGCCGCCCCTGCGTTGGTTGCGCAATCCAATCACGCAGCAAATCAGGGCGCGCCACCGTCGCGCTGAGTGCCGTGATGCGCAGATCGGGCGAGAGCATGGCCAGCCGCGATAGGCCGAGGGATAAAAGCTCCCCGCGCTTGCTCGTCACCAGAGCATGCAGTTCATCGAGCACCACGCGCTTGAGGGCCCCAAACATCAGGTCCGCATGCGGATGAGAAATCAGCAGCGCCAATTGCTCGGGTGTCGTGAGCATGATGTGGGGCGGTTTCGCCCTCTGCCGCGCGCGTTTGGCGGCCGATGTATCGCCGGTGCGCGCTTCCACTGTGATGGGCAGCCCCATCTCGGCAATGGGCGTCGAGAGGTTGCGCTGCACGTCCACAGCCAGCGCTTTGAGTGGCGAAATGTAGAGCGTATGCAGCCCGTCAAACCGCCCATCGACCAATTCGACGAGGCTCGGCAAAAAACCCGCTAAAGTTTTACCGGCACCGGTGGGCGCAATAAGCAATTGCGACGCGCCGGATTGATAGCTTTCCAACACATCCATTTGGTGCTGGCGCGGGGACCAACCTCGCGTGGAGAACCAATTTTCAATGAGCGAGGGGAGCTGTGTTTTAGTCACTATCAGCCTCTCCGCCCCCGAAACGGGTTCCGGTGAATTCCCAGAACTGTGACCACTGCATGGCAAATGTCGCAAAACTTGGCAAAGAGCACCTACTGCAAAGCAAAGAAAACCCTATATGATGCCGACATCCAAGCCAAACGGAGTGGCATTATGACAGAAGACTCTTCCCCCTACGCGCGTTCCGGTCTGGAGCGCTTGCTTGGTGGTCGGCCGCTATCTGTTGCGATCAAGCTTGTGCTCCTGTCCGCGCTGGCTGGCTTCTTCATGACCATGTTCGGTTTTAACGCTGCCGATCTGTTCAACAGCATTGTGGGCTTGATTGAAGATGCGCTGCGCGATAGTGGCGGGTTAGTGCGACAGGTTGTCGCCTACATTATCACCGGTGCGGCGGTCGTCGTCCCGATCTGGCTCATCATCAGGCTCACGAAAGCGCGCTAAATATGGTCGATACGCTCCACCTCACGCCGCAGCTAACAATAGAGCGGTTGGTTCAGCATATCCATAATATGCAGGGTGAGGCCCAGGGCAAGCGGATCGCCGTCGGCTTTGTTGGCGGTCCCGGTGCAGGCAAATCAACCATCGCGGCTCAAGTCGTAGCCGCGCTCAATGCGACCCAACCGGGCACGTCAGCGCTTGTTCCTATGGATGGCTTCCATATGAAACACGCCAAGATCGTTTCGCAGGGACTAGAAGACCGCAAAGGCGCACCCCATACATTCGAAGGCGCAGCCTTCGTCTCATTCCTGTCCGATCTCAAAACGGCAACGGAATGTGTCGACGTCCCCGGCTATAGTCGCAAGATTGAAGACACGGTGGACAAGGCATTCACAGTGCCACCGGAGGTTCACACCCTCATCATCGAGGGCAATTATTTGCTGCTCGGCGATGCGCCGTGGTCGGCAGTGCGCGATCTTCTCGATTATTCGGTCTTCATCCACGTCGATCGCGAGCTGGTTAAAGCGCGCCTCCTCAGACGCCACGGCGAAGAAGGGCTCTTCACCGAAGAGCGCAATCGCGCCCACATTGAGCGCAATGATCTGCCAAACTTTGACCTCGTCGATAAGACGCGTGACCGCGCGGATCTCGTAATCGAACTCAACGTGTCGCAGTAGGGTGACAGGGCCCACTTCGGCCTGATAGGGCAGACGCTCAACTATTGAGTTCTACAATGTCTGCCCGCCCCCAACATCCGTTCACCGTTCGCCACCGCGACGTGTGGGCGATTGCCCTGCCCGCCTGTATTGCCTTCATCACCGAACCACTCGTAGGTCTCGTCGACATTGCCGTAATCGGTCGCTTGGGCGATGCGGCCATGCTGGGCGGTCTCGTGTTGGGCGCACTGCTCTTCGACTTCCTGTTTTCCCTGGCCTATTTCCTGCGCATTGGCACAGCTGGCCTGGTCGCTCAGTCCATCGGCGCCAAGGACCCGCGAGACGGGCTTTTGCATGTGTCGCGTTCGCTCATTTTGGGCGTCGGCATAGGCCTTTTCATGATCGTTGTATCACCGGCCATTCTGTGGGTCGGGATGACCAGCCTCGCGCCTGAGGCCCCGGTCGCTGCAGCGCTGTCTGACTATTTCTACTGGCGCATCTGGTCTGCACCCTTCTCGCTGATCAATTACGCGCTTCTTGGTTGGTTCTATGGCCGCGCCTCAGCCAAGACCGGCATGATGTTGCAACTGCTGCTGCACCTGATCGACATCACGCTTTCCGTCCTCTTCGTTCACGGCTTCGGCTGGGGCGTGCCCGGTGCGGCCTTTGGCACGGTTATCGGTCAGGCGATTGCCGCCACGGTTGGTCTCTCCATTCTGGTCAAATATTATGGCGGGATCGGTGCCCTCATTAGCCGCATTGCGCCGGGCGAGTTGAGCGATGGCGTTGCGGTCAAACGCATGTTTGGCCTCAGCCGCGACATCACCATCCGCTCCGTTGCCTTGATGAGTGCTTATGGGTGGTTTGCGGCCCAAGGCACTCGCATGGGCGAAATCCCCCTCGCGGCCAATGCGGTCCTTCTCAACCTGCTCATGGTCATCGCCTATTTCCTCGATGGCATTGCCCAGTCGGCCGAACAGCTTGCAGGCAAAGCCGTGGGGGCCAATTGGCGTCCAGCTTTTGACAGCGCCTACAAGCTCTCCATGCTCTGGGGTTTTAGCATTTCTCTGGTGCTGGGCCTGGCGTGGTACCTATCGGGGCCATGGGTCATCGGCTTTATGACCACCAACCCCGATGTTCAGGCCTATGCGCTGCACTATCTACCGATAGCCGCTGCTTGCACCATCACCTTTATGCCCGCCTTCGTTTATGACGGCATTCTGGTGGGCACGACCCAGAACGTCGTCATGCGCAACGGCATGCTGGCCTCTCTGGTGGTCTTTGGCGCTGCCGCCGTGATCTTGCAGCCGCTCATCGGCAACTGGGGCCTATGGGGCGCTTTGCACCTCTGGTTCGTTGCCCGTGGCCTCATCTATTTCTTCGCCATCGAAAAGCGAAAGGCGGAGCTTTTCAGCCCCGCCTCGTAAAATCGCAAATCTGGAGCTGGTCGCTTAAAGGCGACCAGCCGCCCAATCACTCGTCTTAGTGCCGACGAACTCGGAAATGTTCTTCTTTCCAGCTTTCCGGACTTCGCTCACCAAGCCCGCCTTGATCCGGTCGAGCAGATCAAGCCCGCCAAAGACCATCGCCGAATAGAGCTGGATCGCATTGGCACCAGCTTCAAACTTGGCCAGCGCGGTCTGCGCGTCATGGATCCCGCCAACACCCACCAGAGGCAGATCGCCAACACGCTGACGCATCTGCGCAAGGCGCTGCGTTGCCAGTGGGAAGAGCGGCTTGCCCGAAAGCCCACCCATCTCTGTGGCATTGCTCATGCCCGCCACAGGATCACGACCGATGGTTGTATTGGAGACAATAACGCCATCGAGATCGGTCGCCAGAATAACCCGGGCAATCGCGTCCATCGCCGTCTCATCCAGATCGGGGGCAATTTTGAGCAAGACTGGCACGCGCTTTTTCGCCTTGGCGCGCGCATCGAGCACTTCACCTAAAAGACGGGTCAGCGCTTCGTCCGTTTGCAAGTTTCTCAGACCCGGTGTGTTGGGCGAGGAGATATTGACGGTGAGATAGTCAGCCAGTTCGGCGAAGCGGTTCACCCCGAGCACGTAATCGGCCACGAAGTCCTCGCTATCCTTGTTCGCGCCAATGTTGACGCCCAAAGATGCCGGCACTTGGACACTCCTGAGCCTCTCAAAGGCCACATCGTGCCCCTCGTTATTAAAGCCCATACGGTTGATCACACCCTGCGCTTCGGTCACGCGGAAAAGGCGTGGCTTTGGGTTGCCCGCCTGTGGGCGCGGCGTCACCGTACCGATTTCGGTCATTCCAAAACCCAAAAGCGCCAACTGCCGTGGCACCTCGGCATTCTTATCAAAACCAGCGGCCATGCCGATCGGGTTCGTGAGCTTAAGGCCACACAAATCCGTCGCCAATTCTGGCGCGTCAGGGCCCTGCTGCTGGGGCGAAAGTCCCATGCGCAGCGCAGTGATCGTCGCGCCATGGGCCGTTTCCGGGTCCATCTTCATCAGCGCATCAAGCGTCAAATTTGAGAGTAACTTACTGCGCAACAAGGGAGAAAAAGCAGAAAGGATCACTGTGCAGCCTCCGGCAGTTCGGTATTGCCTTCGCTATCAACGCTGATGGTCGCTTCCCAAGCAACGGCACTGAGCGGCAGCGGGCGATTATAAAGATGGGGGAATAGAGCGCCCCCACGAGAAGGCTCCCAAACAAGGTTCGACCCGGCGAGATCGGCAGTCCGAATGGCCAGAAGCACGAGCCCTGATTGCCCACGGAAGTGACGGCTAAGCGTTTCTTTGAGCTGATCAATTGTCGAAAAATGCATATAGCCATCGCTTGCATCAATCGGCATCCCGGCATAGGAACCCGTCGCTCTGGAAGGAGCATAAGACTGCTCCGTCGCGACTTTATAAATGAACTCGGGGTTCGGACTGACTTGGGACATTTGGGGGCTCGTACGCGGGGGAGTTCGTGCCGGGGTAGCGGGGAAACGCCCACTTTACAAGGCCTCAGAGCCGGATTAGCCTAGGACACAATTCTTGGCATAAGACCAATGTCCTGTGAGGGCACGCTGATGGTCACACATCGCACTATCTGGGATGGGATCGACTCGCTGGCGCGGCGTCATGGTCTCTCGGTGTCCGCTCTCGCGAAAATGGCCGGACTTGATGCGACCGCTTTCAATGTCTCGAAACGGGTCAGCAAAGACGGTCGCGAACGCTGGCCATCCACTGAAAGCATTGCCAAAATCCTTGAGGCGACTGGCGAAACGCTCGACAGTTTTGAGAACGGCTCCGGCTCGTACAGCCAGCATGCCGGTTTTGCCGAACCGCCCCCAGCCGTCATCCCCCTGCTCGGCCTAGCGCAAGCGGGAACAGGCGGTTTCTTCGATAGCGCTGGTTTCCCTGCGGGCCGAAACTGGGACGAAGTCGAGCTTCCTGTCTCCACCGAGCGCGGCATCTATGCCCTTGAAATTCATGGCGATAGCATGGAGCCCGTCTATCGTGAGGGAGACCGGGTTGTCGTCTCACCGACCGAGCAGGTCCGTCGTGGGGACCGCGTTGTCGTGCGCACCCATGATGGGGAGGTCATGGCAAAAATCCTCCACCGGCAATCCGCTAAGCAGTTGGAGCTGCATTCAGCCAATCCAAACTATCCGCCCCGCGTGTTCGAGCTCAAAGACATCGATTGGATCGCCCGCATCATCTGGGCCAGCCAATAAAAAACGCGCCCGGATCGTTTGACCCGAGCGCGTTGATTGGTGTTGCAAGTCGAGGGCCTAGCTCTGCAGTTCGCCTGCGAGAGCGCGGCCGATCAGCTTGCGGGTGTTCTCAATGCCATAGAGCGCTGCAAACGAGCCGAAGCGCGGACCGCGTTCCTGGCCGATCAGCACCTGATAGAGCATCTGGAAGAAGTCGCCCGATACGCCGGGACCGCCAGTTGGCCCCTTCTTCGTATGATCCTGATAGCGCTCGATGTTGCGAGCAACGTCGAGAGCTGCGTTCTGGATGTCTTCGTTGGAAGAGTCCGCAGGAAGTTCGGCGAAAGCTGCCGAAACAGCTTCGAGCGCTGCGCGTTCGACATCGTCTGGCGCGCGATAGTTCTTCTTCACGAAGTCGCGGAAGTAGGCCATGGCGTAGCCAACCAGCGCATCGAGATGCGGATGGGTTGCCGCCGAAACGCCCGGTGCATAGGCCGAGATATAGCCCCACATGACTTCTGGCGTTTCCGGATTGGAAGCCGTTGCCAGATTGAGCAGCAGTGCGAAAGTGATCGGCATGTCGATCTTCGGCACATCGCCGTAGTGGACATGGAACGCCGGGTTTTCAACGCGTGCGGCCGCATCCTGCTTTTCGAAGGCAGCAACGAACTGCGCATATTCATCCACGGCGCGCGGGATGACATCAAAGTGCAGACGCTTAGCGACGCGCGGCTTCTGGAACATGTAGAGCCCGAGGCTCTCGGTCGGCGCATAGGTCAGCCATTCGTCGATGGTCAGGCCATTGCCCTTTGACTTCGAGATTTTCTGGCCTTCGGAATCCAGGAACAGCTCGTACACATAGTGTTCTGGAGGCGTGCCACCGAGGATCGCGCAGATCTTGTCGTAGATGTGCTGATTGGTCTGGTGGTCCTTGCCGAACATTTCAAAGTCGACGCCGAGGGCGGCCCAGCGCATACCGAAGTCCGGCTTCCACTGGAGCTTAACGTTACCGCCCTTGATCGAGACGGTCGTGTCACGACCATCTTCATCGGTGAAGGTCACGGTGCCATTCTGGGCATCGACTTCCTTCATCGGCACGTAAAGCACGCGGCCCGAAATTGGCGAGATCGGTAGGAATGGCGAATAGGTTGCCTGGCGTTCCGCGCCAAGGCTCGGCAGCATAACGCCCATGATATCATCATAGCGTTCAGCCGCGCGCAGCAGCACTTCGTCAAACTTGCCGGACTTGTAATAGTCGGTGGCGCTGGCGAATTCGTAGTCGAACCCGAAGGTGTCGAGGAAACGACGCAGCATGGCGTTATTGTGCTCGCCAAAGCTGTTGTATTCGTTGGTCCACGGATCAGGCACCGCCGTCAGCGGCTTTTGCAGATGCGGCTCCATGGCTTCCTTGGAAGGCACGGTGTCCGGAATCTTGCGCATGCCGTCCATGTCGTCGGAGAAGCACAGCAGACGGGTTGGGATTTGGTCACGGGTCAGCAGGCGGAACGCAGTACGCACCATGGTGGTACGCGCGACTTCGCCAAAGGTGCCGATATGCGGCAGGCCCGAGGGGCCATAACCGGTCTCAAAAAGGGCTTCCCCTTTGCCCGATTTTTCCAACCGTTTGACCAGTTTACGGGCCTCTTCGAAGGGCCAAGCGCGAGCCGTCTGTGCGGGCTCGAAGAAATCGGGGTCAAGTGGAGGTAAAGCGGCGGGCGACACAGGGATTGTGGCCTTTCGAAAACACGGGGAACGATAAGGCTTGGTGTGTTGCACTCTATCTGCGCCGCGTCAATGACGCAGGTGGTTGCAGATCGACCGAACCGCACCTAGTTTTGTGCGCAACGATCTCAGGAGGCCATTTATGCCGTCGCCCATTCAGGATGCGCTTATTCACATTATGATCATTGCTGCATCCTCGGATGCCACAATCACTGAGCGGGAATTGAACCGGATCGAAGCCCTTGTCGGTCGCTTGCCGGTTTTTGCCGGGTTTGATCGCACCCGCCTCACCGACGTCGCCAATGACTGTGCTGATGTGCTCAATAGCGACGATGGACTGGACCTCGCGCTCGACAAGGCGCTCTTGGCTATCCCGACAAAACTGCAGGACACGGCTTACGCACTCGCCGTTGAGGTCACCGCTGTCGATCTTCAGTTGGAACAGGAAGAGCTGCGGTTCTTGGAAATGCTGCGCGATCGCCTGACGCTAGATCGCCTCACCACCGCCGCAATCGAAGTGGCCGCCCGCGCCCGGCACCGCAGACTGCCTGATTAGTAGAACCCAACAGGGAACCAACGCAGATAGAGCTCATCAAGCGTGCCATTGTCCTTGAGGCGCACCAACGCCCAATCAATGGCATGTCGGATTTTGTCCTGTCCGGCGCGCACACCCACGGCCAGACCTTCGCCAAACTGGTTGGGACGGAAATACGGCTCGCTGGCAAAATTACAGCAGGCGGGGTTATCGTTGAGCCAGAAGGCCGCGCGCATGGCGTCGCCGAAATAGGCTTTGACCTCGCTTGCCGCGAGCGCTGCAAGCGCCTCCCCTTCCGAGGCAAAAGCGACGCGTGCGGCTGTTGGAAAATACTGATTCAAAAACGCGTCATGGGCGCTACCGTCGCGCACACCAACTTTGAGCGCTGCCAAAGCATTTTGGTCAAAGCCGTCGACGTCTTCGGCACGCGTGACGAACCGTCCCGGCAAAGCCAGATAGATCGCTGAAAAATCAATCGCGCCCGCGGTCTCTGGCGTCATCGCGACACCAGCGATAACAGCATCACCCTGATTGTCCTCCAAGGCCGACACGACCTGATCCCACGGCCACGCCTGTATGGTGCAGGCGATGTCGATCTCGGTACAGATCCGTCGCGCCAGATCAATATTGTACCCAACGACCTCCCCCGCGCTGTCGCGGAAGTTGAAGGGGGGAAAATCTGTCGTTGTTAGAAACCGTATAGCCGGAACCGGCTGCAAATCGGGCAAGATTTCACGCGCATCGGCATCGGCGTGATTTGGCAATAATTGCGCCGAGGCGGGGCTTACCAAGAAAGCGGCGAACAGGCCGAGCGCGAAACACCCAACCCATTGCCCTGCTCTGCTGCGCATCCCCCGCCTCGGCATGATCACTTAAACCTGGTCGAGGCCATACATAAGGTCGGCAATCAGATCATCAGGATCTTCAAGGCCAACCGACAACCGCACCAGACCCGGCGTCACACCAGTCGAGAGGCGAACCTCTTCGGTCAGTCGCGCATGGGTGGTCGTGCGCGGGTGGGTAATGAGCGATTTGGCGTCGCCCAGATTGTTGGAAATCAGCGCCACAGCGAGACTATCGCAGAAGGCAAATGCGCCGTCCTGACCGTTCTTGACGTCGATCGCAAGCAGCGAAGACCCGCGCTTCATCTGGCTCTTGCCCAGCTCATATTGCGGGTGGCTTGGGTGATGCGGATAGATCACGTGATTGACCTTAGGATGGTCTGCAAGCGCTGCCGCAATCTTTTCCGCACTGTCGGTCATGCGTTCGACACGCAACGCATAAGTTTCAAGACCTTTGAGCATAACCCAAGCGTTGAACGCGCTCAGCGTTGCGCCTGTCTGGCGTAAGAAGGTGTGCACGTCACCTTCAATGATTTCCTTGCTGCCCAACACGATGCCACCCAGAACGCGGCCCTGCCCATCGATGTGCTTGGTCGCCGAATAGGTGACGAGATCTGCGCCAAGGGTCAGCGGGTTCTGGTAAAGCGCTGTGGCGAACACATTGTCCACAATCAGCTTAGCGCCATGCGCGTGAGCGATTTCAGCGACAGCCTTGATATCAACCAGTTCCAAAGTTGGATTGGTTGGCGTTTCGATAAACACCACCTTGGTGTTCGGGCGCATCGCACGCGCAAAGTTTTCCGGATCGCGACCATCGACCAGCGTCGATTCCACGCCAAAACGTGGGGCGTAGTCTTCAACAACGAAACGGCAGCCGCCAAAAAGAGCTTGCGCGGCAACGATATGATCGCCAGCGCGTACTTGGCTCATCACCGCATTGGTCACAGCGGCCATGCCCGACGCAAAAGCGCGGCCCGCTTCCGCGCCTTCCAGAAGCGCCATACGCTCTTGGAACATGTCGACGGTCGGGTTAGCGAAACGCGAGTAATTATGGCCAGGGAATTTGTTGAGGAACAAATCTTCGGCGTGCTGGGAGTTGGGGTAGGAATAGCCGGAGTTCAGAAACAGCGCTTCACTGGTTTCATTGAAATCTGTGCGCTTACCGCCACCATGGACCAGCCGCGTCGCTGCCGACTGCTTGCTTGGATCGAGGAGGGGATTGTGGTCTCTAGACATTTCAGCGCCTTTAAACAGAAAAACCGGCTCGCATAGGGCGGCCGGATCCCAAACGGTCCTTAGCGATTTGTTTCATGTGGCTGCAAGCGACCGGCCAAATCACCACAGCCGAGATTAAACGGCATCAGCGCTGTGGCGTCAATTCCTCGGGTTTGCTAGGAGAACACAGAAAACAAAATGAGCGTGCGAATGAGCGAACCTTGGCCCACCGGGGTCTTTCCGGCCCGACTGATCGAAAAGCTGCACGCCGAAGGTGCGATTAGTGTTTCGAGCCCATTTGACGCCGATCAGGTTCAGCCCGCCAGCCTCGATCTGCGCTTAGGCAAAACAGCCTATCGCGTGCGATCGAGCTTCTTGCCGGGTCCGCTGCACACTGTGGCCGAGCGTATCGAAGCGCTAAAACTTCACCAGATCGACTTGAGTGAGGGCGCTGTGCTGGAGCGCGGCTGCGTCTATCTCGTGCCGCTCGATGAAACGCTTGATTTACCCGACACCGTCAGCGCCTCGGCCAATCCGAAAAGCTCGACTGGTCGGCTCGACATCTTCACACGCGTCATCGCCAATTATGCTCAAGGCTTTGATCAAGTGCCCGCTGGCTATACCGGCCCGCTTTATCTCGAAATCAGTCCGCGCACCTTCCCGGTATTGGTCCGCAGTGGCTCGCGCCTGAGCCAAATGCGGTTCCGCTGTGGGGACAGCCGCCTCAACGTAGAACAACACCGCAAACTACACGCCGAGCACACTTTGGTGATCGACGAGCAATTGCCAGTAGGCGACGGCGTGGCGTTGTCCATTGACCTGCTCGGTGAAGGCCGAAACGGGCTGATTGGCTTCCGCTCCAAGCGTCACACCGCGGTGATCGACGTGGATAAGAAGGGCGCGCTCGACGTGCTCGATTTCTGGGAGCCGCTGTATTCGCGCCAGCGCGACGAGCTCATTCTCGATCCTGAAGAGTTCTACATCCTCGTCAGTCACGAGGCGGTGCATGTCCCGCCCACGCACGCGGCCGAAATGGTGCCGTTTGACCCGCTGGTTGGCGAATTCCGCGTCCATTACGCAGGCTTTTTTGATCCCGGCTTTGGCAATTCCATTGCCGGCGGCACAGGCAGCCGCGCTGTTCTGGAAGTCCGGAGCCGCGAAGTGCCGTTCCTTCTCAACCACGGCCAAATCATTGGCCGGTTGATTTATGAGGAACTGGCCGAAAAGCCCGAGCGCCTTTATGGCCGTGATCTGGGCTCGAATTACCAAGCCCAGACCCTCAAACTGTCAAAACACTTCCGGCCTTATCCTGACGTCTGACTATTGAGCTGCCGTTCCGACCGCGTCTTCCCAGGCGATAAAGCCGGGGCGGCCAAGGAAGAAGCCTTGCGCTTCATTGCACCCTTCGAGGCGCAGCACCTCAAGCTGCGCCGGGGTCTCCACGCCTTCAGCCAAAACCGGCACGGAAAGGCTGCGGCCCAATGCGAGAATGGCCCGTACGATTGCCTTGGACTGCTCGTTCTGCTCGACCTCATTCATGAACGACCGATCGAGTTTGATCTTATCGAACGGGAACGAGCGCAGCGTATCCAAGGACGAATAGCCGGTCCCAAAATCATCGATTGCAATCGAAACGCCCATAGCACGGATCGCGGTCAGGATGTGGAGGGCGCGAGACTTGTCGGCGATAATTGCCGTTTCGGTCACTTCCAACTCCAAGCGCTTGGGGTCGAGGCCAGTGTCGTCCAGAACTTGTTTTACCGTGTCGATGAGATCAAAACTGCCCAGCTGAATGGCTGAGACGTTGACGGCAATTTTGTGCGGCTGCGGCCAAGCTGCAGCGTCAGCGCAGGCAGCGCGCAGCACCCACGCCCCGATCCCATTGATGGCGCCGCATTCCTCGGCAACAGGAATGAAATCGGCTGGCGCCACCTGTCCATAGCCGGGTCGAACCCAACGCAGCAAAACCTCATAGCCGGTGACGTCGCCCGTCAACACAGACTTTTGCACCTGATAGGCCAGGTAAAAACCGTTGGTTTCGAGCGCTGTCCAGATGTCGCGGCCCATCTCGCGTCGCTCGCGCGCCAGCTCATCCATCTCACGTTCATAATAGCAAATGTGGTGATCGAACTCGCCCTTGGCGCGATACATGGCAAGATCGGCATTGCTCAGCAGTTTTGAGCGATCCTCACCGTCATCGGGGTAAATTGCGACACCAATACTCGCGCCTGTGCTCAGGTTGAGATCATCCGCCTCAATACGCGTATGCAATGCCCCGTCCAGACGCCCGAGGAACTCGCGCAACCCTTCCATCGTGCTAAAGAGTTTGAGGGCCGAGAATTCATCGCCACCAATTCTGGCGACCACTTCTCCGTCGCGGAGCACGTCGTTCAGCCGCTTGGCCAGTTGCTCGAGCACCATATCGCCCGCGGCATGGCCATGAATATCGTTGACCTCCTTGAAGCGGTCGAGATCGATGGCGACAACGGCAAGCTTGGTTTTCTTCTCGTCGGCAGTCGCCATCATGGCTTCGAACTGCTCGTCGAAACGGCTTCGATTGGGCAGACCCGTGAGCACGTCATGACGGGCCATATGTGCTATCGCCCGCTCGGAATTATAGCGCTCGGTCACGTCGTCAATGGTGCTGACCCAAGATCCATCTCCAACTGGGCTATGAGAAACCCGCAGCACACGACCCGCCCCAAGCTGGTGTTCGATCTGGCCACCTTCTTTGACCAATCTGCTATGCTCAGCGTGGAACGTCTCGACCCGGGCCTCAATATTTTCTTCAGGCTCGTTATTGCTCACCAAGGACAGGCGGCACAACTCACGCAGATCGGCACCGGTCAAATCGTAGCGCGGGTCGATCATCAGCATTTCCTTGAGCCGCTCATTGTAGAGCTGCAAGGCGCCCTTCGCGTCAAAGAAACCCAGACCTTGCGCCATATTCGTCATGGCCAAGTGCAGCGTCTTAGACACTTCGCCGATGCGGTTAGCGTCCCTCTGCTCCCTCTCGTTCTCGCGGGCCACCCGTCGAAAATGAGCGTTCTCCAAAACCATGCTCGCCACCGCCACGCCGACCAA
The DNA here is from genome assembly GCF_012847305.1 of Devosia sp. MC1541. Lineage (NCBI taxonomy): Bacteria > Pseudomonadati > Pseudomonadota > Alphaproteobacteria > Hyphomicrobiales > Devosiaceae > Devosia > Devosia sp. MC1541. Next base: position 45,404 of record NZ_JABBDZ010000012.1, read on the forward strand.
CACTGCCGAGATCAAGGCAATGATGAGCGAGAGCATAAAGCCATCAAGCTCGCCGGCGCCTTCGACCGGCCCGCAGAGCGAAAAGTCAGCCGCAGCCATGCCCGTGAAATGCACGGCGCAAATGGCCAGCGTCAGCACAATAGCCCCAAGCGGAACCGATAAACTGCCCCCGGAGCTTGCCACCACAAACGCCACCGCGCTCAGCACGAGGCCCGCTAATATCGACAATCCGACCAGTTGGTGATCCCAGAGCAGGCTTCCTTCCATCAAAGAAGCACTGATGCCGGTGTAATGCATGACGGATATGGCCAAGCCCACGACAGCACCGCCGAGAGCATGATCCCACCGCGTATTGCCACGAGTCGTGACGTAAATTCCCGCCCCACACACAACGATCGCAATCAGCAGCGAGATCAGCGTCAGCGCAATGTCATAGACGATCTCAAAGCCCGGCTTGAACGCGACCATAGCGACGAAATGGGTGGTCCAAATGCCGAAGCCCACTGTGAGCGCAGCGATAGCGATCCAAATCGGACGTTTTTTATCGGCCGCACGCTTGGCATGCCGGAGCAGCCCCATACAGGTATAGGCCGATATCAGGCATACCACGGCCGCTAGGACGATCAGTCCGGGCTCATGCTGATGGAAAAAGAAGTCCACAATTGCCATATGACCGGCCTTGGCTAGTGGCAGACGCTTCGCAGACAGTGCAGCGAGGCATGCGCCATTACAAATCGGAGCTCAATTCGAAGCAAACTGGTATCTTTGTGCGAGAAACACACAAGAGACTGAAACCACGCAGGGTTTTGCGCAGCAGTTAGCCGGACATGAAGCAGTGTTAGGGTTCTTGCACTCTTAAAAACGCATGGGCAAGTGCGGGATACTTCATGCCACATGCATTTGGGAGCAATAGCAACGAACTCAGTTAATCGTCTGTATCCGTGCCTTGACGAGGCCCACGTTTTCCCGCATTTAGTCCCGTTATGCGGGTGTAGCTCAATGGTAGAGCAGCAGCTTCCCAAGCTGAATACGAGGGTTCGATTCCCTTCACCCGCTCCAAACTCCCCAGCAGCATGACCAAACAAAAACGCACAGCGTCGCCGCCGTGCGTTTGAATATGTGTTTCTGACGCCAGTACTTTAATGGAACTGCGCAGTCTCTGTGGAGGCGGACATGGCCGTGGTTGCGCTCTTGCCGCCGCTCACCGCCATTGAAACGGCATCAAAGTAACCCGTGCCCACTTCGCGCTGATGCCGCACGGCGGAAAACCCATGCTTCTCGGCGGCAAATTCGGCCTGCTGCAAGCGCGAGTATCCCGCCATGCCGTCGGCCAAATAGTCCCGTGTGAGATTGAAGGTCGTCAGGCTGAGGTTGTGGAAACCGGCCAGCGTGATGAATTGATACTTATACCCCATGGCCGCGATCTCCCGCTGGAAGCTCGCCATAGCACTCTCACCCATGTGCTTGGCCCAGTTAAAGCTCGGCGAACAATTATAGGCCAGCATCTGGTTGGGATGCACTTTGCGCACCGCCTCAGCAAACTTGCGTGCCTCATCAAGGCTCGGCGTTGAGGTTTCGCACCAGATCAGATCTGCATAGGGCGCATAAGCGATACCCCGTGCAATCGCCGCGTCGATGCCCCCCTTCAGCACATAGAAGCCTTCTGCGGTCCGCTCATCGGTCACGAATGGCGCGTCATAGTCATCGATGTTGGATGTGATCAGGCGCGCCGCTTCCGCGTCCGTGCGAGCCATGATGAGCGTGGGCACGTCCATGACGTCAGCCGCGAGGCGCGCCGCGTTGAGCGTGCGAATAAATTGGCTGGTCGGCACCAAAACTTTGCCCCCCAAGTGCCCGCACTTCTTTTCGGAGGCCAGTTGGTCCTCAAAATGAACCGCTGCAGCACCCGCCTCGATCATCGCCTTCATCAGTTCGAAAACATTGAGTGGGCCGCCAAACCCGGCTTCTGCGTCCGCAATGATCGGTACGAAAAAGTCCAAATCGGTGGTCGAGATGCCGTCAGATTGCTCCATGGTCTGGATCTGATCGGCGCGCTGCAAAGCCTTGTTGATACGGCGCACGACGCTCGGAACGCTATCGACGGGATAAAGGCTCTGGTCCGGATACATATTGCCCGACGAATTGGCGTCCGCCGCGACCTGCCAGCCCGATAGGTAGATCGCCTTGATCCCCGCCTTCACCTGCTGCACCGCCTGATTGCCGGTGAACGTGCCCAGGGTTGGCACATAGTCTTCCTTCTGCAGCAGTTCCCAAAGGCGCTTGGCCCCATTTTCTGCCAGCGTATGCCGGATCGGCAGCGAGCCAGACAATCGGGCAACATCGGCACGAGTGTAGCTGCGCGCAATATTATCCCACCGGTTTGGCGCATAATCTGGGGCTGGGAATTGTTCGGGCTTATGGGGCTTATCGAGCATGGTTTGTCCTCCTCAAGACGTGACGGGGCGAGCGTTGCTCAAGCAACGGTGCGGCCGATTTCATATGTTGGGTGTGGTTGGCGTTAGCTGGCGACGCGCCGGCTAAAAGTGGCGGCGACGAGGCCCTGGCTTGAGAACACCTCACACCCATCCGACGAGCGGATTTCGTGGGGGCCTATCCGTCCGGCGATGAGATATCCCTGCCGGTCCATCCCCCGCGCCCAATATTGGGCCATGGCATCTGCGGCGCTGTTAGCGAAGATGGTGACATACTCATCGCGGTCATTTTGCTGCGGCTGCATTTATCTCTCCTCGTGTTGATGTAAATATTTGACAACATCGATCAGTATGCAAGAAATATAGCAATTCAGCGCTGTTAAGCTGTAAAACCTTGTCAAATCCGGGCGTCTGTTTTGTAAATTCTGTAAATCGAGGAGCAGAATATGGATATAGGCCAACAAGTCGGCGCTCGGATAAAACGCCTCCGGCGCAGCAAGAAAATTAGCCAGAGCGATCTGGCCGACACGCTGGGCATTTCCTCAAGCTATCTCAACCTCATCGAGCACAATCGCCGTAAAATTACCGTCCCGCTGCTGTTCTCGATTGCCGGGCATCTTGGCATTGAACCTGGTGAGCTGGTCGACAATGACGAGGGCCGCTTGGTCGGCGACCTGATGGAGGCCTTTGGCGACGAGTTTTTCGCCGATAGTGATGTCACCAATCTCGAAATCCGCGACTTCGCCCAATCCAACCCCGCGGCCGCGCGAGCCATGCTGCAGCTCTACGACCGTTTCCGCGATCTCAGGCAACATCCCTCCCCCATGCCTCAGGCGGAGGGCATCCCCTTCCACGCCGCAACGGAGGCCATCTCAGATTTCCTCCAAGAGGCCGCCAATCACTTCCCTGATTTGGAGGATGCTGCTGAACGCGTTCGCGCTGACATTGATGCGATGGACGACGATTTCGCCGCCGGATTGAAGGCCTATCTCTTTAACGTTATGGGCCGGGAGACGCGCCTCTCATCGCTTCCTGCGGGGGTGGCACGCCGTTTTGACGGACGGACACTGTTCCTATCCGACCTCCTTCCCGCTGAAACGTCGCTGTTTCTGACGGCCCATCACTTGGGCGAAGACGTTGGTGCGCCGGAAATCGAAAGCATTATCGCCCGCGCGAACTTACCGGAAGGCGACGCCCCCACTCTGGCGCGGAACGTCCTTGCGGCCTATTTCGCTGCCGCGCTCATCATGCCGTACGAACCTTTTCTAGCCGCCTGCAAAATGTATCGCTACGACGTGGACCGGATCGCCCGCCGGTTTTCCGCCAGCTTCGAGCAGGTGTGTCAGCGCATGACCAGCCTGCAACGCCGTGGCGCAAGTGGCATTCCACTTCACCTTGTCCGTACTGACATTGCTGGCAATATCTCGAAGCGCTTCTCGCTTTCGGGCATCCACATTCCACGCCACTCTGGCGCCTGTCCCCGCTGGAACATTTACGCGGCCTTCCTAGCGCCTGACCGGATCAATGTTCAGATCAGCCAAATGCCCGACGGAGCGCGCTATTTCTGCATTGCACGCTCCGTCGCCAAAGGCGGGTTCCGCTATAATGCGCCGCGCAGCTATCTCTCCATTGGCCTTGGCTGCTCAATCCATCACGCCAAGGAAATGGTTTATGCCGACGGCATGGATCTGCATGATGAGAGCAAGGCGGTCCCCGTCGGCACCGGCTGCAGAATTTGTCCGCGTATGGATTGCGGTCAGCGCGCCCACCCACCGGCAGATCACAGAGTGACGCCCAGTGCGACCGACCGCGGCATCAATCTCTATTCCCGCCTCTAGCGCTCAAGCATTCGAAAGATTTTCCAAACGCGCAGATCAATCGGCATAACCATCTGCCGTTGCAACAATTGATCATTGGTTAGACTCAAGAAGGAACGACGGGCACCAACACTCTGCGCCCCAAAAGCGCTCCGAGCGTCACGAAAATAATAAAAAACTCTCGGAATGCTTTCTGATTTGTTGCAAGGATCGGACGATTGGAATTCTATTTCCGTTCGGCTGAACGTGCCTCAGCCGACCGGCGACAGAACTGGACGGATTTTGTGTTTCCACGCTTGTCTATCGATCAGTAGCTGTTCAATAGGCCGCATCTGCACGCTTGGAGGGTCCACCATGGAACGCACTGTCGAAGACATTTTGAGCCGGGCTGGTACCGGGCCTTTCCAACGTAAGCTTTTGGGCATTTTCGGGCTCGTCTGGGCCGCAGATGCCATGCAAGTGATGGCCGTGGGCTTCACCGCTGCCTCCATCGCAGCCACCTTCGGACTATCCGTTCCAGAAGCCCTGCAAACCGGCACGCTGTTCTTCCTCGGCATGCTGATTGGTGCAGCCGTCTTTGGTAAGCTTGCGGACCGCTATGGCCGCCGCCGCATCCTCATCATCACCGTCGCCTGCGACGCGATCTTCGGGCTCTTGTCGGTTTTCGCACCGAACTTTGCGATCTTGCTGGGCCTGCGCTTTCTCACCGGCATCGCCGTCGGCGGCACGCTACCGGTCGACTACGCAATGATGGCCGAGTTTCTGCCGGCTAAAAATCGTGGGCGTTGGCTTGTCATGCTCGAAGGCTTTTGGGCGGTCGGCACTGTCGTCGTTGCCCTCGCCGCCTGGATCACCAGCATCTACTTCCCACAAGACGCCTGGCGCTGGATTTTCGCCGTCACCGCTCTTCCCGCCCTTGTTGGGCTGGGCTTGCGGTTCTGGCTTCCGGATTCGCCGATGTATTTGCTGAACAGCGGCGATCGCGAGAGCGCGAAAACTGTTCTGAACCAAGTCCTTACCGCCAATGGGAAACCGGTCATGGCTGCCGAGGAGCAGCTTCATCTTCCGCCCCAGACCAAGGCGCCGGGGCTCTTCTCTCCCGAGTTCCGCCGCCGCACCGTCATGATCCTCGTCTGTTGGTTCTTGGTCTCAGTCTCCTATTACGGCGTCTTTACGTGGATGCCAGCGCGCCTTGCTGAAGAAGGCTTTGGCTATGTCCGCGGCTATGGCTTCCTTGTTCTCGTCGCCTTGGCGCAAATTCCTGGCTACGCACTGGCCGCATGGGGCGTCGAAGCGCATGGTCGCAAACCGACGCTGATCAGCTTCCTGCTGCTCTCCGCTTTTGGCTGTCTGCTGTTTGTTGTTGCCGGAGAAGCTTGGCTTATTGGCGCGTCCATTTTGCTCATGAGCTTTTCCCTCTTGGGAACATGGGGTGCGCTTTACGCCTTCACCCCCGAGCTTTATCCGACAGCCTCGCGCGCGACCGGCATGGGTGCAGCTGGTGCAATGGCTCGCCTCGGCGGGCTCTTGGCACCCTCTGCGGTCGCGCTTGTCATCGCGCAAGGCTTTGGCGTTGCCATCGGACTGTTCGCCGCGCTGCTGTTGCTGGCCGCGATCGCCGGCTCCCTCATCGACAGCGAAACTCGTCAGGTCGCTTTGAACTAAGAGTTAGGCTTGAGGGGCCGGACCTATACTGGCCCCTCCTCCTAACGCGAGCGCTTCGGTCTGCGCTTGCTCGCCAAATGCGGTGTTTTAAACCAGTGAAATGGTTTTTGAGCGAACTCCAGAAAAGCGAAGATCGTCGCGAGCCCAACCAGCAGCCAATAGAACGGCAAAAGCAGTTGCGGCAGCATGAGCTGCATTTGGCCAGTCCGCCAGAGCCCCAAAATATTGGTACCGACGGCCACAGCCTGCCCCAGCACCAAGACGACAACACACGCGAAAAACCACCCTTCCCCTAGCGGCGCTGCACCCTGTCCTGAAATCAACAGCGCGATGACCACCACCACAAAAGTGAGATGCAGCAGCGGCGAAATCAGCATGCCGAGCAACACGGCTTCAAAGATCAGCATGCGGACCAGCCCCAAGTCGCGCAGGAGCAAGTTGGGACGCCGATTGTGCACCACAAAGGTCTGTATCCAGCCTTTGAGCCAACGCGTACGCTGTCCTAGCCACGGCCTGAAACTGGTTGGCGCATCCTCAAAAGTCCGGCTATTGCTGGTTGCTGTGAGCAAGCCCCGCCGTGCCAACCGCACGCCCAGATCGGCGTCCTCGGTGACATTATAGGGGTCCCACCCGCCAATCTCGCGCAGCTCCTTCATGCGGAAATGGTTCGAGGTGCCGCCTAAGGGCATCACCATATTCCACTTGGCAAATGCCGGCAGAAGCACGGCAAATAGCCCGGCGTAATCCCCCGCAAAGAGGCTCGGCAAAAACCGTCCATTGCCATTGCTGATGACCAGCCGAGCCTGAATGCACACAACGTCCGTTTGCCGTCGAAACTGGGCCACGACGCGACGCAATTGGTCAGGATCGGGACGATCCTCGGCATCATAGACCACCACATATTCGCCCGTGCAAAAGGGCAATCCGAAATCCAAGGCCTTAGGTTTTGTGCGCGGTGCTGCGTCGGGCACGACAATCAGCGAAAACCGCGCATCACCGAGATATTTGCGCACCGCATCCACCGTCTCGGGAGAGCGGCTTTCAACGAGAAACATGATCTGCAGTTTCTCGCGCGGGTAATCGAGCCGCAGCAGATTTGCGCACAGTTGATCCACCATGCCCGCCTCGTCGCGCAGCGGCACCATCACCGTATAGATCGGCAAGTCATCCGGCCCCAAAATGGGCTCAGCCGTAACCCCACGGGGGATTGGCGTAAAAATCGCTGCGAGCCGAATGCAACTGGGCAGGATGATCAACCACAGCCAGACCGGCAGGGCCCAAACGATCCCTGTCCAGGGCGCAATAGTCAGCGCCAACACGAGCACTGCGACCGTGATCACAACCCCTTCCCGAACCATCCGGGTGAGATCGAGTTGCGCCGCCGCATATGGCCACTTCCGCGTCAGCCTTTGCCGCGCGTCATCAAGCAAGTGCTCTTCATGAATCCCCACCAGCGCATCCCTTAGGGCTGCACTGGGGACAATAAGCAGCTGCCCCCTTAAGCCCGGGTCAGCCTCCACCACCCGGGCCAGATGAAGAAAGGCGAAAAAGTCCGGGGCTGCGACCGCAATCTCCCTGTCGAGCATGGTGAACCTCACCATGCGCAGGTTCGCGAACATCTCAACGCGCGGCTGGTCGTGAACGACATGGGCGACACGCGGCACAACATCAAAGAAGGCTAAGCCAACCCATTGCGCAGCGCGGCTCATGATTTCCGCTGGCGCAATATCGAGATAGACCGCGCACCAATGCATCGGGTCGACCTCTGTCATCAGAGCCGCCTCGAGTGCCGCTTTGGGTGTGTAATGCGTTTGCTTGGTTCCGATCAGCGCAGCCATGAGCTCAAGTGCTGCACTCATGGCGCTCGTTCACACTCTAGCTATGTAGAGAGAGGAGCACAGGCTACGAGAAAGCCTCGATCTGCGCCCGAGGGGCGATGGGGACAAAAAGCACCGCATGCGCTGCCTCAGCCCACTATCGCCATGCGCCTCCCCTTGTGCCCGGCCTCTACGGCGGCGCCAAAAGGGGAAGAATAAAAGGACTGCAGACTCGGTCAGGCGATACAGCCCCTCGCATCGATTCAGAAACACGATAAATCGCGCCCAATCGGCCCCAAGCGAGGTTCGCATCAGGATTGCTCCCAAAGCCAGACCGTAAAAACCAGTCTGCAGCAAGTTCTGTGTGCTGGTCTCGCCCGGGCTCAAAAAGCTGCCCTCAACGATCCCAACGGAATTCGCGTTATGCGCATGGGCATCGCTGCCCCACGCTGTAATTTCTATTTGGTCGGCGCCGAGTGAGCGCGCCTCTAGTCCGTCGTCGTTATTCTGGTGCCAAGCTTCAAGGCAGTACTGCGCACTTGAGGTCCGACATGTGCCGCGTGTGGTTCGGGCTAGAACGTGACTATCCACTGAAAACGCCCCCGTCTCCGCGAAGGTCTCAGTGAATCACGTTGCGTCCGTTGGGGTATTGGGAGAACTCCCAAAATGCAACAAAAATAGTAGACTAAAGTGTAATGAGCTTGTGGCGTATCGCCTCGACCACAGTGTGAATGCGGTTATGCGTCCCCAAGCGCCGCTGCGCATTCTCGCAATGCTGGTTCACCGTGCGCACCGAAAGCGCAGTAATATCAGCAATTTCTGCCGCTGTTTTCCCTAAGGCCGCCCATTTGAGCACCTCGGCTTCGCGCTGGGTGATAGCCCGACGCTTGGGCAGTTGGTGACGCGACACATTTAGCTTGCGGATTTGCGCGTAAACATGAAGCGCTAAAAGATGCAGCTGGATCTGCCCGGCGCTATCGACGCTATCCTTCGGCCCGCCAAAGCTGGCAAAGCCCTGCACACCATTGGCCAATTGGATAGGAACACAATAGCCGTAGGCGATGCCATGCACCTTGAAATCATAGAGAACCTGTCCGCTCTCAGGCGAACGGTCTAACGGGGCTTCGCGCCAATCAAACGGCAGGTTTGTCGAGAAACAGTGTTGGACCACAGGATCGATATGAACATAGCGTTCCGACACATATCGGCTCAGCCATGTCTCGGGCCAGTTGCTGATCAGAACATACGGCTGAAAATCATGTCCGGGTGCAGGCACTCCTGCAAACATGAAGCTGGTCAGTTCAAATCGTTCTATCGCCTGAGAAACAGAAAGAGAAAGCTCTTCAAGTGTCTCTTTCTGTTTTAGATCGTCTATAGATACCAAGACGTGTTTAGTCATCTACGGCAGCCCCCGCCGTTGAACACACACCCACTTAGTCAGTATTTTTAGCGCTTTGCAATAGTATCACGGCGTACACGACAGATGTAATATTGTGTACGCCGTAAATTTATTTAGTTCTGAAATTGGTGAGGGTTAAATCGATAGGCCGTCGAGCAGAACTCGCAAACAACTTCGATCTCGCCGTCGACCGCCATTTCCTCACGATCTTCGTTGGTAAACGAGGTCGTCAACATATCCTCGATCCGCTCCACCGAGCATGAGCAGCGCTCTACCAGTGGCATCGCCGGAAATACACGCACGCCGGTCTCGTGATAGAGACGGAACAGCAGACGTTCTGGCGATACGTCAGGATCCGTCAACTCCAGATCGCTGACGCTCTTGAGCATAACCTGCGCTTCATTCCAGCCATCACCGGCTTCGCGTTCGATTTCAACTTCGTCGAATGCGCCGTCGCCGGGCAGATCCTTGACGCCAAGGCCATGCTCGGGAAGGTGCTGGATCAGCATGCCACCAGCGCGCCAACGCGTGCGCACATCGCCCTTAGTGGTGATCTGGGAAACCGCCAAACGAACGCGGGTCGGGATCTGTTCGGACTGCATGAAATAGGTGTGCGCCACCTCTTCGAGCGAGCTGCCGTCGAGGGCAACAATGCCCTGATAGCGCTCGGTGTGCTGCCCCTGATCAATAGTCATCGCCAAATGACCCTTGCCCAAAAGCTCCGCGGCGCTGGTCTTGCCTTCTTCAGCCGCCTTCACCAGCATCTCCTGGTCAAAGCGCGCATAGCCACGCATGCCATCAGGCGCATCAAAGTCGACGACGATCAGATTGACCGGGCCATCGGTCTGGGTCTGCAAAATAAAGCGACCTTCAAACTTCAAAGACGAGCCGATGAGGGCGGACAAAACCACCGCTTCGCCGAGAAGGCGCGCCACTGGCAGCGGATAGTTATGGCGCGACAAGATCATATCGATCGCCTCGCCCAGACGCACGACACGGCCGCGCGTATCCAGATTTTCCAGAGTGAACGGCACAACAGCATCATCGCCAGTTTCAGGGCGATCCAGGCCCATGGCGGCCAGAAGGTTCTCGTTCTGCTTGGGGTCGTTCGTCATGATCTTGGTCTTTCCTAAGGCTAGGACTTTTAGGATTTTCGTCCCGACGGCCCTTGAAACAATCGCCCCGCGCACTGCTGAGCCCTCGCGAAACATCGCGATAAGCCCGCACCGCGCGGGGGACAATAATTGGCTTTTCAGACTTGCGTCAGATTAGTTGGTTGTCACACCGAATGCCCAGCAAAGCACTGCCTTCTGAGCATGGAGACGGTTTTCGGCCTCATCAAACACCACCGACTGCGGGCCATCGATTACCTCATCGGTAACTTCATCGCCGCGGTGAGCCGGAAGACAGTGCATGAACAAGGCGTCTTTATTCGCCAGTGACATTAGATTGGTGTTCACCTGGTAAGGTTTCAAGACCCGGCGACGCTCGGCGGCATCGGTATCGCCCATCGACACCCATGTGTCGGTGATGATCAGGTCAGCGCCTTCAACAGCTTCGCGCGGATCTTCGATCAAGCGCACCTTGCTCCCGGCACGCTTAATGTCGTGCATCAGGTCCTTTTCCGGGCTGTATTCATCCGGAACGGCAATGGTCAACTCGCAGCCAAACACTTCAGCCGCGTTCACCCACGAGTGAAGCACGTTGTTGCTGTCACCAACCCAAGCCACTTTCGCGCCACTGATGTCACCGCGATGTTCTTCAAAGGTCATCAAATCAGCCATGATCTGGCATGGATGCGCGCGACGCGTCAGACCGTTGATCACCGGAACGGTAGCATTTTCGGCAAGTTCGAGCAGATCAGCATGCGAGAGGATGCGGATCATGATCGCGTCGACATAGCGGCTCATCACGCGTGCCGTGTCGGCCAAGGTTTCTTCCCGCGAAAGCTGCATTTCCTGGCCAGACAGCATGAGTGTCTCGCCGCCAAGCTGGCGCATGCCAACGTCAAAGCTGACGCGCGTGCGGGTCGACTGGCGTTCAAAGATCATTGCCAGGACTTTGTCCTTGAGCAATTGCGGGCGATCGCCATCTTTCATGCGCGCCTTAAGAGCATGCGCCTGATCGAGCATGTTGCGCAGCTCGGAGTATTCGAAATCATCGATCGAGAGAAAATGGTTCTGGGTGCCGGTCGTCATGAGGCCGGAGTCCTTTATATCACTTATAGGCGTACGTGAGCGAAGCGCTGCCATGATAAGTCATGGCAGCTAACAGATGCTTGTCAGCGTCCTCGCCGTCGCCCAAAATGATAGAAAGTCAGATAATTCATGACCCAGATGCTACGTTGGCAGCATTCTCTGCTTCAATGGCATCAAATGCCGCGCTCAGCTTGCCGATAGCTTCCACAATATCCTCTTCGGTGAGGATCAATGGTGGCAACAAGCGCAAAACATTATCACCCGCACCAATGGTCAGCATCTGATGGTCGTCACGCAGACGCGCCACGAAGTCACGGACTGGCGGGGTAATTTTGATACCAGCAAGTAGGCCCTTGCCGCGCAGTTCCAGAACATACTCTGGGTATTTCTGAGCCAACTGCTGCAAGTGCCAAGCGAGGCGCTGGCCCATCTGCGCAACATTTTCCATAAAGCCCGGAGCCGTCACACGGTCCAAAACGGCGTTACCGATGGCACAAGCCAAAGGATTGCCACCATAGGTCGAGCCGTGCGTGCCCGGCACCATCGAGGCCGCAGCCTTCTCGGTTGCCAAACATGCGCCCAGTGGGAAACCACCACCGATTGCCTTAGCAACCGCCACAATGTCGGGCGAAATGCCAGCCCATTCATGCGCAAAGAAGCGACCTGTACGGCCGAAGCCACACTGGACCTCGTCAAAGATCAGCATCAGGCCGTTTTCGTCACAGATTTGACGCAGCCCCTGCAGGAACTCCGAAGTCATGGCCGTTACGCCGCCTTCGCCCTGTACTGGCTCAATAAGAATAGCAGCCGTTGCGGGGCCCACGAGTGCGCGCACAGCATCGAGATCGCCGGGGGCGGTATGGACAAAGCCTGGAGCCGCCGGGCCAAAGCCTTCGATATAGGATGGGTTGCCGCCAGCAGCGATTGTGCCCAGCGTCCGACCATGGAACGCGCCGGTGAAGGCGATGACTTCATAGCGCTCTGGGTGCCCGTTCGAGAACTGATAGTGCCGCGCGGTCTTAATGGCGCATTCCAGCGCTTCCGCACCCGAGTTGGTAAAGAAGACGCGGTCGGCAAAAGTCATGTCGACGAGACGCTGACCAAGGCGTTCCTGCTCCGGAATGGAGAAGACGTTGGAGGTGTGCCAGATCTTTTCGGCCGCAGACTTAAGCGCACCAACCAGATGCGGGTCGTTATGGCCGAGCACGTTTACGGCAATGCCGGAATGGAAGTCGAGATATTCGCGGCCGTTCTGATCGTACAGTCGCATGCCTTCGCCCCGCTCGAAGGCGAGTTCAGACCGGGCATAGGTACCGTATAGCGCAGACATGGCGATTATCCTCAGATTTTGGAGGTGTTGCTGGAGCACCGTGGCAAACCTGCCACAAACGGCAAAAACGCACGGACCCCGGAAACTAAATAGGGATGCGAATTAGGCGAGATTTGTCCGTAAAGTCAATGTTTGCAGTGCAAGTGTCTGATTTGACTCAACGAATGTTAGCGATTTTTTAACCACTGAATAAACGGGGAAAATCCCGCCCAACTCTTGATCCTGATTCAGCCCATGTCGTAGTATCTGAGACATCGGGAGCACGATATCTCGTGTGGCGGACCCGGCAAGCATACGAGCCCTAGAGTCGAACTGGCTGCTAATGCCGTATTGGCAGCTCAATGAAGGATTCTGTTTTGACAGTAGCATCAGGAGCACAGGCCGTTGGCTGGACTGACGATCGCGTCGAACTGCTGAAAAAGCTTTGGATGGACGGCCTGAGTGCCAGCCAGATTGCCGGAGAACTCGGTGAAGGCGTTACGCGCAATGCCGTGATCGGCAAGGTCCATCGCCTCAAGCTTTCGGCTCGCGCTAAGCCAACCAACACTGCTCCCCGCGCCCGTCCGGCAGCGGCTCGTCCAGCGGCACCTCGCCGCGTGGCCGCTCCAGCAGCAACCCCGATCAGCACTATGGCTCCCAAGCCACGCCCAGCGGCACCAATGCCGCGCCCACAAGTTATGGGTGCGACTGCACTGGCCATTGAGCCTCAGATGGAAGCGGAACTTTATACCGCTCCGGCAGCCGCCGAACTCTTCATCCCAGAAGATAAGCGCCTCAGCCTCCTGCAGCTCAATGAACAGACCTGCAAGTGGCCGATCGGCGATCCGCTGACTAAGGATTTCTACTTCTGTGGTCAGCACAGCCTGGAAACCGGCCCATACTGCGAGTTCCACTCGCGTCGTGCCTATCACCAGCTGGAAAAGCGCAAGCGCTAATCCCACAAGATTAAAGATACAGGGCGCTCCGATCGCCCTTTTTCTTTGCCTTAAATTCTCGAGCGGCGTGTCGCGGCAGAGGTCCCGGTCGCGTTCGCCCCCTCCAATGGCCCATACAGACAATAAAAAAGGCGCACGAGGCGCCTTTCTTGTTCGTCTTGGCATTGGCTTAGGGCAAGTAGATTTCCACCCGCAGGCCTTCGCCTTCTGCCGCGCGCGAACGGATCGCAATCTGGCCGCGATGGCGCTGGACGATATGCTTGACGATGGCAAGACCCAAGCCCGTGCCCTTCTTCTTACGGCTCGCTTCAGCATCGATACGATAGAAGCGCTCCGTCATCCGTGGCACCTGTTCTGGTTCAACGCCAACACCACGGTCGACCACCGACACCAAATAGCGCGCACCCAAACGATTGACCGTCGTCAGCGTGACATCGACATATTTGCCGGACGCGCCGTATTTGATGGCATTATCGATAAGGTTCTCAAACACCTCATAGAGCTGCCCACGGTCGCCAGTTGTGACCGCAGCGTCTTGTGGCAGGCTCAGTCGTACCTCCACCTCAGCCGCGTCGGCAATCCCTTGCAGCCCTTCGCGCACTTCACGCAAAAGCCCAGAGAGATCGACAGACCCAGTGGGCAAAACATGCTGATGCATTTCGATACGCGATAGCGACAGCATATCATCGATCAGGCGGCTCATCCGATCCGCTTGCGCACGCATGATGCCGAGGAATTTTTCTCTCGCTACACTATCATTGGCCGCAGGGCCGAGCAGGGTATCGATGAACCCCATGAGCGACGCTAAGGGCGTCCGCAACTCATGGCTGGCATTGGCGATGAAGTCCGAGCGCATCGCGTCCACACGCTTAAGCTCAGTCAGGCTCTGGAAGGTAATGAGCAACTGACGGTCTTCGTCGGCGAACCAGTTCACATTGGCGATCTGCAAGGGCGCAACGACAACACGATCCCATGTTTCCGACGGCACGGTTTCGTGCAGTTCAAAGCTGCGCGTTTCGCCGGTCTTGAGCGCGCCATCGATGGCCGCAATCAATTCTGGGTTGCGCAAGCCCAAGGTCAAAACCTTGCCGGGCTGCATTCCTGGGTACTGCCGTCCCACCGCGTCATTGCGCAGAATAACAGTCCCACGGCGATCAATCGTCAGCGCCGGGTCGGCTAGGGCATTGACCACCGAGGCCATGCTGCCGACGGGCTTGTGTGGGGCCACGACGGGGACCTCAATGGTCTTGGTCACGGTCAGCGTGCGCACAGGCAGGAAGACTACAAAGAGCAAGAGAAGCCCAATACCGACCATAGCCAGATCAAGGCGCAGACCGCCCAGCATGGCAAAAATTGCGGTGACGAAAGTTGCGGCGATCAGCAGCGGGCCATAGGTTACCAACCTCGCTGCGATTGCTTGGATGGCAGGCGCGTCTTCTGCTTGTTGGTCGTACATGTTGGGCCGGGGACTCACGTTTGCATACCCACCTCTTGCGTGGGACCGAGCTTTCTATCACGCTCTATTTGACAATGGAGCGACAGCACGATGAGCGATGATCTCGACGGCTTTGATATCAACAATCCAGAACTCCCGCGCAGCATAAAGAAAGCAGCATTCTCGTCTGGTAGCTTTCCTTATCAAGATAAGCTAGGCGACGAGGAATACACAGAGCAGATGTATGCTCTGCAGAAACAACTTGTCCTGCATCAGGCGTTTATGAGCAAGGCCAAGACGAGAACAATTATTATTTTCGAGGGTCGAGACGCAGCCGGCAAGGGAGGAACGATCGAGCGGTTCGTTGAGAACCTCAATCGTCGCTACAACATGGTTGCTGCTCTTCCTAAGCCGAGCGACCGTGAAGCCACCCAATGGTACTTTCAACGTTACATCGACTGGTTTCCGGCGGCCGGAGAGATGGTTCTTTTTGACCGCTCTTGGTACAACCGCGCTGTCGTCGAGCCGGTAATGGGGTTTTGCACCCCAGAACAGACCGAACATTTCCTCGACGAGGCGCCCGAATTCGAGAAGCGCCTGACCAAAGACGGCATTAAAATATTCAAGCTCTGGTTGAGTATTGGCCGCGAAATGCAGCTCAAACGCTTCCATGACCGCCGCCATGATCCGCTTAAACAGTGGAAGCTGTCGCCGGTCGATTTAAAGGCGCTGGACAAGTGGGATGAATATTCTGCTGCCCGCGACGAAATGCTCCGGCGCACCGATAGCAAACACGCGCCTTGGACGATCATTCGCGCCAATGACAAAAACCGTCTGCGCCTCAATGCTATCCGCACCGTGCTGCACGGCTTGGACTATGACGGCAAAGACACCAAAGAGATCGGCAAGATCGACAACAAGCTCGTTCTCAATGCCGACGAGTTCTTGAAGCTCGACGGCGAGTAATAAAAAAAAGGCCCTCCCGGTGATCCCGAGAGGGCCTTTGTGGTTTGGCGTTGGTTAGAACGCCCATTCACCCTTGCGCATCACTGGCTCGCTCGACCCGTCAGCATTGACCCCGTCAATGTCGATCTGGTCCGAACCGATCATCCAGTCGATGTGGATGTTGGACGCATTGCCACCGCGCGCCGCGATCTCGTCCTTGGACAGGTTCTTTCCGTCCACGAAGCAATCGGCATAGCACTGGCCCTGCGCGATGTGGCACGAGGCGTTCTCGTCGTAGAGCGTGTTGAAGAACAGAATGCCCGAAGCCGAGATCGGCGAGGAATGCGGCACCAGCGCAACTTCGCCGAGGTGGCGCGCGCCTTCGTCGGTGTCGAGAACCTTGTTGAAGAGGTCGGCGTTCTTGGCCGACTTGAACTCCACGAGACGCCCGTTTTCAAAGCGCGCCTGCATTTCTTCGATCAGCGCACCATTGTGGCTCAGCGGCTTAGTGCCCGCGACATAGCCTTCAGCACGCAGCTTGTGCGGGGTGGTGAACACTTCTTCGGTTGGAATATTGGGGTTGCACGTCACGCCATTCTTGGCTTCCGACGCGCCGCCCTTCCACTTATGACCGTCGGCCAGACCGATGGTCAGGTCGGTGCCGGGACCGGTGTATTTGAGCGAAGCGAAGTTCTTTTCGTTCAGCCAGGTGTAGCGACGCTTAAGGTTGGCATTGTGCTCTTTCCAAGCGCCAATCGGATCGGCCTGATCCACACGGCTCGCCTTAAAGATGGCGTCCGCCAGCTTTGCGATTGCTTCTTCTTCGCTATCATTGGGGAAGACGAGCTTGGCCCAGGCCGGCGTTGGGTAGGAAACAATGTTCCAGTTGATGTCAAAGCCAGTGATCAGCTCCATCGCTGGCTTATAGGCCGCCGAATTGGCCCTCATAGCGCGCGAAACCTTGTCCGGGTCTTGGCCGGCAAGCATCATCGGATTGTCGCCCGAGATCGCGAGGCGCGCAGCATTCTTCTTGTAAGCCTCGGCCATGCCCGAATAGAGCCAGCCAGCGCTGTGATCAAAGCTGGCATCATTGCCATAGCGATAGCGTGCCAAGGTCGCTTCTTCATCGGAGTAGATGGTCGTGACCAAACCGGCACCGGCCTTATAGGCGTGCTCGGTGATGCGGCGCACCAGTGGCGCTGCCGTCATCGGTGCAGTGATAACCAGATCCTGCCCTTCAGCAAGCTGCAGACCCACTTTGATTGCGACTTCGCCGAGCTTGTCGAGCTTGACCGGATCGATGGGAGAATTGCTCACGGGGAGTGCCTTCGTCTTTTGAATCGTTGGGGGGAGCCTACTGCTCTCGCGCCAACAACGCCACACTTCGAAATCGGAAAATTTGTTGACTTAAATCAAAGTTTCGAGGGCTCGGGAGGTTCAAACCAAGGACATCTAAACCACGGAGTAAAGCCATGAGCATGACAGTCTTAATCGTTGGTGTTCTTGCATTTTTTGGTACTTTTGCCGGCGTAATCGGCTATGTGCAGTACCAGACGCGTGGCATGGCAGCACCGGGTTCGCTGCCAGTTCAATAAAGATCAACTTCGCTGTTCGGGGGGACGGCGATGAGAGTGGGGTGGGCCGGCTCTGTGCCTGCAGGGCCTGACGCTAACCTGCGCCCCGCCCCACTCACCTTTATTGTGACACGGTTGCATCACCAGCCGATCAGAAAATTTCAGCCACTTGGCAGCGACACTGGGTTGTTCTAGAACCCGGTGTCGCTTCATTCTTTTTAAGGGAGACGTCTGATGAACTCATCTGTGTATCGCTCCCTTCCGGGAATTAGCTTCCGCTAAGACGCCCCGGCCGGGCATGTTTAATGCCCACTTCTTCCCAATTTTCCCAGCAGTCCGATTGGCCCTTTGGCCTCCCGTTTCTTCGGTCCCCGACTGCTCATTCAAAATTCCGTTTTGAGGAACCGACGCCGGAGAGCGGGGTCGGTGGACGCAAATGACTCGCAAGAAACTCGATTTCCGAGCGGACGCTTTCAGAAACGTGCTGGGGTTCACCTTCCGGCATTGGAAAGGCCAACCGGTTCGTATTGCTACAATCATGGGTCTCGTCATGCTGGCCACTTTGGCCGAAGCGATGAGCCCAATCTTTGCTGGCCGCCTCGTGGATGCGGTCGCCGGTCAAGGCAATGACGCGGTCACAGCCGCGATCACGGCCTTCGTGACGATGAGCAGCCTTTATCTGTTCTCCGTCATCATGCGGCAGCTGACGTTTTTCAACATCATCAAGCTGACGCTCAAAATGATGGGCGAAATCGCCTCGAGCGCTTTCCATCGCGTCCAGCGCTTCTCGACCGATTGGCACGCCAACAGCTTTGCCGGCTCAACCGTCCGCAAGATCACGCGTGGCATGTGGGCGCTCGATCTGATGAACGACACTCTGCTCGTGGCACTCGTCCCTTCGCTCACCATGCTGGTTGGCGCGACCATTATTCTGGGTCTGCAGTGGCCAGTGATGGGCCTGCTCGTTGGCGTTGGCTCCATTATCTACATCACCGTCACGCTTACCCTCTCCACCGGCTACGTTGCCCCTGCGGCAACGCTGGCCAATGCCTGGGACACCCGCATGGGTGGCGCTCTTGCCGATGCGGTCAGCTGCAATTCGGTGGTCAAGGCCTTTGGCGCTGAACACCGCGAGGAAAATCGCCTCTTGGGCGTTATTCGCAAGTGGGACAGCCGCACCCGTCGCACATGGCAGCGCGGCACCATCAATGGTGGTGTGCAGGGCCTGATGATGGCGATGATGCAGACCGCCATTCTGGGCCTTGTCATCTGGCTGTGGACGCAAGGGGAAGCAACCCCGGGCGACATCGCTTTTGTGCTCTCGATGTTCTTCCTGCTCTCGGGCCATTTGCGCGACGTGGGCCACCACATCCGCAATCTGCAGAAGTCGGTCAACGATATGGAAGAGCTGGTCAATCTCTATAGCCAGCCGCTCGGCATTGATGACAAGCCCGGTGCTACGCCCATCAAGATCACCGAAGGCGCGATCGCATTCAACGACGTGCGCTTCCAGTATGGCTCGCATCAAACCCCGCTGTACGACAATTTCTCGGTGTCGATTAAGCCGGGCGAACGGGTTGGCCTCGTGGGGCACTCGGGCTCGGGCAAGACCACTTTCGTCAAGCTGATCCAGCGCCTTTATGACGTCAACGGTGGTTCTGTGACCATCGATGGTCAGAACATTGCCGAGCATCAGCAGGCTTCGCTCCGTGCGCAACTCGCTATCGTTCAGCAAGAGCCGATCCTCTTCCACCGCACTCTGGCAGAAAACATCTCTTATGCGCGCCCCGGCGCAAGCTTGAGCGAAGTGATGGAAGCGGCCAAGCAGGCCAATGCGCACGACTTCATCATGCGTCTGCCCAAGGGCTATGAGACCATGGTGGGCGAACGCGGGGTGAAACTGTCGGGCGGCGAGCGTCAGCGCGTTGCCATCGCACGCGCATTCTTGGCTGATGCACCCGTACTGATCCTCGACGAGGCCACCTCCAGCCTCGACAGTGAAAGTGAAGTGATGATCCAGGAGGCGATGGAGCGCCTCATGGAAGGGCGCACCACTTTGGTGATCGCGCACCGTCTCTCCACCGTTCGCGCGCTCGATCGTCTGTTGGTTTTCGACAAGGGCGAGATCGTTGAAGAAGGGAGCCACAATTCCCTCATCCGCCTCGACGGCGGCATCTATCGCCGTCTCTTTGAGCGGCAGGCGCTAGAACTCACCAAAGGCCTAATCGACTAATAAAAAGGGCACCCTCAGGTGCCCTTTCTCATTCTTAGAACATGCGGTCGCCAGCGGCCTCGATATAGGCCGTTTCCTCAGGCGTATTCTTGCGCCCCAGTGCGGCGTTGCGCTTGGGGAAGCGACCGAATTTGGCGATCGTATCGCGGTGCTCTTTCATGAAGTTGAGCGTGCCTTCGTCGCCATAAAGTCCGTAAAGGCGAACGCCTTCATCCTGAACGACAAGGCTTTCTGCGTGCATATGGGGCATATAGAAAAACGTCGCCCAAGCATGGTCCACCGCGTCATCTGCGCCAGCGGACACGGCCTCTTGGGCGAGCGCCAGTGCCATCTTGTCCTGCGCAAAAGCCTCAGGCTTGCCGCGATGCAATTGGCGGGAGAACTGGTCGAGCACAATAATCTCAGCCAAGCGCCCTTCAGGCGTTTCGCGCCAGTGCCACGCTTCCCCGCGCGCCACTTCGGCGTGGAGTTCTGTGAAGCGCGCCGCTAGCTTTTCGTCAAAGGCAGGATCGCCGCCAAACCAATCTTTCGGCCCATGCTCGACGAACCAGAAATCGAGTACGGCTTTTGCATCCTGCATGAAAACGCTCCTAGGCAATGAAATTGGACCACCTTCATATCGAAGATGGTCCAACGGGTCATTAAGCAACGAGTTCGAGACGGATGCGGTTGCCGAAGGGGTCTTGGGTCTCAAGATCATTTCCGACCACTGCAACCGGAGCCCCTGCCTTTTCAAGGCGCGCCTTGAGTGCGGCAAGGCTATCGGCATCCGGCAGACGGATGGTGAACCATTTCAGACCCGCAGCGCCCGCTGGGGGCAGGGGTGCATTTGGCCCGGCCCAGACGTTAAACGCCAGACTGTGGGGCATGTAGTCGAGACCAACATCCCCCATCCCATAGGAGTGGATCAGCAGGAACCCGGCAAAGCCGACGACGTCACGATAAAAGTCCATCGCCTTGTTGAGATCATTGACATGAACATGGACGTGACCAATGCGCGTGCCCGCAGCCATGCGTGGCAAAAGCACAGGGTTGCTGCCAAGCTCGCCAAGAAGACCATCGAGATCAATCGGGTCGCGGCCAGAATGGAGCTTGCCATCGGTGGTGACTGCATAGGACTCGCCCTTATCGGGGTCATTCAACGTGCCGCGCCATGGTGTTTCAAGCGTAATCTCGATGCCATTCCCATCCAGATCCCAGAGATAGATGGCTTCCGAGACAAGGTGGTCGGTCGGCGAAATGCGGACATTGCGCTGCAGCGCACGAACCGCCATCTGCGCCAGTTCTGCGCGCGACACGACATGCAGCGCAACGTGATAGAGGCCGATTGTGCGTGGCACGACCGGGCGATTGGCCCCGGTTTCAAGGACAATCAACGGAACCCCGCCCGCGCCAAGGGTGAGCAGATTACCCTCTTCCGAGATCAAATCGAGCCCAACAACATCCTGCCAGATGGCGAGGGCCTTGTTGCGTTCGGTAACGGCGATATGGACAGGACCAAGCGTCGTGGTCAGTGGAAGCACCGGCTTGGAGCGAACATTAGTCTGTACAGATGCGTCGATCATTTCGTGCCTCCTTCGGCAAAATCATTGACCCTGATGTAGTCCGTTCCGGCGTTCACACAAAGCGGCCGACGCCGAAGGCTTCGTTCGATAGACTATACCCAATCAAATCCACGACAGACGTTCTACCGTCACGGCGCATCAAAAGGGGAGATCAAGCGCAAGTCCGCCAGAAGCGCGTCCCGCGCGATCACACCGATGCTGCCGGAGCGTCTCTGTGTCTCTTGGTTGAGGCGCACGACAACATAGGTCTCCTGTCCCTTTTGCGCCCACCCAACATACCAGCCCCAGCCCCTCGCGTAATCAAAGCTTTGGTCGGCGCGACGAGGATAGGCGGAACCGGTTTTGCCATAAACAGCCCAGCCATTGACGGCGCCACCGGGCTGCACTAGCGCACGCGCATTCGCCTGTGCCTGCGCGCTCACGGGAAGCTGGTTCTTTAACAGATCGAGCAGAAAGCGAGCCTGATCGCGCGGCGAGATGAGCAGCGAGGAGGACACCCAAGCGCGGTCGAGACCATTGTTCTTTCCCTCATCGCCGGAAAAATCGGCATTGCCATAGCCAAAGCTGCGGGCATAGCGGGTGAGAACCTCTGGGCCAAGAAAGCGCGCTATGCGCTGGGAATACCAAAGCGTTGATTTGATCATCCATTGGGTCGGATTGGTGTTTTCTTGCCAATTGGCGCCCCAATCGGGATCGCCTTTGAAAAACTCCAGAACGGGTTCGTTTGGGGTTTTGATGCAACCTGCGTCGAACCCCATCACCGCGAGAGGGACTTTAAACGTAGAAGCAGGCGTGACTGGCGTCGTGCAATCGCCGCGCTCAAAGACAATCGCGCCGGTCTGCACATCGCTCACCAGTGTGCACACCTCTTTGGCCTGGGCAGGAGCCCAAAGTGCCAACGCCACGATCAATGATAGTATAATGCGCATACGCCCCTCCACAGCCGGCCTCAAAAACGAATGACAAAAGCGACAGAAGTAGGACCAGAACCTGTGCCGACACTTGAGCCGAGCTTTTTCATGCGCCCCGCTGTGGTCGTTGCGCCTGCCCTGCTTGGCGTCACCCTGCTCATCAACGGTGTTGGCGGAATTATTGTCGAGACTGAGGCCTACGCGCCCAACGATCCCGCGTCGCACAGTTTTCGTGGTCCCACACCGCGCAACCAAGCCATGTTCGGCCCACCGGGGCACGCCTATGTCTACCGCATCTACGGCATGCATTGGTGCCTTAACTTTGTCTGCGACAGCGGCCACGCCGTCCTTATCCGCGCCCTTCAACCCACCACCGGGATTGAGATAATGGCCGAAAGGCGCGGCACCATTGTCACCAAGCAATTGTGCTCGGGGCCGGGAAAGCTGGCGCAGGCCTTGGGGGTGACCAAAGCTCTCGATGGCGCGCCGCTTTGTGCCCCAAATGCCCATTTGGTGCCCACCGACGAGCCCATAAGTGCCAGCACTGGGCCTAGAATTGGCCTATCAAAGGCCATTGAGGTGCCATGG
This sequence comes from Devosia sp. MC1541, assembly GCF_012847305.1. Taxonomy (NCBI): domain Bacteria; kingdom Pseudomonadati; phylum Pseudomonadota; class Alphaproteobacteria; order Hyphomicrobiales; family Devosiaceae; genus Devosia; species Devosia sp. MC1541. The sequence continues at coordinate 68,248 of NZ_JABBDZ010000012.1, forward strand.
CGTTTTGGGCTCATGGGCTCCCCCTTCTTGAGCCGCCCTTTTCCCAAGTCGTAATGCCTCGCTTCGGGCTGCAATCTGGGCATGATCCATCACAAGGCCGCTGCAAGTGTTGCCACCCAGACTCACCCGTGATTCAAGGGTGACGTGGAAGCCATTGAGTCTCATGATCTGTTCTCGCCCCAACGCCAGCAGCGCCCGACGCCGCTGGCAGTTCTGCGCGATATATTTGGGCACAAGAACTTCCGTGGCCAGCAAGGCGATGTGATCGAACACGTCGTTGGCGGGGGCGATGCTGTCGTTCTCTTCCCAACTGGCGCTGGTAAATCAATGTGTTACCAGATCCCAGCCATCTGCCGCCCCGGCGTTGGCATCGTCGTTTCTCCCCTCATCGCCCTGATGCGCGATCAAGTGGAAGCGCTCAAACAAGCCGGTGTCGCTGCCGCTGCGTTGAACTCCTCCCTCACGGCCGAAGAATCCGCTGAAGTGCGCAGAAAGCTGCGACGCGGCGAATTGGACCTGCTCTATGTGGCACCCGAACGCGTGGCCACACCGGGCTTTGCGCAGATGCTAGGTGATTGTGAAATCAGCCTATTTGCCATCGACGAAGCCCACTGCGTGAGCCAATGGGGCCATGACTTCCGCCCTGAATATCGCGAACTCATTCATTTGGTTGAGCTTTTTCCGGGCGTGCCGCGTATTGCGCTGACCGCGACAGCCGACCCGTCGACCCGCGAAGACATTATCGAACGCTTGGGGCTTGAGCAGGCCGAGGTCTTCACCACCAGCTTTGACCGCCCCAATATTTCCTATTCGATTGTCGAGCGCGATAAGGCGCGCGAGCAGCTTTATGATTTCCTCTCCAGCCATCGCGGCGAAAGTGGCATCGTTTATTGCCTCAGCCGCGCCAAGGTTGAAGACCTTGCCGATTGGCTAGAGCGTAAGGGGATCAAGGCTTTACCCTATCATGCCGGGATGAGTTCCGACCGCCGCAGCGCCCATCAGGACGCCTTCCTCAAGGAAGAAGGCCTTTGTCTTGTGGCCACCGTGGCCTTTGGCATGGGCATCGATAAGCCCGACGTGCGCTATGTGGCGCATATGGATTTGCCTTCATCTATCGAGGCTTACTACCAGGAAACCGGCCGCGGCGGACGCGACGGCCAGCCCGCCGATGCCTGGATGAGCTATGGCATGGCCGATGTGGTGCAGCGTCGCCGAATGATCGACGAGGGCAATGCGCCCGACGAGATCAAGCGCCTAGAGCATAGCAAGCTCAATGCCTTGCTCGGTGTCTGCGAAACCGCAGGCTGCCGTCGACAAGCCATTCTCAACCACTTTGGCGAAGCTCATCCGGGAAAATGCGGTAATTGCGACACCTGCCGCTCACCGGTCGAAAGTTGGGACGGCACCGAGGCCGCGATCAAGGCTTTGGCCGCGATCTATCGGACCGGAATGCGGTTCGGCGCAGCCCATGTGATCGATGTACTGACGGGCAAAGAAACCGAGAAAATCCAACGCTTTGGCCATCAACACCAGAAGGTTTTTGGTCAAGGTAAAGAGCTCGACGCCAAAAGCTGGCAGTCCGTCATCCGCCAGTTGACGGCACAAGGTCTGATCATCGTCGACCACGCCAACCATGGGGCGCTGACACTCTCCGAAAATGCAGGGCTGGTATTTAAGCGCGAACGCACGGTGATCTTGCGCAAGGACCGCCCGAAGAAGGCCCTTGAGGTTCGCCGTTCGCTGCAAAAGGCGGTTGAGCTACCAGCCGAATGCCAGCCCCTATTTGACGCGCTGCGCGAAGAGCGCCTGCGCCTCGCCAAGCTGCAAGGCGTTCCACCATATGTGATTTTCCATGATGCGACGCTTCGCGCCATGGCTCTCGCACGGCCTACACACCCTCATGATATGCTGAACCTTCCCGGCGTTGGCCAAGGCAAGCTTGATCGGTATGGCGAAGACTTTTTGGCGGTCGTTCGCGCTAACATCTAAAACCACGGCCAGTTCGCAAATCCAAAGCGTCTCGGCGCAATTCGAGAAGGTGTTCTATGGAATTGGGCAAGAGCGGCAAGGGTAGTCGGCTCCAGATCGTGGACGTCGCGCGCGGCGTAGCGATCATCGCTATGGTCATCTACCACCTCTTCTGGGACCTCTCTTACTTTCGCATCTTCCCAGTTGACGTAGGCTATGACCCGGGGTGGGTGTTTTTCGCGCGGTCCATACTGTTTACATTCATGTTTCTGGTCGGCGTAGGGCTGGTCTTGGGCCATGGAACGGGTGTGCGTTGGCGTTCATTTTGGAAGCGCTGGGCCTTTGTGGCCGCAGGTGCGGCCATCATAACCGTTTCCACCTACTTAACTTTTCCCGACACCTTCGTCTATTTCGGCGTTCTCCACGCTATAGCTGCCGTCAGTGTTTTGGCGCTGCCGTTCCTCTTCACGCCACTCTGGCTGACTGGACTGGCAGGGCTCATCATCGCAATCCTGCCCTTCGTTTTCACCAACCCCTTCTTTGATCAGAAGATCACCAGCTGGATCGGATTTTCTGCGGTACCGCCTCCGGCGAATGATCTCGTCCCCCTGTTTCCATGGCTCGGCGTTGCGCTGCTCGGCGTAGCAGCGATGCGGTCTATCCGCGCCAACGAATGGGACGCTCGCTTGGCGCAACTCAACTCAACCGCTGCTGTCGCTCGAGGGCTGGCCTTCTTGGGCCGCTGGAGCCTTCTTATCTATCTGCTGCATCAACCTATTTTACTGGGCGTATTGACGCCTCTCGCTGGGGCATTAGGGACACAGGAGGCGGCCCGGGAGATTGAGTTTTTGTCGGCCTGTCAGACCACCTGCGAAACCAATGGCACGACGGCTGAACAATGCGCCATCTACTGCCAATGTGGGCTCGCAGGTATCGAGCGCGACCAGCTTTGGGACCCGATTTATTCCGGCGTTTTCAATGACGAACAGCAAGACAATCTTGATGCAAACAATCGCCAGTGCTCGGTGCTGATCTATCCGGAGTTGGAAGGAACGCTACCCGAATTGTGAGGTTCTTTTGTGGGCGGCGTGTCAGCCCCCTCACCCGACCCCTGGCCGACCAAACCTCAACACCGTCCTTACCACCAGATCAAGTCGGGTGATGACGGGGTTGAGGGGGCGGGGCGGTACGGGACGTTCGCGGCGGCTAAGTGCTTGCCGCTTTGGCATTGGCGGAAGCGACCAGTTCGTCGGGAATGTCGTCGAAGCTGGCGTAGTTCATATTGTAGAGCTTTGAGTACAGCCCACCCAACTCCATGAGCTGGTTGTGATTACCCTCTTCGATCTTTTCGCCGTTTTGCAACACGATGATGCGGTCAGCGCCACGGATGGTGGCAAGGCGATGGGCGATAACCATGCCTGTGCGACCCTTGAGCAAGATTTCGAGCGCCTTTTGGATTTGGCGTTCGGTGTAGCTGTCGATATTGGCGGTCGCCTCGTCGAGGACGAGAATTTTCGCATCGGCCACTAGCGCGCGGGCAAAGCTGAGCAATTGGCGTTGGCCGAGTGAAAAGTTTGAGCCTCGTTGTTCCAACGGGGTGTCATAGGCTTCAGGAAGACGAGCGATAAAATCATGCGCGCCGACGGCTTTGGCAGCGGCAATGACGTCGTCACGGGTAGCCGTCAACTTGTTGTAGCGAATGTTTTCGAAAATGGTGCCGGTGAAGAGGAAGGGCTCCTGCAAAACCATGGCCACCTGCGCCCCAAGGCTCTCTTGGGTCACGTCGCGTACATCGTGACCACCGACAATCACCGCCCCGTCCTGCACTTCGTAAAAGCGATGAACGAGCGACATGGCCGAGGTTTTGCCAGAACCCGTTGGGCCAACGAGAGCAACGGTTTCGCCTGGGTTGACCTTGAACGAGACGTTCTTCAACACCGGGCGCTTTGGATCATAGCCGAAAACGACGTTGCGGAATTCGACTGAGCCATCCATGTCAGCGCCGAGGGTTTTGGCATCTGGCTTGTCGTCGATGACCACTGGCAAGTCGATGACTTCCATAATGCGACGCCCTGACGTCATGGCGCGCTGCATGATGGAATATTGCATTGTCAGCGAGCGGATCGGATCAAAAAAGCGCTGGATATAGAACAGGAAGGCGACGATGACGCCGACCTGCAAATTGCCATTGAGGACCATGGCGCCGCCGACGACGATAACAGTCGCCATGGAAATGCCGGTGAGGCTATCCACGATTGGTACCATGACCTGCGCATATTTCGAGCCGGTCAGTTGAGTGCGCAAATTGGCATAGGCCTTATCGTCATAGAGGTCGAAATTGACCCGCTGACGATCAAGGTTCTGCACAGTTCGAACGCCATTGATGCCTTCGGCCATAGCGCCTGCTGTGGTCGAATTAGTCTCATGCGCGGCCCAGAAAGCGCGTTTGGCCGGAGGCAACCAGAAGAGGCGGACGACAAACAGGATCGGCATAGTGACAAGCGTCAGAAGCCCCAGCCATGGATCAAGCGTCAGCAGCACGATGACAATGCCGAAGAGCAGAACAATGTCCCCGACGGAAATGATGGAGGTTTCCAGAAACTCCTGCATCGAGTTCACATCGCCCTGTAGGCGCGACATGAGACGACCGACCTCGGTCTTATCCATATAGCTCAGCGAGACGCGCTGTAGCTGGGCCATCATGGCGCGGCGCATGTCGAAAAGGACATTCTCGGCTACGTCACCGACCTGCTTTTCTTGCGTATAGGAGGCGACATAGTTCACCAAAATGGCAATGGAGAAAGCCACTAAGGCGGAGATGAGATTGTTGGTATTGCCACCTGCGCTCATGCCGCTGTCGATGGCATTGCCAATAATCAGTGGGATAGCGAGCTGGGAGCCAGTGAACACCAGCACAGAGGCCACCGAGATATAGATCTTTTTCCTGTAAGGCCGGACATAGGCCCAGATGCGTCGCACGGTTTGCGGATCATAGGCTTTACCAAACACTTCTTCTTCGACGCGATGGCTGCCAACCGAAGCGCGTGGGGGGCGCTGTCCGGGGAAAGTGGCGGTATCGCGCTCGTCGTCGGTCTCAATGACGCTCATTCTACGGCCCCTTCCAACTCTTCGGTGGGACGGGTCTGCAGATCGTAAAGGGCGGCATAGCGCCCGTTGAGCGCCAGCAGCTGATCATGTGTGCCCCGTTCAACAATCCGGCCATCTTCAAGGAAGAGGATGAGGTTGGCATGCATGAGCGAGGAAAGGCGATGAGCGATTATCATGGTGACACGATCAGAAGCGTAGCGGCGGATAGCGCTGCGAATACGGTGTTCGGTCCCCGCATCAATAGCGGCGGTTGAATCGTCGAACACCATAACCGCCGGTTTCAATACGAGGGCGCGGGCGATGGAGAGGCGCTGGCGCTGGCCGCCAGACAAGGACACGCCACGCTCGCCGACGACTGTGTCGTAATCGGCAGGCAGGCCCGCGATATAATTGTGCAATTGAGCGCTCTCAGCAGCGCGTTCGATCTTGCGCTCCTTGGCCCACGGGTCGCCATAGGCGATGTTGTTTTCAATCGTGGTCGTGAAGAGGAAGCTATCCTGCTGAACCACGGCTACCGAACGCCGCAGACTTTCGAGAGTCACCTTGCGCACGTCCTGCCCATCAATGGTGACGCGGCCAGAGGTGACATCGTAAAAGCGCGGAATAAGATGGGCGAGCGTGGATTTTCCTGAACCCGGCGCTCCCACGATACCGACAGTTTGACCTGCGTGCGCTTCAAAGGAAACACCGTTGAGGGTTGGGACGGTCATGCCCGGATAGGTGAAATGCACATCTTCAAAGCGCAGCGTCCCCTTGGAAACCTTGAGCGGGGTCGCGTGGGGCAAGTCTTTGATTTCTATGGCTTCATCGAGGAAGCCGAAGAAGCGCTCGCCGCATGTGGAGGCACGGGCGAAGGAATTGACCATCATGCCAAGCTGGCGCACCGGCATTTGCAAAATGGTCATGAAAGTCAGGAAACTGGCCAGCGTGCCAATGCTGATCTCGCCTGCGATGACCTTATTGCCGCCAAACCACAGCACAAGCGCCATGGAAATGAAGAAAGACAGGTTCATCGCCGAGGTGGATTTGACGCGGATTTTCACGCGGTCATGCGCCAAGGCCAGCGCTTCGGCTGAGGCCGTGTCGAATTTATCCATTTCGTATTTTTGGCCGGAGAAGGCGCGGACGACGCGGATACCGCCGAGGTTTTCTTCCATGACGCGGGTCATCACCGCGAGCTTTTTTTGCAGAACCAGCCAGGTGGAGCGCAAGGTGAGCTGTGCGATGGAGGAGTTCCAGGCGACGAACGGGACGAAGCTCAGCGCCAATACCGCCAGCAGAGGATCTGTCGAGAACAGCATGTAAGCGCCAATCCCGAGCAGCACGCAGAACAGAAAGACGCGGATAATACCGGTCGAGAAAAAGACGCGGATGCCTTCAAGATCGAGCAGGCCGATGGTGATCAAGTCGCCGGAGTGGACCCGGTCGTGATAAGAATAGGAAAGCCGCTGGACCTTTTCGTAAAAGGCCAAGCGCAGCTCATAGCCGACATAGTGGGTGACGCTTTCGGCGTAATAGTTCTGAACCAGCGTGAACAGGCCGCGCAGCACAGAGACAACGAACAAAGTTACCGCTGTCCAAAGCAGCGCCTCCTGCGCCCCCTCGCCCGCCACCGTCAGCACATGTTGTGCCTGATCTATGGCCTGCCCCAAAAGCCTAGGGATCAGCAATTGCAGGGTGGCGGCGATCAACGTCGCGCCGATCGCAAAACTGGCCTGCCAATAGTGACGGAGAGAATAGATCGCGATACGCAACAGGGGGCTTTGCCCCTTGCCACTATGGGCCGCAGCGACATGAGTTCGTGCATCACCGCGTGAACGTTCGCGGCCAGCCTTGAGGGTAATCAAGGGACTAATCCAGAAATAGTGTGGGGCCCGAAGGGGAGGCGGAAACCGGCGACCAACGATCGGGCAAATCAACTCGCCTCTCTATAAGAGGCCGAATAGACTTACCATTCAAGATGCATTTAGCGCAAAAGTATGACTGTTTTTCCGCATTGTTGGAGAATGACGGCATATTGGTCACGCATGGCCCCATGCCTAAGCAGCGATGGCCAGAAAGATTGCGCTGCGCCATGGCTTGGCGTGAGGAGAAACTTCAATGCCCGCGTTTGCCACTATCGCCCTGATCGCCGTCGCTGTTTTAACGACATCGACTATTTCAGGCGTGTTCGGCATGGCGGGAGGGCTGATCCTACTGGCCCTTTTGCTCACGCTGCTGCCCGTAGCGACAGCAATTGCTGTTCAAGGCGCAATCCAAATTCTAGCGAATGGCTCGCGGGCATGGCTATCGCGTGAGCATATCGACTGGCGCATCCTCTCGATCATCTGCGCGGGGCTATTTTGCGTTGGCGTCATCCTCTTCACCATTCGCTACATGCCCGATCTGGCAACGGTTTACATCGTCATTGGGCTTTTGCCGATTTTGGTCTGGATCCCCAATCAATGGCTGCAGCTTGACGCCAGCAAACCGTTTCACGCCTTTCTCGCTGGTTTCCTTGGTGGCGGGCTTAACCTCACAGTTGGTGTTGCCGGGCCAACCATCGACATTTTCTTTATTCGCACGCAGATGGACCGCCGCCGGATTATTGCGACCAAAGCCGCGTCGCAGGTTATCTCCCATGCGGCCAAAGTGGTGTTCTATTCGGGTCTCGCTGCGGCCATGGGAATGGGCGACTGGCTCATTGTGCTGATCGCTGCGCCCTTCGCATTTGCGGGGACCAGTCTGGGCTATCACATCCTGCAGCGCATGACGGACGCGGGATTCCGCAAGTGGACACGGCTCATCGTTACCGCCATTGGCCTCTATTATTTGGTGCGCGGCCTGATGATGGTTGGCGGGGTCTGATTTCCTGTGGGATTACAGGATATTGCTAAAAGCGGTTCACACATTTGATGGCATTGGATTATGGTGGCTTAGGGAGACACCATGGCACCATTCGACAGCGTAACCGCACGACTGATTTTGCTCTTGGCAGAGACCGGCTCTATCGGCCGCGCTGCAGAGCGAGAAGGTATTGCATCTTCAGCGGTTAGCCGCCGAGTTTCGGACCTTGAGGCGCGCCTTGGCGTTGTGCTTTTTGATCGCTCCGCTCATGGCGTGAAGCTGACAAAAGCAGGTGAGGCCTATGCCGATGGGTGTCGGACCGTTCTACGATCGATCGCGGATCTTGACGCCATCATGGCCGATTTCAGCTCGGGGTCGCGCGGTAGCCTGCGGCTGGCATGTACTGGCTCTGCACTAACTGGGCGGTTGCCTGAGTTGCTGGCCAAGTTTGCCGGCAAGTATCCGGGCATTGAAATTGCAATTCGCGAGATGGGCGCGGCCAAGGCGCTGATGGCGCTCGACGAAGGTCAGGCAGATGTCGCTATTGTCTCGGACAATTATGACTTTACGCGTTTTGATATTCGGCCTTTTGAAGACGAGCGCGTCTGGGTATTGGCACCACCAGAACATCCCCTCGCGGAAAAGATCGAGCCGCGCAAAGCCCTCGCATTTGAGCACGCTCTTCCTTATCCAATCGTCGGCATCCACCGGACCGGCTCGCTTGATCGTCTGTTGAGTGAAGCGGCAGAAGAACAGGGAAAGACCCTAAACGAGGCTCTGCGGGTTGAGAGCTTCCCGGCGCTCGTACGCATGGTTGAAGCGGGATTTGGCATCGGCTTTTTGCGCTCAACGAGCCTCCATTTATTGGCTGGTACAGATCTGGTCTGTGCACCTTTGGCTGAGCCTTGGGCAATGCGGCAATTGCTGGTCGCGCGCCGCAAATCCTCCCCTCTTTCAGCGGCCATGAAAAGCTTTATTGCATTGGCTGGAGAGACTTACCTTCCCAACACATAAATAAGAACATCGATCTCATGTTTTCCTTTGACTCGCCGAAAAAGCGAGTCTAGGAAACCGGACAAGCACTCTCAACAAAGGGTGTTCAGTTCACTCAACCTCGATTGGATCGATCTCGTGAGCACATTGTTCCGTTCCACTGCCGTAGCTGCAGCGCTGTTTGCTGGCGCTCTTTCGATGGCCACCTCGGCTATCGCTCAGGATAAGGTTATCGCCCACGCACAGGGTGAAACCACTATTTCGGGCGTTCCGGAAAAGGTACTGGTTCAGGACTGGGCCGCGTTTGACAATCTTTCCGCTCTCGGCGTTACCGTTGCTGGCATTCCGGGCTCGAACGCTCCTGGTTACCTTGCTCCGAGCATTCCTGCTGACGCGGCCAAGATTGGCTCGCTGCAGGAGCCAGACTTTGAAGGCATCGCAGCTCTCGAAGCCGACCTTTACATCGTAGGCGCTCGTTCGCGTAACGCTTACGAAACAGCCAAGGAAATCGCTCCAACCGTTGACTTGTCGGTCGACAATGGCGCGATCATCGATGGCCTCAAGACCAATTTGACCAAGCTTGGCGACATCTTCGGCAAGCAGGACAAGGCAGCTGAGCTGATCGCCAACGTCGACGCTAAGGTCGCCGAAGTGAAGGCCGCTGCTGAAGGCAAGGGCACCGCTCTGGTTGTCGTCACCAATGCTGGCAAGCTCGGCGTATATGGCCCAGACAGCCGCGTTTCCTGGCTCTACAATGAAGTCGGCATGCCATCTGCTCTCGCTGCGGTCAATGACGGCGACCACGGTGGCGACGCTGTAACCTTTGAATTCCTGCTCGAAACCAATCCTGATTGGGTCTTCGTTGTCGACCGCGACGCCGGTGTTGGTAACGAAGGTGGCGCGAAGGCTCTGCTGGACAACGAACTTTTCAACCAGACCACTGCTGCCAAGGAAGGCAACATCGTTTACGTTGACCCACAGGCCGCTTACATCACCATGAATGGCTATTCGGCAGTAATGCTGCTGCTGGATCAGGTTTTGTCTGGCCTCAACGGTTAAGCTTTGCATTCAGGGGGCCGACTGGTTAGACCGGTCGGGCCCTTTTCTATTTCCAGTAGACGGAAGAACGGAAAGCCGATTGCCCGCTCTTATCGCCGCCTTTTTTGTCACGATCGCCTTGGCGATCGTCAGTTTATTTGTTGGCGTCAGTGATGTTTCACTGACGTCATTGTTGTCTGGTGGGATGGACGGTCGTCCGGGCGAAGTGCTGCTGATCAGCCGTATTCCGCGCACCATTGCTTTGGTCCTTGCAGGCGCCTCTATGGCGATCTCGGGCCTTGTGATGCAGATGATCGTGCGCAATCGTTTTGTCGAACCAGGCACGACGGGTACGAGCGAGAGCGCGACGCTCGGATTCCTTACCGTTACCCTCTTAGCGCCCGGTTGGCCGCTGATGGCCAAAATGGCCGTCGCAGCGCTGTTTGCACTGGGGGGCACGGCTCTCTTCTTGCGTGTCTTGCGCGCCATACCACTGCGCGATGTGCTGCTAGTACCGCTGGTGGGCATAATGCTCGGTGGCATTATTGGCGCGCTTGGCGCCTTTATCGCCTATCGCGCCAATCTCATGGGCTCGCTACTGGCGTGGAACATGGGCGATTTCTCCGGCGTGATCCGTGGCCGCTATGAACTGTTGTGGTTCGGGTTGGCCGGATGCGTTCTCGCTTACATCGCCGCAGATCGGTTCACCGTAGCAGGCATGGGCAAGGATTTTACCACCAATCTTGGGCTCAACTATAGGCATGTGATGTTCCTCGGCCTGCTGATTGTTTCGGTGGTGAGCGCCGTGGTCCTCGTCTCGGTCGGGTCAATTCCCTTCCTTGGGCTGATTGTTCCGAACCTTGTGAGCATGCTGATCGGCGATAATATGCGCCGCACGGTGCCGTGGGTCGCTATTGGCGGCGCGGGCATGGTGCTGGCCTGCGATATCGTCGGGCGCATCATCCGCTATCCCTACGAAATCCCAATCTCAGTGGTTATGGGTGTGGTTGGCGCAGTGTTGTTCCTCTACCTGCTGCTCCGGACGCCGCGAGGTGCAAAATGAGCACCGCTGCCATGTCGACCAATCCCCTAGCGCGGCTCTCGCGGCCTGCCTGGGTCCTTATTATTCTTTCGGTTCTTGCCGTTGCGTCCGTTGTGCTGTTCATGACCCTTGGGGCTAAAGGCAGCTGGAGCTTCATCTTGCCGTTCCGCGGCAAGAAGCTGCTCGGTCTCGTGTTGGTGGCCTATGCGGTTGCCGTCTCGACCGTGCTGTTCCAGACAGTGACCAATAACCGAATTTTGACCCCCTCAATCATGGGCTTTGACGCGCTTTACGTGCTGATCAAAACCTCGATTGTCTTCTTCCTCGGCGTCGGCGCTCTGACATCGATCTCAAGCGAGTTGCAGTTCATCTTCTCGCTCGTCGCAATGGTCACTTTCTCCGGCCTGCTCTTCCGTTGGTTGTTCCTCGGCGAAGAGAGAAGCCTGCACCTCTTGGTTCTGGTTGGGATAATTTTCGGTACGCTGTTCAGATCCTTTGCAAATCTCATGCAGCGCATGATGGATCCGGGCGCATTCAACGTCTTGCAGGACACGCTGTTCGCCAGCTTCTCGACGACTGATCCTGCGCTTCTGGGCATTTCCTGCGTCATCGTCGGCGTCGTCAGTGTGGTCGGCTTCCGCATGATGCATGTCTATGACGTGCTCAATCTGGGCCGCGCGCACGCTATCAATCTGGGCGTGGACTATAAGCGCACCATCGCCATCATCCTCGTATTAGTGTCGATCCTCGTCTCGGTTTCGACCGCACTTGTCGGCCCCGTCACCTTCTTCGGGCTGCTGGTTGTGACGCTTGCGCACTCGCTCATTGGCAATTCACTTCACCGCTTTGTGCTTCCCGCTTCGGTGCTGCTTGGGATAATTGCTCTGGTGGGCGGGCAGACCCTGCTCGAACGCGTATTCGCATTTGACACTGCACTTTCGATCATCATCGAATTCCTTGGTGGTGTTGTCTTTATTGCCCTCGTGCTGAGGAGATCCGCCCGATGATTATTACGTCGGAAGTCACCAAGAATTACGGCTCTAGCTGCGTCGTCGACGGCGTTACACTGGAGCTGCCACAGGGTGGCGTGACCTCCATCATCGGCCCCAATGGGGCGGGTAAGTCGACACTTCTGTCCATGGTTTCGCGCCTGATGGCGATGGACAAAGGCAGCGTGACGATCGGCGGATTGGACGTGACCACGGCCAAGAGCGATGATCTGGCAAAGCGGCTCTCGATCCTCCGCCAGGACAACCACATGACGGCGCGCCTGACCGTTCATGACCTAGTGTCATTCGGACGTTATCCGCATTCCAAGGGGCGGCTTAATGTGCAGGACAAAGAGCATATTGACCGCGCAATCAAGTACTTGGACCTAGAGGCACTCTCAGGGCGTTTCCTTGATGAACTTTCTGGTGGCCAACGGCAGCGTGCTTTTGTGGCGATGGTTTTGGCGCAGGACACGGACTATGTGCTGCTCGACGAACCGCTGAATAATCTCGATATGAAGCATGCCATGGGCATGATGAAGCTAATGCGTCAGGCCGCTGATGACCTTGGCAAAACAGTAGTTTTAGTGTTGCACGACATCAACTTCGCCTCTTGGTACTCAGACCATATCGTCGCCATGAAGCTGGGCAAGGTCGCCGCTCAGGGGACGGTCAAAGAGATCATCAAGCCGGAAGTGCTCAACCCCATTTATGAAATGGATATCAATGTGCACGAAATTGGCGGGCAGTTGATCTCGGTCTATTACGGCTGAGCGGGCAAACCGTCCTCATAGCAGACGATACGGCCCCGTCCCTCGGCCTTCGCCGCGTAGCAGACGGCATCGGCTTCGCCCATGAAGCCAAGCACCGATGCGGGACCCGAAGTGATGAGTGTCAGACCGGCGCTGGCTGAAACACGATGGACCTGCCCTGACCATTCAAAGGCAAGCGCTGTGATGGCGCGGATGATCTTCTCGCCGACCCGCAGGCCGTTTTCCCTTGAGCAGCCATTGAGGATGATGGCGAACTCGTCGCCGCCAATGCGTGCCACTGTGTCATGGGTCCGGCAGCAATCGCGAATGGTCTTGGCGACCATCTTCAGCAGCGCATCACCGGCGGCGTGTCCGGCCGTGTCATTGACCGGCTTGAAATGGTCGAGGTCAATGAAGATCAGGCAGGACGGTTTTTCGGTCTCACGCGCTGCAATAATCGACCGGGCCAGCGCCTTCTCGAAGGCGGCGCGATTGGTGAGATCGGTCAGTGGGGCGTGGCTGGCAGTATGGGCCAGCTGGCGCTGCAGCGTGCGACTATGCGTTACATCCTGGAAAATCAGCACGGCACCAATGACTTGATCGGCACTACCGATGACGGGGGCGGCGGTGCAGCGGATTTCGCGGGGCGTGCCGTCAGTTCCGATGAGCTCGGCATCGTCTTCCACCCGGATGGCCGCGCCTGGTTTAAGGCAGGCCTGCACCGGGCATTCCATCTTCATACCACTGGCGTGATCCTGGAGGTTGAGCACGTCGCCTACGGGCAGGCCGCGCGCTTCCGCAGCGCTAATGCCGGTGAGATGCTCTGCAGCGGCGTTCATGAAGTCCACCCGCCCTTCGGCATCGGCCGAGATCATGCCATCGGCCACCGAGGCCAATATGATGCGCAGGCGCTCCTTTTCCTCAGCCAGTTCCTGCTCGACCATCTTGATATGGGTGATGTCGGTATCAGTACCGATGGTCCGCAGCGGCTCGCCGGCCTCATCCCATTCGACGGCCCGACCGCGGCTGAGAATCCAGACATAGGAGCCGTCCTTTCGGCGCTCACGATATTCGAGGCCCTGGAAAGTTTCATCGCTCTGAGCCTGACGGTCGATATTGGCTTTCACCGCAGGCAGATCGTCCGGGTGAATGCGGGAATGCCAAGCAGCCGTGGCGCCGTCGACCCATTCGTCCGGACCAAGGCCGCGCATCAGACGCCAAGCGGCGGAATAGAAAATGCTGGCAGTACGGTAGTCATAGTCCCAGACGCCCTGACGGGCGCTCTGGAGGGCAAAGCGCCAACGCTTTTCGGTATAGATGAGGGCTTCTTCGGCCTTTTTCTGTACGTCGATACTGGCGAGCTGCAGGATGAACAACGCCACCTTAGATGTCGCCTCAAAGCGCTGTGCGGCGACCAGCACCCATATCGGGTTGGCGTCGGCGTGGCTGAGGCGATGTTCTCCATGCAGGGACGATATTTCCCCGCGCACCAAGCTCTCGAACTGTAGGCCTAGCGCGGTATCGTCAGTGGGATGGACGAGATCGGACAGGTTCCGACCCTCCATATCTGATGACTGACGGCCCAGGAGGCCGGCACAGGCGGGATTGGCATGCACGATGGCACCGCTTGCCTCGATCAGCATCATCCCGAAGGGCTGGTGATCAAAGATACGCACTGCGTCCCTCAGGGCCCCATCCATCCACTGGTTCTGGGCTGCGGCAGGTAAAACCCTATGTGGCGGTACCATGACTGTCGCTCATTCCAACCTGGAAAGGATGAAATCGCGCTCTTTAGCAAGGCCGTGCCATTCCGAAGGCTCACGCGCATCGAAGATGAGTGTATAGCGCCCCTGATATCGCGCTGCCTCAGCAATTGAGATGCACTGAGCGTAGTCGTCTTGATTGAGCACGCCATCGATGAAATCGGCCTTGGCGTGACACAACTCTGCGCGTGGGAAGATGGATTTGAGTTCGGCGTATTTATTGGGGCCAGTAAAATTGCCGAAGTCTGCCAAGAGGCCAACACGGCCATCCAGCCGATCGAGAAGCGTGTGGACGCTTTCTGGCGTTGAAAGCAGATCGTACCAGTTCTCGGTGACGATGCGCGTCTCGCCGCTGTTGGCTTTGAGAAGATTTTTGAAGCCTGCCAATGAGGCCGCCAATGTTTCGGGGCGAGGCTTTTGCTTACCTGCAATGACGCGTGCGTTTTGCGCGCCCAAAGCATTGGCCACTTCCACCCATCCGGCAATCCAATTGGTATCGCGCTGGTGATGGATTGGGTCGGTCATGTCGCCTGCATCAATGAGCAGGGTTTGTAACGTGACCTTGGCGATGTTGAGCTGATCGCGCAATTCAGCAAGGTAGATGGGGTCTCGGCTGCGCAAATGAAATGAAACAATCTCGAGCCGGTTATAACCATGATTGGCAAGTACCGAAGGCAGGCCGAGCAATGTTTCGGTGCCCGAACCATATGTTTCGGCCATCCCCGTAACCTCATTACTATCGAGGTCGTGGGGATAGGTGGTGCCCAACAGCCGATGGAGCGACCATGTAGACACAGCTATTCGGTGCGCAACTTCGGTCATTTCAACATCCTCCTAGTACTAGGATTTCATGACCTGAAGAGGAGAGCAAGCACAGATCGACTTAACGGAGCGGTTGGTTTCGTTTAAGGAGAAAACGAAAGAAGGACACCACGCCGATGACACCCTCACTGCGACAAGCGAAAATTGTAGAACTCGCGCGCGAGCTGGGTGAAGTGACCGTTGAAAGCCTCGTCGCAGCGTTTGGCGTGACTCCTCAAACGATCCGCAAAGACCTCAATATTCTGTGTGACAGAGGCTCGCTCAAGCGCACTCATGGCGGGGCGATGCACCCTTCAGGCGTTGAGAATGTTGAATATGAGGCGCGGCGACAAATCGCGACCAATGAAAAGCGCGCTATCGGGGAGGCTGCTGCTAAGCTCATTCCCGACAATGCGTCGCTGCTGATCAATATTGGTACGACCACCGAAGCCGTGAGCCAAGCGCTGAGCGAGCATCGCGGGCTGATGGTGATTACCAATAATATCAACGTAGCCAACCGCTTGCGGGTTGTGCCCAGCATTGAAGTGGTGATCGCCAGTGGCGTGGTTCGCCCGTCCGACGGCGGCATCGTGGGGGAAGCGGCGGTCGACTTTATCCGTCAGTTTAAAGTCGACTTTGCCGTCATCGGCGTTTCGGCCATCGATAGCGACGGTTCGCTCTTGGACTTCGACTATCGTGAGGTGAAGGTCGCGCAAGCCATTATCGCCAATGCGCGCCATGTCATCGTGGTGTCCGACTCGACCAAGTTCACCCGCACTGCGCCGGTGAGAATTGGGCATTTGAGCCAAGCGCATAGCTTCATCACGGACGCCTGCCCCCCTGCAATCCGGCAGCTGTGCGCGGAGGCGGGGGTGACAGTGATCGAGACGCAATTGCGCTCGAACTAGTAGATCATAAGGGCTTGTTCAGACAGACGTAGGCCCTCGGAAGCGTCGCCAAAGCCTGTGGCTGCCACCGCTTTGAAAATGCGGCGCGCTTCGCGGTAGAGCTTCATGTGGTAGTAGCTCCAGGCACGCAGGGTCAGAAGGTCATTGCGCTCTGGAGCGTATTGGCCACGCAGGTTGAGATATTCAATCGCTTTGACATAGTCGCCCGCCGCATAAGCGGTTTGGGCCTTTTGCGTCATGATGCCGATTTCGAGCTCGACAGCGCGGGCACTTGGAAGCGGCGCTGAGGCGGCGGCAACGGCGGCATTATCGGGCAGTCCCATACGCATATAGGCCAGCGACTGACCATAAGCGGCATCGCTGCGTGTGGCAGCAGCGGAAGACTGGAGCGCGCGTGCAAAGGCTTCAGCGGCTTGCGCCGGACGGTTGAGGCCCATCAGGCACCACGCCTGACTAAGCGCTGCACCGGGGGAAAGGGACGCCGCAGGCACTGGGTTCTGACAGGAGCGAGAGCCTCCACCACCGGAGCCGGACGTGCCAGACGCAGCGGTGCGCGGCGCAGAACTTGGGGTTGCGGCAGGACGCGCAGCGACCGGTTTGGCGACGACGTCCTGTACCGGCGCCGTTTGCGTATCGGGGCGCGAACCGTCGACGACGCGCGGGAATGCGGCAATGCGCTCAGAACGGTTGCCCCATTGGGCCTTGATCGCCTGAACCGTATTGAGGTCGCCGGCAGCATTGGAGGCAACGAGCAGACCATAAGCGGCTTTTTCGAGATCTGGCTGCCAGCGCAGCGAGAGGGTGAACCACTCGATGGCTGTCGTGACCTGATCAAAACCATAGGCATACCAGCCCATTTCCTGCGCCGCATTGGCATTGCGGGTCGAGGAAATGGCATCAACCATGCGTCCAAGAGCATCACTATCGAGCGACACGCGGGGTTCGAGCGACAGCACTGCAGCTACGGCGTCGAGATACATGGCCGACATCTCATCGCTGAGATCGGAATAGGGCGCGAGGATTTCCTCGGCGACGCGATAATCGCGCAATTGCAAGAGAGCCGCGGCGAGCGCTTGGGCCGACGCTTCTGAGGGGTCTTTTTCGAGCGCCTGTTCAAACAGACGGCGCGCTTCGTTCGGGCGGGCGCGTTCGAGCTTGTAGAAGCCAAAGAGACGCAGGTCTTCTGCCGAGGATTGCTCATTTATAGAGCGTTCAAAGAAAGCCACGTCGGCGGGCGAGACCGGTACGCCGCCGACTTCCAGCGAAGAGGCGATGGCCGCACGGGCCAGATCAAGGCGCAGCGGTTCAAACTCGCCAACGCCGTTGGCGTCCTTCTTTTCGAGCTCGAAAAGGGGGCTCAACTGAGCAATGTCAAAATGCGCCTTGGCTTTTTGAATGGTCGACAGGCGCTCTTCGGCAGATGTGCAATTGGTGAGAATGTATTTATAGGCGTCGATGGCGCGGTCATCGGCATCGGTGGCGACAAAGGCATCAGCTAGGCGCCAAAGATTGTCGATGCGCTCGCAGGTCAAAAGCTCTGGGGTATTGGCCGCCACGGTGATGACAATCTGGTGCTCACCGACATCGGACGCGTTGCGCAGCTTGACCTGCGCCTCGGCCAGATTGAGCTCTTTGAGCAAGTCCGGGGTTGGCTCGAAACTTGGATCGGTCGCCTGACGCGCGACAATGGCGGCGCGTGTGCCCGCGTAATCGCCAGCGTTAAACAGCTCCCACATGCGAAGAATATCGCGATCTGGTGAGAAGTCTTGAGCCAAGGGGTCTGCGGGCGGCTCCCAATTGGGATAAAGCGCGCGCAGACGCTCGATTTCGCGGTTCATGCGCTCGGTGTCGCCCTGCTGAGCGAAATAGCGCAATGCCGTTTCATCGACCTTCGGACCTTGCGGGACCGGGGCGGCGCTCGGCTGTGGCATTGGCACAGGCTCGGCTTGGGCAACGACAGTTTGGACGGGTGTATCGGCATGCGGGAGGCGCTGCTTGCCCTGCTCGGCCACGACAGCATAGCTAACGCCGCCGATGAGCCCGATAATGACAAGCGGAATAGTAAAACGCATCAATAGCCTCCGCCCAGGCATAAGGGTTCATTGCGGCGCAAATGATCGAGCAGCAACAACTGTAATGTCGAAGCGTAGTAGCTGGTTGCCTGCAAACTGCGTAATTCGACCGGAATGGGTTTGCGCGCTGTCACGCAATCAATGGCGGCAACGATCAGTCGATAGCCTGGCTCGCCAATTGGCTCCACAGCCGCTCCATTAATGACGTTGATTTTATTCAGCGTGTCCCCTGTCGCACTGCGTCGAATGGGGCCGAGAAAACCGGGATTGGCACCAGCGCGGATCAGATAGAGCGGGATACGGATATTGTTGTAACCAAACTCAGCCGGATGGTTGGGTGCGTGCACCACCCCACCATTTTTTAGCTGGATCCAATCGCCGGGAACACCGGCTTTGCTCACCGCGGCACGGCGCAGGATATCAAGACCAGCCTTGGAGATTGCGGCCCAATCGGTGGAGCTATCGACCTTGGCAAAGAGATCAAGCGCCTCAAACACCCAATAGGACGGGTTTAGGATCGGAGACGAACCGTCCTCAGGGATAAAGCCATATTGACCCGGCAAGATGGCAGGACCGGCCTCACTCGGCACAATCATCGTGCGGCCGACCGTTTGTATGATGGCGAGCGCACGTTGGCGATAGGCGTCGTCCGACCACTGCTCAGCGGCGAGCAGCAGACCATAAGCGATCAGAATATCGCCATCGGTGGCATTATTGGTGTCCGAGACATGCGGATCGGCGGTCGGCTCCCAGCGCCATGCAGCCAGGCCATCATTGCGGATCAGCAACTCGGTATCGGTGAAGGACCAAATCCGTTCAAAGCTGGCGCGATCATCGGCGAGGACCGCCAAGATCATGCCATAGCCCTGCCCTTCGCTATGGCTGATACTGCCATTGGCGCGATCAATGACGCGGCCGTTCTGCTCGACATAACTATCGAGATACAGGCGCCATTCGTCGGCGTGGATTTGTGGGCTTTTAGCGACGGCTGGCATGACAGCAAGTCCTAGAAAAGCCAGAACAACGAGCGGCAGACACTTCATTCTCGGCGTCCTACGGCATTCAGAACAAACGACGTTGCGAACATGAGCAAGACGCCCATGGCCATGATTGCCACGGCAAAGAACAGAATATTGCCAGAGAACCAGTTCGCAGCGACAAGGCGCATGTTAGCGAAAGAAAATGGCTGCGTGTTCACAAGGGTGTGATTGCTCGACGGAACGACTTGGACACCATCGGCATTGCGGGCCACTTCACTGATGCGGCCAGAAATTTTTCGCCAGTTGTCAACGACCAACATCCGCTCAGAGCCTTCGAGCAGGACCGCGCTATCGGCGGCCGTCAGCACCGTCCAAATGCCACCCTCTGGCTGACGCACTTGGGAGAGCGCAGCAGAATTGGCGGAAATGGTGCGCGGGCCGTTATCAAGGGCGCGGATGCGCAGGTCATCCAAGTTCAGACCCAAGCGTTGCGATAGCCAATCGGCAGGGCGGCGCCAAGCCGAGGTTTCGGCTTGCGGGGTCGCGAACTGATCGAGCGCCCGCTCATTGGGCGATTGGGCCGGAGCCGATACGCCCGAAATGCCGGTGCGACCGGAAATGGATACGGGCATGGCGCTAAGCGGCATGACAAGAATAGCGTTTTTGTCGGGGGTCAGCGCCGACTGGGACATAACCTCAACCGGCAAGATCGTGTCGGCGGCAGCGGCCACGCGGCCGAGAAGCTGCATGGCTGCGGTGAGATCGGTTTCGCCATCGCTGACCACAACCGGGACTGTGGGCTGCTCGGAATAGGGCCAGCCAAGTCCGGTGAAGACTTCAAGATTTGGCAAGCTGGCAGCGCGCGCAAACTCTGGCATGCGCAGGAGCGTGGAATTGGACAGAACGAAACGCGTGGGGGCCTGGCCGGTCCAGCCTGGCTGGCAGACCGCATCGGAGGCCGTCAACAGATTGACCCTGATGTCGACGACGTTTCGGCCTGGGCGCATATTGGTCATGGGTATCCGCATGACCGTATTACGCAGGATGCCGCTATCGGTGCGCAGCAAAGGCGTGGCCGAGGCGATCTGGCCATTGGTGTAGATATTGATCTCGCTCTCCGGCTCCACATCGGCCGAGAACGCCGCATCAAGGACCAGATCGAGCGTACCGTAGCGGTAGGCGTAGAAGTCTGCCGGTAGATCAAACTGCAAGCTGGTCGAGAAATTGCGCCCATTGAACTCAATGGTTTCGACGCCCAATTCGCTCAGCGAGATTTCCATGCCACCTTCAAGGCGCGGATGCGGTGTCGCCAAGTCGATGCGCGGACGGCTGGCGCCGCCGGGCGCCGCGATCGCGATGGCTTCGCCAGCTCGTTCGATCGCCTGCCAATCCGGCCCGGAGACAACCAGCGTATTGGCCTGGCTTTGCACCGCAATCATTGCGGCAACGGGACCGGTCGTCGCCTGAGGTGCTGCGCCGGCAACCGCGCTAGGCAGTCGTTCGGCAGGCATAACCACAACATCGAGAACGCCGGGGCGTGCTTGGGCTGAAAGCTCGGTGGCGCGTTCGACCTTCAAGCTTGGCACGCGCATGGCCAGCGACAATTGCTGGGTCAGACGCAAGAGCGCCGTGCGGGCACGACTATCAGTATGATCCGCTGTGATAACGCGGAGGGTCGTCGTGCCGTTCTCATCGACACCCACAGCGCCGAGATCGGACAATTGGCGGATGACGCCGACGTTGGCACCCTCAAAGCGCAGACGTGCACTGGTGCTTTCGATATCGGTCCACAACTCATAGGTCGAGGCGATGGTGCAGTCAGTGCGGTGACGCTGGCTGGCGGCAAATTCAATGACGTTTGGACCCGGACGCAGAATGCCTTGCGGCACAGCAAAGCTCAGTGCGCTCGGCTGGGAGGGCGAGGCAATGGGGGACTGGGCGATTTCAACCGAGTTGATGCGCAGCTTCACCGAACTGTTCTCAGGGGCGACAACAACCGCATTGAGATAGGCCAGATCGAGCGTGGCTGGGGCCGCGGCCTGTTCAGCCGTCAGATAGACGACAACAGAACGGCGCACTTCTTCGCCTGCCAAATTGAACGTGCGTTCTGGCAGAATGGGACGCGAAAAGCTGACATTGACCGGTGCGGGAACAGCATCCGTGCTGGTCGCTGGGAGCGGCACGGCAGGGCTTGGTGCTGCAACGACACGATCGCTTTCCGGCGACATGTCGAACTGCGCCTGCGCCCCAACTGAGAGCAAGGTGGAGGTCAGGAGCGCCGTGGTGAGGAGGATGAGCTTTTTCATGGATTTGTCCTGCTCGACCCAAACCGCAACAGATAGCCTAGACCGCGTCCAGTTTGATAAAGCGCCATGCCGACAAAGCGCAGAGTGCCGCGAATGAGGCCAATATTGATTTGGCGCTGCTTCTGACGCTGCAGCCAAGTGCCAGAGTTTGCGTAGAGCAAATCTGCAATAAGCTCATAGTCCTTGCCGGACTTGGGCATATAGCGCGCACCCAACACCACCGCTTTGCCTTCAGATTTTGTCGACGCCACGAAGATGTGGAGCTCTCGCGCTTCACTTTGCGAGAGAGGGGTGAACCGCACCACCGCACCAGCGCCTCTGCCCAAGCCCGAGGAATTGGGTAAACGTATGGCAAGGCCACCGGTCGAGACGTTGATGATATTGCCACGCAGCCATGTGCCATCGGTACCTTGGACTTCGCAGCGCCGATCAACATTGATGCGGCGGCTGGCGCGCTGTTCGCGGCGCTCGGCAACTACGCCCAAAGCGCAACCGGCGATAATGAGATTGAAGATGTTCCAGCTGCCCACCACCATGGTCACTTCGGCCTGATAGGGCTGTGTGGTGATCTTGTAGATGGTCATTGCCAGTGCGGCGACGAGCACAACAAAGATGATGTAGAAGGGACGCGACAGCTCGGACAAGCGCGAGACATCGACGCTTTCATCCTTGGACGTGACCTTGAACGAAGGCTTGGATGGATTGCGCACCACCGACAGCAGCGCGCCGAACAGGTGCACCGACTGAATATACTCGTAGAGCTCGGAAATCCACGGCCAGCGCCAGCGCCCAAAGAGCGAGTTCTGCATGACCAAGTTCACGATGAAATAGGTCAGCGTATAGGCGGTGAACTCACCGGCAGAAGCGGTGAATATCTGCAGATCAAGGAAGAGATAGCAGAATGGCGCGAACAAGAAGATCATGCGCGACAGCGGGAAGAGCCAGAACATGGTCGAAGACATGTAGCTGATGCGCTGCTCGATCTTTAGACCGCGCTTGAACAGCGGGAAGCTGAACAACATGATCTGCATCATGCCTTGCGCCCAACGGGTGCGCTGCCCAATGAAGCTGGCGAAAGTTGCCGGCTGCAGGCCCGCAACCAGCGGACGATCGATGTAGATCGAGTTCCAGCCACGGCTGTGCAGCTCAATGGCAGTCTCACAGTCTTCCGTGATCGAGCGACCCGAAAAGCCGTTGGTATGTTCAAGCGCTTCACGGCGCAGCAGCGCTGCTGAACCACAGAAGAACGACGCATTCCAGCGATCAAGACCGCGCTGAATGATGCCGTAGAACATTTCGTTCTCCGACGGCATCACCTCAAAGGTGCGCAGGTTACGCTCAAGCGGATCTGGATTGAGGAAGAAGTGTGGGGTCTGCACCAGGAAGAGACGCTGATCACGATCGAAATACGGGACGGTTTCCTGAAGGAAGTCTCGCGCTGGCGCGTGGTCAGCGTCAAAGACAGCGACGAATTCGCCTTTAGACTGCGACAGACCGTAGTTCAGATTGCCAGCTTTAGCGTGCTCGTTGGCTGGACGCGCCAGATAGGACACGCCGAGCTCCTCGCACAAGGCGCGCAGCTGGGTGTAGCGTTCTTGGGCAACAGCGGCGAGTTCTGGATCGGGATGCGAGCGCTTGGCATCGGTGGCACCATCATCGAGCAGCCAGACGGTCATTTTGTCTGCTGGATAGTCGATGGCCTTGGCAGCGGCCAAAGTGCCCGCCAACAACTCATAATCTTCATTGTATGTGGGGATGAAGATATCGACCGTTGGTACACGATCATTGGGTCCAAGACGGACTGAGCCGCGTGGCGGAATGGGCTTGAGCACGACAAACAAGCTCAAGAACAGCATGACGATGCAGTACATCTCAGCCAGATACAGGATCAGGCCGGGAATAAAGTCGGCGATCTCATAATAGGGCGGGATGGTGCTGGTTGTGCGCCAATAGGCATAGCGCAGCACAATGATCGTACCGAAGGTCAGCAGCAGCAGCCGCCAATTGCCCCCAAGGTCCAGAAGCTTGATGACCAGCATAGCCGACAGGAGCAGCACTGCCATGATCAGGTGAACTTGTAGACTCACCGGGATGGCAATGAGCGCTAGCGTGGCAATCGCGATTGCCAGCCATGCAAAAATTGTGAGGGCCTTCGAAATTTTAGTCTCCTGCGCTCTCACAGACTCTATCGAGTGCTTGCTGGAGGGGATGGGACGAACACGCTCGGCGCGGATGGCGCTGTGTTAGTCGAACCAGTGGCCGATGTCCCAGAAGGTGGACGCGGCACCATTGGCCCGACGCCACTTGGTCTATCGGTTGGGCTTGGCACAATTGGCCCAGAAATTGACGGCACAATAGGTCGTGTCGTTGCCGCCGGCTGGAGTGCTGGCGCAGCGGTCGGTGCCCGCGCGGCAGGACGCGTGGTCGGAATGACCTCGGCAAAGCCTTGAACACCCAGAGGCCGAATAGGCGACAGGGTGGCACCAATCTGCATAGGGGCCTTGCCAGGAGGGAACACCCCGGTGTTCAGGCGCAGCTGATACATAACTTCGAGCAATTGCGCTTCCGTGACGCCACGACGGCACAGTTGAAGGCGGACATTGATGGAGCCACGATCCACCGCGCCGGAGGGGCGCAAGGTGGCTTCGATACGCTGCCAAGCATAGATGCAGACGTCGCCATTACTCGGCTTGGCAATCGCGTAGCCGAAGGGGCCATAATTGTTCTGGACGAAGAAGGGCGATACGGCCATGCCCGAATTGGGCCAAGCGGCCAGCGCCTCTTCGGTGAGGTTAACACGGGTGAACGGGATGTCGCTCAAACCAGCGTCGGACCCGTCGCTCCCCTTACCCACGAAACGAATAACCGAGATCTTATTCTCGCCCGCCGTGCGGGCTGTGGTTTCGAGGAAAATGTCATGTTTGACGGCATTAGGGTAGGTCGTCTGAACCACGCTGACCACCGCCGGGCCGCCCGGAGGGGGAACAACGATGGACTGTGCTGGAGCGATA
The DNA here is from genome assembly GCF_012847305.1 of Devosia sp. MC1541. Taxonomy (NCBI): domain Bacteria; kingdom Pseudomonadati; phylum Pseudomonadota; class Alphaproteobacteria; order Hyphomicrobiales; family Devosiaceae; genus Devosia; species Devosia sp. MC1541. Next base: position 92,805 of record NZ_JABBDZ010000012.1, read on the forward strand.
ACCATCGGCTCATGGGGCTTCAGCTCAGAGGTAGTCGCACAAGCAGCCAGAAACGCCGCCATACCAATGGACGCTAATATCTTAACTGTGAGCCTGCGCCGTGCCGCACTCAGCATTTTTGCCGGCCTTCCATACGTGAACATAGTCTAAACGCACCAAAGTGCCGAGCGACCCAAACCCCGGAACCCTCTGTCGCTAAATATTAATCAGCGCAGTTAAGCAGATGCTAACAAATCCTGTCTAAGCGCCATTTACCAATAAATTTTTCGTTTCGAAACTTACACTTAACGATGTTTAACAATGCGTTAAATGAAGATTTGAGAACGTTTTTTCTTTACCTGACAGATGTATAGGCAGCGCGATGGAGAGTTACTCCGCCAGCGCGCCCAACATCCGAGACGTTAGGTCACAACTTAACTGCGCGCTGACATCAGCGACACTAGTACTTTACATGAAAAATGGAGAGGGGGAAGCGCCCTCAAATTGAGGCAGCATCTGCCGGCCGGGCTAGGGAATTCCCCCAAGAGGATCAGAAACTATTGGCGCAATGAAGATATCTCTGACGCCAATAGAAAGAGAAATTGGGCCGGAACAAGCCGGCCCAATTCTAGTCTATTAGAGAACGACGGCAGTAACCTGAATTTCGACCAGCAGCTCGGGCAGAGCCAGCTTTGCTTCCACGCAAGCACGGGCTGGGGTGTGGCCCTGTGGGACCCATGCGTCCCAAACGGTGTTCATCTTGGCGAAGTCCGAAATGTCGCGCAGCCAGATGGTGGCCGAAACGATCTGGGTCTTGTCTGCACCAGCCTGGGCCAGAAGGCTATCGATCTTGGCGATAACTTCCTTGGTCTGTTCAACGACATCGGCGGTTGCTGGATTGCCAACCTGGCCGGCCAAAACAACGACCTTGCCCGATGCAGGGTAGGACACAGCCTGGCTCATGCGTGGGCCAGCTTCAAAACGTTCGATCATCACTCTCTCCTTGATCAATGGGCGATTGGTCACACGCCGGAGGGGGCGAATGCAAGCATTTTTGCGAAGGCCCTCCCGCAGCTGATGAAACCGCCTACTGATTGATCTGAAAGAGCATTTCCCATCAGGACGCGCTGAGCGCCCGATCAAGATGGGTGTAGCCTCCATCAACGAAATGCCATTGCCCGGTGGTGTGCCCGGACTTGGCATTGGAGAGGAGGAAAACCACGTCGGCCGCAATTTCTTCAGACGTGGTCATGCGCTGCTCAAGCGGAATGGCTTTGGTGATATCCGCCAGTTTTTGCTCGGGATTATCGAAACTATCGACCCAGCGGCGATAAAGTGGCGTCATCACCTCGGCAGGAATAACCGCATTAACGCGAATGCCATCCGGCAAGAGGGCTGCCGCCCATTCGCGCGTCATGGCCAGTTGCGCACCTTTGGCGGCGGCATAGGCGGACGTATTGCCCTGCCCCGTGATTGCGGTTTTGGAGGAGATATTGACGATGGCGCCTTTGGACAGCCGGAGCCACGGCAGGGCGAAATGGGCCATGTTGTAATAGTGGATGAGATTGGCATCGAGCGATTTGCGGAAGGCCGCAGGACCCGCTTCAAGGCCGATATTGTCATTAAAACCGGCGTTGTTGACGAGGCCGTCGATGCGGCCAAATTTTTCCGCCACGATTTCGATCGCGCGCTGGCAGGCGGCGTCGTCTGAGAGTTCAGTTTTGACAAAGCCGTAGTTCGGGGCGTGGGCTGACAGTTTGGCGGAGAAATCTGCCGACAGATCCGACCGCGCGACAATGACTGGGATGGCGCCTTCTTCGGCAAGACCCAAGCTGATGGCAGCGCCAATGCCGGAGCCGCCGCCAGTGACGATGACGACTTTGTCTTTAAGACCGAGATCCATTATGCGCCCCGAAATGTATTTTCTGCGATGGAGGACGGCTTCATCTCGATGGAGAACCCAGCGCGTTCAGGCGGCATATAGGCCGCATTTTGGATGACGCAGGGATCAAGGAAATGCTCGTGCAGGTGATCGACGAACTCGATCACGCGCCCGTCCTTGGTGCCCGAGACCACGAGATAATCGATCATCGAGAGGTGCTGCACATATTCGCAAAGACCAACGCCACCGGCGTGTGGCCAGACGGCTTTGCCGTATTTCGCAGCCATCAGCAGAACCGAGAGCACTTCATTGAGCCCACCAATGCGGCAGGCGTCAATCTGGACGATATCAATGGCCTCGCGCGTGATGAACTGCTTGAAGAGAATGCGGTTTTGGCACATTTCGCCGGTGGCGACTTTGACCGGGCCAATGGCTTCGCGGATTTTGCGATGGCCTTCGACGTCGTCGGGGCTGGTCGGCTCTTCGATGAAATAAGGATTGAAGCGCTGGAGCGCATTGACCCATGAAATCGCCTGATCGACTTCCCAAACCTGATTGGCGTCGATCATCAGATAGCGATCTGGCCCCATGATGGAGCGGACGATTTCGAGGCGGCGAATATCGTCGGCAAGGTCGCGCCCAACCTTCATTTTGATATGGTTAAAGCCTGCTTCGACCGCTTCGGTGGCGAGGCGTGTGAGCTTTTCGTTGGAATAGCCGAGCCAGCCTGCCGATGTGGTGTAGCACGCATAGCCTTCCTGACGCAGTGTGGCGATGCGCTCGGCTTTCCCCGCCTCGGCCTTGCGGAAGATGGCAAGGGCTTCATCAGGGGTGATGGCGTCGGTGAGGTAGCGGAAATCAATGATGGAAACGAGCTGTTCCGGGCTCATCTCGGCGACATAGAGCCAGACCGGCTTATTGGCTTGTTTGGCCAAAAGATCCCAGACCGCGTTGACCACCGCACCGGTTGCCAGATGCATCGCGCCCTTGTCTGGGCCAATCCAGCGCAGCTGGCTATCGCCGGTGACATGGCGCCAGAAGCGACCGGGGTCTTCTGCAATCCAAGCAAGGTCTAGCCCGACGACGCGATCGGTGAGGGCCTTAATGGCGGCAACCACAACTTCATTGCCGCGGCCGATGGTGAAGGTGAGGCCATGACCTTCCAACGCACCATCGGTGCCCAGCACCACATAGGCGGCGGAGTAATCTGGATCGGGGTTCATCGCATCCGAGCCGTCGAGCGAGGCCGAAGTGGGGAACCGCAAATCATGAGTAGAGAGCGATGTGATCTTCATTGTGCACCGATCCAGTAAGGCCCCCTCACCCGCCGCTTAGCGGCGACCTCTCCTCCAAAGGGAGAGGTGGGGCTCTGAGTTTGAGTGGCGATGGGCAGGTGGGGTCAGCCCGTCCAACCGCCGTCGATGATGTGGACTTGTCCGGTCGTATAGGTGGCACCGGCGAGATAGACGGCGAGATCAGCAACCTCCTGCGGCTGGGCGATACGGCCAATCGGCTGGCGCGCGATGAAGGCTTTTTTGGCCCCTTCGAAGTCGCCTGTAGCGTGCCAACGGTCGTGCAGGCTCGGGCTTTCGACAGTGCCGGGGCAGATCGCATTCACGCGGATGTTGGACGTGGTGTAGTCGCCTGCAATGGATTTCGTCAGGCCAATAACGGCGGCCTTGGAAATGGAATAGGCGGCGCGGTTGGGCACGCCTTTGATGGATGAGGCGACGGTTGCCATATTGATGATCGCTCCGTCTTTGCGCTCGAGCATCTGGGGCAGAATGGCGCGAATGGTGCGGATTTGGGCGCGGACATTGAGATCGAGCGCAAAATCGAGATCGGCGTCGCTCATCTCCAGGACCGAGCCGGAATGGACGATACCGGCGCAGTTGAAGAGCACGTCGATATGGCCAATCTCGGCGACTGCAGCGGCAATATCAGCATCCGAAAGGACGTTGAGGACGCGCGTCGTGATATTTGGAGTGCCGTTGAGCTCAGCCAGTTTGGCCGCATTGATATCGGTGGCGATAACCTTGGCCCCGGCCGCTGCGAAGGCCCGCGCGGAGGCTTCGCCAATGCCTTGAGCCGCCGCCGTAATGAGTACGATTTTGCCTGAAATATCGGCCATGTCTTTGGTCCTGATGAAGTGGAAAGGGGCCGGTCCCTCGTCCGGCCCCCCGTAACAATCTTAGTCGTAAAGAACGGCTGCGATCTCTGGATCGGCCATGTTGTCCTTGTCGTAGTAGTAGAAGCCGGTATCGATGACCTTCGGCAGGGTTTCGCCCTTCAGTGCCTTGATCGCGGCGGCGACGGTTTCGTAGCCAATGCCCACAGGGTTCTGGGTGATCGCGCCGTTGACGAGACCGGACTGAACGAAGCCCTTTTGCGCGGCACCGGAGTCAAAGCCAATGACGACGATCTGGGAGTTCAACTCCTGCTTGCCGTTGGCAACGCCAATGGCCGAGCCTTCATTGGTGCCGAAAATGCCCTTGAGGTCTGGGTTTGCCAGCAGGATCGACTTGGTGACTTCGGTCGACTGCAGATGGTCACCACCGCCGTATTGAACGGTGACGATTTCGATCTTTGGATGGGCTTCCTTGATGCGGTTGACGAAGCCTTCAACGCGCTGAATGCCGGTGCCGCTGGTCTGGTCGTGACCGACAACAGCGATCTTGCCTTCGCCACCGATGAGTTCGGACATTTTGTCGGCAGCCAGAGCGGCAGCGGCAAGGTTGTCAGTGGTGGCAGTGGTCAGCGGGATGTCGCTATCGACGCCAGAGTCAAAAGCGATGATCGGAATGTTGGCAGCCTTAGCCTGTTCGAGCAGTGGCACGGCGGCCTGGCTGTCGAGAGCGGCAAAGCCGATAGCGTCTGGGCTACGCGAGAGGGCTGCAGCCAGCTGATCGAGCTGACGGTCAACCTGGCTTTCGCTTTCTGGGCCTTCAAAGGTGATGGTCGCGCCAAGCTCTGCACCAGCCTTTTCTGCGCCAGCCTTTACGGCCTGCCAGAACTGATGCTGGAAACCTTTCGAGACCAGCGCGATGTCATATTGATCCTGCGCAAGGGTCACGCCGGAAGCGCTGACAAGTGCGAGTGCGCTGATGGCGCCGAGCAGAGTACGTCTAAGCATAGGGTTTCTCCTCCCAAGTGTTCACGTCTTGGCTCAAAAGAGCCGGTCGTCAGCGCCCAGATTGGGGCGCGATACAAGCGTCGCCGCTAAAGGGTGCGGCGGCGCAGTATGTCGGCATAGACGGCCAAGATGATGATGCAGCCGGTGACAACCGTCTGCCATTCCTGCGCCACCGAAAGGATGCGCAGGCCATTGGCCAAAACTGAAATGATAAGCGCGCCGATGAGCGTGCCGAGCACCGTGCCGCGGCCGCCAGAGAGCGAAGTGCCCCCGATAACCACCGCCGCAATCGCGTCCAGCTCATACCCCTGCCCCAAAGCGGGCTGCGCTGAGTTGAGGCGCGAAGCGATGAGAATGCCAGCCACGCCACAGATCGAACCTGCCGTAGCGTAAACGGCAATCTTCCAGCGATCGACGTTAACGCCGGAGAGGCGCACCGCTTCTTCGTTTGAGCCCAAAGCAAAGGTGTAGCGGCCAAGGGCCGTTTTGCTCAGCACGAAGGCGGCGACGATTGCAACGGCAAACAGCACCAGCACGCCATTGGGAATGGGCAGTGCGGGGATGACAGCGCCCACCAAAGAGCCCTGCGCGATCTGGGTGAAGCCGGGCGTATCGTTGAAATAGATTGGACGCGTGCCGGAGATGACCAGCGACAGGCCTTTTAGGATCAGCATCATGCCAAGGGTAGCGATGAAGGGTGGTACTTTGAGCTTGGCAATCACTGTGCCGGAGACGAGACCAGCGCAAGTGCCAGCGAGAATGGCGCCAACCACGCCAACGGGCAGGGGCAAGCCGAGATAGGTGAGCAGGACGCCCGCAATGACGGCACAGAAAGTCATGAGCGTTCCGACCGATAGGTCGATGCCGCCCGTGATGATGACCAACGTCGCGGCGATGGCGAGGACACCATTGACCGAAGTCGCTTGCAGAATGGCCAGAATATTCTGGGTCTGCATGAAATTGGGCGAGGCCAAAGAGAAGACAATAATCAGCGCAAGAAGCCCTGAGAAGGCGAGCAGTCGATGGAAGGCGCCCGAAATGCGAATGCCTGACTTCTGTGCGGGTACGGCGGCGTCTGTCATAGTTTGTCTCTCCCCCCTCAATTGGCGCGGTGCTTAGCCCGCGCGCTTGAGCTCCATGCCGTCGCGCATGGTTGCCAGGCGCATGATGTCTTCTTGGCTCGCGCCACCGGGAAGAATGCCCGTGAGGCGACCTTCACACATGACAGCGATCCGATGGGCCAAGCGCAGTATCTCCGGCAGCTCGGAGGAAATCACGATGATCGCCTTGCCTTCCGCTGCCAAAGCATTGAGTAATTTATAGATTTCAGATTTCGCACCGACGTCGATGCCGCGCGTGGGCTCGTCAAAAATCAGCACATCGCAATCACGCAGCAGCCATTTGGCGATGACCACTTTTTGCTGATTGCCCCCCGAGAGCAGGCGCGCTTCTTGCCCGTCGCTCGGTGTTTTGATGGCAAGTTGGCGAATGTAGCCCTTGGCCGCTTCCGCCATGCCGCCCTCATCGAGCACGCCGCCCGCGTGGGTAAAGCGCCCAAGACTGGCCAGAGCGATATTGTTGCGCACGTCCATCCCGGTGGCGAGACCGAAGAACTTTCTGTCTTCGGAGAGATACCCAATGCCCGCTTCGACAGCGTCCTTGGGAGAATTAATGGTGATGCGCTTGCCGTTGATATAGACCTCGCCGCCGTCACGACGATCCGCGCCGAAAATCGCGCGTGCAACCTCGGTGCGGCCAGCGCCCATCAGCCCGGCAAAGCCGAGAATTTCGCCCTTGCGAACGGTAAAGCTGACATCGCGGATTTCGCGACCACGAGAGAAGTTTCGGACATCGAGCGCCACTGGCGCGTTTGACGTGTCCGGAATGACCAACGCCTCATTGGTCAACGCGCGCCCTACCATCATGGAGATAATGGTTTCGATCGGTGTGTCAGCTGCCGGAACAGTGCCAACATATTCGCCGTCGCGCATAATGGTGACGCGGTCGGAGATACGCTTGATCTCATCCATCTTGTGGGAGATGTAAACAATGCCAACACCGTCCGCCTTAAGGCGATTGATGATGGCGAACAGCTCGGCGATTTCGGCGTCGTTAAGCGCAGCGGTCGGCTCGTCCATGATGAGGACACTGCTGCGATAAGACAGCGCTTTGGCAATCTCGATCATCTGCTGCTTGGCGATGGTGAGAGTTTCGACCTTCACCGTTGGCTCAAGCTTCAAATTCATCTGCGCGAAAATTTCCGCGGCATCGCGGTTGAGCTTGGCTTCATTGAGAATGCCGAACTTGCGCGGCTCGCGACCGATGAAAATGTTCTGCGCAGCAGTGAGATCGCGCATCAGTGCCAGCTCTTGGTGAATGATGGAAATGCCGTTCGCCTGGGCCTCGCGCGGCGAGCTGATGTTAGTGTGAGCGCCGTTAACAAGCACGCTGCCAGCGTCGCGAGAATAGACGCCAGAAAGGATTTTCATCAGCGTGGACTTGCCCGCGCCATTCTCTCCCATGAGAGCATGAACCTCACCGGGCAAGAGTTGAAACTGCGCATTGGAGAGAGCGCGGACGCCGGGAAACGACTTGTCGACACCGGTCATCTCGACCAGCGGCACAAGCGTCGCGTTCACGTTCCCAGCCGGATTTTGCGCCACAGTGATGTCCTCCTCAGGGAGGCTCCTCAGCTATCCCTGCCCCGACCATAGTAACATGTTAGTACGCCTGTCAAGTGGTCTGACCAGTAGACAGGTTGACCGGTAATGCCTATGGTGTGTTGTGGAGGTGGTCATGAAACTACAGGCCGTTTCAAACCGAAAACTATATATCCAGATTGCCGATCAGATCCGCGATCAGATCGCGGCTGGCGCGGTCGCGCCCGGCGTACAGCTGCCTTCAGAGCGCGACTTGGCCCAAAGCCTGGGCGTATCGCGCCCGACAGTGCGGGAAGCGCTGATCGCGCTGGAAGTCGCCGGTTTGGTCGAGGTGCGTGTTGGCGTCGGCGCTTTCGTTAAAGGGCCTTTGGCCCGCGAAACCGATCTTCCCGAGCAGAGCGCATCGCCCGTTGAAATTATGGCCGTGCGACGTCTTTTAGAGCCGGAAGCGGCGGCCTTGGCCAGCCAAGGCATCTCTCCTGCCGGTCGGGAACGTCTCAAGCAAACGCTCATCCGCATGGGCGAAGAGACAGCATCCGGGCAATGGTCGTCCGACAGCGACCGTACTTTGCACATGACGCTGGCTGAAGCTTCCGGCAATAGCGTTTTGCGCGAAACGCTGGAAGGTCTTTGGGCCTCGCGGACGGGAGCGGTCGACGAGCAGTTTCACCGGCACCTTGGCGATATCGACGCCGTTCGAGCGCATATTCTTTCCGACCACGTGTCTATTGCAGATGCCGTTTTGGCCGGGAATGCGGACGCTGCACGCGCCGCGATGACGGCGCATCTCGACTATGTCGCGCAAGCTATGACCGACGTTTGGGATTAATTCCCTCTGCATCGACGCAAGAAAAAACCGGGCCACCTCGCGATGGTCCGGTTTGTTTTTGTAGTCTCGATAAGCGTTTGGCTTAGATCTTGATGTCCTTATTCCCCAGCTTCATCAGCAGGAAGAGTGAGGCCATGGTCAGGACCAGTAGAATGGTCGAGAGCGCTGCGGCCGTGCCCAACTGACCACGGATCACCTCAGCATAGATGCCGAGCGCCAAGGTCTGGGTGCTGGTGTTGTAAAGGAAGAGCGTTGTCGAAAGCTCAGTAATGATGGTCACCCAGCTCAGAACCGCGCCCGAGAGAATGCCCGGGCCGAGCGCCGGAACGATGATGCGCGTGAGGGTTGTCCACTTGGACGCGCCTAGGCTCATCGCCGCTTCTTCAATGGCTGGGTTGAGCTGGCCCATGAGCGCGGTCGTCGAGCGCACCGAATAGGGCAATCGACGGATGGTCAGTGACAGCACCATGATCAGCGCCGAACCGGTGAGGATCAGCGGGCCGGTCGAGAACGCAGTGATCAGCGCGATACCGATAACCAAGCCCGGCACCACATAAGGCACCATGGTCATGGTATCGAGCACATTGCTGAGCCAGCCTTTACGACGCACAACGAGATAGGCAACCAGAACAGCGATCACCACCAGAATGGCGAGGGCGGTGAGGCCAATGCCAAAAGTGTTGCCGATGTAGCGCCAGATATCCCGCTGCGAGCCGACATAGTTCTTAAAGCCCCACCCATCGACGAACTGGCCGTATAGGGTGTTGCGGAAGGAGGAAATGACCACCACCACCAAAGGTGCGAGCGCGAGGAAGAGGAAGGAATAGACATAGGCGTGAACGCCAAAGTTTGCCCAACCCTTGATCTGCTTTGGCTCGATGGTGCGCATCGCCGTCATCGAGAATTTCTGACGGCTGGCCAGATATTTCTGGAACAGAAAGATCGACATGGTCACGAGGATGACGATGACGGCGACCGAAGCGGCAAAGCTCTGGTCGGTCGAAACTTCACCGACGAAGGACGAATAGATCAACACTGGAACCGTCCGGAAGCCCTGCCCGATCAGCATTGGCGTGCCGAAATCGGCAAAGGCACGCACGAAAACCAAGAGCGAGCCCGCGAGAACCGTTGGCCAGAGCAGCGGCGCAATAACTTGGACGGCGCGACGGAGCCCCGTAACACCCATGCTTTCAGCCGCCTCGAGCAGCGACACGTCGACCGTGCGCCAAGCACCCATGAGATAGGTGAAGATCAGCGGCACAAGCTGCAGGGTCAGCACGAGAATGATGCCCGGGAAGCCATAGATGCTCGGTGGTTTGACGCCGAATACATCCTGGATGAGCTGGGTCACCATGCCGTTGTTGCCCAGCATGAGGATCCAAGAATAAGCGCCGATGAACGGCGGCGACATCATGGAGGCCAGAATAAGGATCTGGATGATGCCCGAACCGCGGACGCGGAACATGGTCATGAAATAGGCGAGCGGGAAAGCCACGGCGAGCGCCAGAACCGTCACGCAAACCGTAACGAGAACGCTGTTCCACAGGGTGGAATAGTAAAGGCGCGAGGAGAAGAACTTCTCAAAGCCCGCCAGTGAAAACTCACCGTCGGCGCTGAAGCTGTTGAACATGACCGTCATCAACGGCCAGATCACCATCAACAAATAGCCAGCGGTGAGAACGACGGCGACCGTGGTCCAACCGTCGAACTTCTGCCGAGTTGCGCTCACTTGGACTTGCTCCGCGTGATCGAAACGCCAGTGACGGCATCAAAATAGGTCAAAACGTCGTCCTTGAAGACCAAGGACACCTTGTCGCCACGCTGCCAGAGCGCGTCACGGATCGAGAATTCAAGGAATTCTACGGTTTCGCCAGTGCTCAGACGTGCACGGATTTGCGAATGCGAGCCGAGGAAGGTTTCTTCGACCACTTCGGCTGGCAAGCCATTGTCGCCCACGTGCACGGCCTCTGGGCGGACCGAAATCTGGACCTTGCCCGTGGCCGCCGGATCGATGCGATTGGTCACGTCCAGCACAACGCCGTCGCCGAGATCGACAACGGTCTGATCGCCGCGCTTTTCAATTTCGCGCTCGATAAGGTTGGTCTTGCCAATGAACTCAGCCACGAAGCGATTTGCCGGGTTGCGGTAGATTTCAGCGGGCGTATCGCACTGCTGCACCACACCCTGGTTCATCACCGCGATACGATCAGACACGGCCATGGCTTCTTCCTGGTCGTGGGTGACGTAAACGGTGGTAATTTTGGAAGCGCGCTGCGCTTCGCGAATGGTGTCACGCATCTCAACGCGCAGCTTGGCGTCAAGGTTGGACAGCGGTTCGTCCATCAGCAGAACAGCCGGCTTGATCACCAGAGCACGGGCAAGCGCCACACGCTGTTGCTGACCACCCGACATTTGGCCCGGCAGACGATCCGCAAGATGGTCCATGTGGACCTGCTTGAGGGCGACGGAGACACGCTCAGCGGCCTCCGCCTTCTCGACTTTGCGAGTCTGCAGCCCGAAGGCAACATTCTTCGCCGCAGTCATCTGCGGGAAAAGGGCATAACTCTGGAACACCATGCCGATGTTTCGCGCCGCTGGCGAACGATCATTGATGACGACATCGTCAAAAGAGATCGTCCCGGATTCAATGGAATTGAAACCGGCGATCATGCGCAGCAAGGTTGTCTTGCCGCAGCCTGAGGGGCCAAGAAGCGTGAAGAATTCACCTTCATGAATGTCCAGGTCGAGATTTGGGATCGCGACCTGGCCGTTGTACTCTTTGCGCAGAGAGCGCAGCGCGATGCTGGTCACCGGGCTGCTCCTATTTGTTGTTAAACGTTCTTAGAAATTGGCTTCGAGGATCGTGCGGTACTTGGCAACGATCGCATCGCGGTTCGCTGCTACGTAAGCGCCGTCTTCCTGCACGGTCGGGATGTCCGACAGAGCTGGCAGACCTGGCTTGACGACGCCTTCACGAAGCGGACGACCTGCAGTTTCTTCTGCAAGGATGGTCTGGCCTTCTTCGGAGATGATGAAGTCAACGAATGCCTTAGCAGCAGCTTCGTTTGGTGCACCCTTGATGACCTGCAGCGTTGCTGGCAGGAAGGCAGCGCCTTCTGCTGGGTAGACGATTTCGACTGGCGCGCCCGAGAGGACGAAGTTGAGCGAAAGCGGTTCGTAGGTCAGACCAACGAGGTATTCGCCAGCTGCAACGTCCTTAGCAACCTGGCTGGACGAGCCGATGGTGATGCCATTGAGCTGGGTGACGAGATTGGAAACGAATTCCCAAGATGCTTCGGACTCGTAATCGCCGCCAACAGCTTTGAGCATGTTGGTGAGCTGAGCGAATGCAGACGAGGATGCTGTTGGGTCACCGAAGGCAATCTTGCCCTTCAGTTCTGGCTGCAACAGGTCTGCATAGGACTTGATTTCAATGCCAGCTGCAGCGGTCGCTTCGGTGTTGACCAGAAGGTTCGAGCCGTCAGCCTGGTATGGGGTGAAGAAGCCAGTGGCGTTCTTGCCGGCTTCGACCATGAATTCATTGTTTGGCGAAACATATTCAGCCCAGAATTCAGTGTGGGCTGCAGCCTGTGCTGCGCCGCCGCCAAACAGAACGTCGCCCTGTGGGTTCGACGCTTCCGAGCGGATACGCTGGTAGAGCTCGCCGGTGCCGGCGGTGATGATCTGAACCTGAACGCCGGTCTTTTCTTCAAAGACTGGGATCAGGCTTTCCAGCATGCCTTCTTCGTTAGGGGTGTACACGGTGAGCGTGGTACCCGAAATGGCAGCGTCCTGAGCTACAGTGCCGAGAACACCGGTCAGGGAAAGTGCGATAGCAGCAACGGTAGCTGCACCAATGGATGACGTGCGACGCATGTCGATATTCCTCTCATCGGCTATGACAAAGCCTAGGGAATTATCGCATTCTCAGCCGACGAAGGCTTTAACAAAACCTAAACGCGCGGCGCGGCGCAGGGATTGACAGCCTTCGACAAAGTCCGAATCCCGGCGCCAACAAACCCGTTTAACTTCATATGATTAGCGAGGCGCCCCGCCGTCCGGGGCTAGTGACGCATACGTAACTCCATGACAGTACGATGACATTTCGTATTCTTAATGAGCAAATCCGCCAGCACTATTTAGTCGCGCACGCATAGGAACTGCGCCAATCTCGTGCGATGTTTGGGAGCCCTATGAGGCCGGAGCACGTGCGCCCCGCGACAATTTTGACCGTCATTTCCTGCAGAAAACGCGACTTTTGGGATTGGCGCGCGGTTTGTCACAGAAAATTATTACTCCACGCACAGCGCCAAGGGTGGAGGCTGAGACATGATTTTGAACCCACCGCCCCTGTCGTTCCGCTCGGTGAGGGAGAGGCGCGCCCAACCGAGGGAAGCAGGGTTGACAATGCCCCATCGTGTAGCCGACAGAGCAAGACAAGCAACGATATGTGGTGTGGGAATAATTGGCATGTCAGATCAGCACTCCCGCAATAGTTCCGCATCCGCCCCCCTCGGCCACAATCTTTCCTATGTTGTTGCTCAGGGCGGCAGGATGCGCCGCAATCGCTACCTCCGCGAGTTGATAAGTTTTGCGGCACCAACTCTTATCACTGCGCTGCTTATGGCCTGCGCTTATATCCTAACGGTAACCAGAGCCGGGCGGAGCGACTGGAGCAATATCGGCACAGCCAGCATTGTCCTAATGCTCGTGCCCGTTTTGTGCACGCTCATTCTAACCGGGCTAAGGCGACATACGGCGGCCATATTATCCGCGACATTGGTGTCGGTCGGGTTGCTATCCACTGCGGTGACACTGTTGTCGGCCCTGCGCCTGCCGATCAGCTACCAGGCGATTTTGCTCGCCACGCCAATTCTTATCCTGGGCATGGCTTTCGCCAATTTGCGGTTCCAGCGCACAATACGAGCGCATGTTGCGCTTGCTCGTTTTGACCAAGCTGACGCCGTGGCGTCCGAGCTGGGCAATATCCGCATTATTGATGCGGATCCCAATGCGCTCGACGAGACCGAGATCCTACTCATTGATCCGCAAGCGCACCACAGTGAAGCGTGGTCTAAAATCTTAGCGACGTGTTATCTGCGCGGCATAGACATCATGCCCTGGGCTGCCTATCGCGAGACGCTATTGGGGCGGCTCGAGGTTGCGAGTTTTGAGGTTTCGCACCTCGCCTATAGTTCGAGCCAAGTGCTCTATGCCCGCTGCAAACGTCTCTTTGATATTGTCGCGGTGCTCGCGAGCTTGCCCGTCACAGTCCCGCTCGCTCTGCTGGTAGCTTTATACATCGGCCTGCGGGACGGCTTCCCCGTGATCTTCGTACAAAATCGCCGCGGCTATCGAGGCCAAAGCTTCCGCATGTACAAGTTCCGGACCATGTACAATGGTACGGAGGGTGGATCGACAACACACGCCGACAGCCGAATTATTCCCGGGTGCAAACTGCTACGGAAGCTGCGCTTTGACGAACTTCCGCAACTTTACAATATTTTACGCGGCGATATGAGCCTGATCGGACCGCGCCCCGTCGCCGAATATGTCGCCGAAAGCAGCGCATCTTTGGAGCCCAAATATGCGCTACGTTGCCTCGTGCTGCCTGGCATAACCGGCTGGGCACAAGTCCGCTCTGGCTACGCGGCAACCGATGCGGAAGAGATCGAAAAGCTTTCTTACGACCTCTATTACATCAAGCATATGTCGCTCGATCTAGACATTTATATTCTTTTCAAGACCGTTCGCACGGTGCTCTTCGGCGCAGGGCGGTAACACCCGCTCCGGGCCTGTCGTCAGAAATAACAGACGAGCTGACACGCCGTTCTAGCGCTAAAATTTGTAATTAGTCACTAGGCACTTAAGCCCGAGCAGATGTCGAATTGGGGCTCAAACGCATAGGAAGCAACTTATTGATCTGCCAAAATTCTTTCCGCGCCTATCGATCGATAAAGGCTCCTTGCGGGCTTTAGCGACACCAAGCTCGCCCCCCTGAAGTAGCAAATACTTCAATGAAATCAATGGAAAAGCTTGGCGCACCAAAGCGGACGAACATGAGAACTGGCTTATCAGGCCTTAGAGAGCCAAAGAATATCTAAAAGACTGCTTTGCGCCCTCATTACGGTCGTTAAGACACACGAGGGTACTTCCCATAAGCGGACACCCGACACGCTGCCAAATCTAAGAATAAGAGTGTCAGAAACGGCCCCAACTCCGGTCTTTGATGCTGCCCTATCAACTTCCCTAAAGCGGACAACGAAGACTCGAGACTGACCGACGCTGACAACGCACTTAGAGCCGCGCATTTCGGCCATTGTGAACCGCGCCGGGTTTGCCGGAGGCTCCGACTCTTGAGTAGGATGGAGCATCATGAGCAAGACGACGAACAAGTTTTCCCCTGAGGTCCGCGAACGCGCCGTGCGACTGGTTCTCGACAACGAGGG